>NZ_JBICYR010000002.1:0-415236 GCF_043201175.1 Streptomyces sp. NPDC048337
CCAGATGTGGAAGCCCGGTAACGGGTGAAGCTGACTGGTACTAATAGGCCGAGGGCTTGTCCTCAGTTGCTCGCGTCCACTGTGTTAGTTCTGAAATAACGAACAGCTGTGAAGTCAGCCAGCGTTCGAATTTCATAGTGTTTCGGTGGTCATAGCGTTAGGGAAACGCCCGGTTACATTCCGAACCCGGAAGCTAAGCCTTTCAGCGCCGATGGTACTGCAGGGGGGACCCTGTGGGAGAGTAGGACGCCGCCGAACAATCATTGTGGGAAAGCCCCGCACCGGATCTCTGATCCTGGTGCGGGGCTTTTCTGCGTTCCGGGGTCGGACGGGGTCTCCTGTAGGGTCAGGGGGCATCGTTCTACTTTTCTACAGTCACAGTGGAGGCCCCCGGGTGGAGGTCCAGGAGACTCGGGTTCAGACTGACCGAATTTTCACCATTCCGAACATCCTGAGCATGGCTCGCCTGGTCGGCGTGCCCGTGTTCCTGTGGCTGATCCTGGCGAAGCACGACGGGTGGGCCCTGGCCGTCCTCATGCTCAGCGGGGTCAGCGACTACCTCGACGGGAAACTCGCGCGCCGCTGGAATCAGATCAGCAGCCTCGGCCGGCTGCTGGATCCGGCCGCGGACCGGTTGTACATCCTGTCGACGCTCTTCGGCCTGACCTATCGCGAGATTCTGCCCCTGTGGCTCACCGGAGCGCTGATCGCGCGCGAACTGATGTTGCTGGTCATGGTGTGGATCCTGCGCCGTCACGGCTATCCGCCGCCGCAGGTCAACTTCCTCGGCAAGGCCGCCACCTTCAACCTGATGTACGCGTTCCCCTTGCTGCTGCTCAGTGACGGCACGGGTTGGTTGGCCTGGACGGGCTCAGTTTTCGGATGGGCGTTCGCGGGATGGGGTACAACCCTCTACTGGTGGGCAGGAATCCTTTACGTGGTCCAAGTCCGTCGTCTGGTGAAGGCGGACGCCACGGCCGATTGAGCTCGCCAGGCGCCGGATGACGCGGAAGGCTTGCGGAGTCACCGCCCGAGACGTGGGTGAGGTCGGCCCGACCGTCGTCTCTCAAGGAGGACTCTTCCGACATGAAGGCCGTCGTGATGGCCGGTGGCGAAGGCACGCGTCTTCGCCCCATGACCTCGAGCATGCCCAAGCCGCTCCTGCCCGTGGCCAACCGGCCGATCATGGAGCATGTGCTCAGGCTGCTCAAGCGGCATGGGCTCAGTGAGACCGTGGTCACCGTGCAGTTCCTGGCCTCGCTCGTCAAGAACTACTTCGGAGATGGCGAAGAGCTCGGAATGGAGCTCACCTATGCCAACGAGGAGAAGCCACTCGGCACCGCCGGCAGCGTGAAGAATGCCGAGGAGGCCTTGAAGGACGACACCTTCCTTGTCATCTCCGGCGATGCGCTCACCGACTTCGACCTCACCGATCTGATCCGCTTCCACAAGGAGAAGGGCGGCCTCGTCACCGTCTGCCTGACCCGGGTGCCGAATCCGCTGGAATTCGGTATCACCATCGTGGACGAGGAAGGAAAGGTCGAGCGCTTCCTGGAGAAGCCGACCTGGGGGCAGGTCTTCTCGGACACCATCAACACCGGCATCTACGTGATGGAGCCGGAGATCTTCGACTACGTCGACGCGGATGTCTCGGTGGACTGGTCCGGAGACGTTTTCCCGCAGCTGATGAAGGAAGGCCGGCCGATCTACGGCTACGTCGCCGAGGGCTACTGGGAGGACGTCGGCACGCACGAGAGCTACGTCAAGGCGCAGGCCGACGTGCTCGAGGGCCAGGTCCAGGTCGAGATGGACGGCTTCGAGATCAGTCCCGGGGTATGGATCGCCGAAGGGGCCGAGGTCAGCCCCGACGCGGTGCTGCGCGGGCCCCTGTACATCGGGGACTACGCCAAGGTCGAAGCCGGGGTGGAGATCCGCGAGCACACCGTGGTCGGGTCGAACGTCGTCGTCAAGAGCGGGGCCTTCCTGCACAGGGCCGTCGTGCACGACAACGTCTACCTCGGTCCCCACAGCAACCTCCGCGGCTGCGTCATCGGCAAGAACACCGACATCATGCGGGCCGCCCGCATCGAGGACGGCGCCGTCATCGGCGACGAGTGCCTCGTCGGCGAGGAATCGATCGTCCAGGGGAACGTGCGGGTCTACCCCTTCAAGACCATCGAGGCCGGCGCCTTCGTCAACACCTCGGTGATCTGGGAGTCCCGCGGACAGGCACATCTGTTCGGGGCCCGCGGCGTCTCCGGCATCCTCAACGTCGAGATCACCCCCGAGCTGGTGGTCCGGCTCGCCGGAGCCTATGCGACGACCCTGAAGAAGGGGGCGATCGTCACCACGGCCCGCGACCACTCCCGAGGCGCGAGAGCCCTCAAACGGGCGGTGATCTCCGCGCTCCAGGCCAGCGCCATCGACGTACGGGACCTGGAGAACGTACCGCTGCCCGTGGCGCGGCAGCAGACCGCGCGGGGCAGCGCCGGCGGCATCATGCTGCGGACCTCGCCCGGAGTTCCGGATTCCGTGGACATCATGTTCCTGGACGAGCGGGGCGCGGACCTCTCGCAGGCGGGGCAGCGCAAGCTGGACCGCGTGTACGCGCGCCAGGAGTACCGGCGGGCGTTCCCGGGCGAGATCGGTGACCTGCAGTTCCCGTCCAGCGTCTTCGACTCCTACACGGGCTCGCTGCTGCGGCGGGTGGACATCAACGGGATCGGTGCCGCCGGGCTCAAGGTCGTCGTGGACGCCTCCAACGGCAGCGCCGGCCTCGTGCTGCCCAGCCTGCTGGGCCGGCTAGGCGTGGACGCGCTGACGATCAATCCCGGGCTCGACGAGTCCAGGCCTACGGAGACCACCGAGTCCCGGCGGGCCGGTCTGGTGCGCCTCGGGGAGATCGTGGCCTCGGCGCGGGCCGCCTTCGGCGTGCGGTTCGACCCGGTGGGGGAGCGGATCTCCCTGGTCGACGAGCGCGGGCGGATCATCGAGGACGACCGGGCGCTGCTGGTGATGCTCGACTTGGTGGCCGCGGAGAAGCGCAGTGGCAAGGTCGCGCTGCCGGTGACCACGACACGGGTCGCCGAGCAGGTGGCGGCCTACCACGGCACGCAGGTGGAGTGGACGACGACCTCGCCCGACGACCTGACCCGGGTGGGCCGGGCGGAGAACACCATCTTCGGTGGAGACGGTCGGGGCGGGTTCATCGTTCCCGAGTTCAGCAGCGTCTTCGACGGGTCGGCGGCCTTCGTGCAGCTGCTCGGGCTGGTGGCGCGGACGCAGCTCACGCTGAGCCAGATCGACGCCCGGATTCCGCGGGCCCACGTGCTCAAGCGGGACGTGCCGACGCCGTGGGCGGTGAAGGGGCTCGTGATGCGCCGGGTCGTGGAGGCGGCGGGCGACCGGACCGTGGACACCACCGACGGGGTGCGGGTCGTGGAGGCCGACGGGCGGTGGGCGCTGGTCCTGCCCGACCCGGCAGAAGCGGCCACCCACCTGTGGGCCGAAGGGCCGGACGACGCCTCGGCGCAGGCCCTGCTCGACGAGTGGGCCGGCGTGGTGGACGGCGCCGGGCACTGATCGGCGTAGGAGCCAGGTCCGGCGGGCCGGCGCGGGGACGTCCCCGCCCCGGCCCGCCGGACGGGTGCATTCGGTGTGTGCGCCGCCGACATGCGACGATGTGCGGCATGTCGCAGCCGCCCCCCAACCGGAGCTCGGCGTCTTCCCCGCCCGCGCGCCCGGACGCCTCCATGTCGCTGCTGACGCACGTGATGGACCACAGTCTCGACGAGGGCTATGCGGAGGCCGCGGCCCGGCGCGAGGCGGAGGGTACGGCGGGACTGCCCCGCACCCTCAAGGCCAAACTGGCGCTCGCCGCCGGACTCGTGCTCGCCGCCATGGTCGTCACGCTCGGAGCCGCCGAGGCGCGCATAGCCGCGCCGGTGCTGGCCAAGGAGCGTCAGGAACTGATCGACCGCGTGGATCGGGCCGACGAGCGCGCGGACGGCCTGGAGCGGGACATCGAGCGTCTGCGGACGAATGTCGCCGACCGCCAGCGTGCCGCGCTCAAGCAGCCCGGCGGAGGACAGGGCGAGCTGGTGGCGCTGCTGTCCGGTGCCACGGAGGTCCGCGGGCCCGGGATCAAGCTGGTCGTGGACGACGCGAAGGGCTCCTCCTCGGGCGGCGGTGGCGGTCCGCGGGAGAGCGCGGGCTTCTCCGACACCGGTCGGCTCCGCGACCGCGACATGCAGAAGATCGTCAACGGGCTGTGGCAGTCCGGCGCGGAGGCCGTGTCGATCAACGGGCAGCGGCTTACGGCGCTGTCGGCGATCCGGGCCGCGGGTGACGCGATACTGGTCGACAACAGGCCGCTGGTGCCGCCGTACGAGGTGCTGGCGGTGGGGGACAAGAAGCGGCTCGGCACCGCCTTCCAGGACTCGGCGGACGGCCAGTACCTGCACGTACTGCAGGAGAGCTACGGGATCCGGTACTCGCTGTCCCCCCAGGACGAGGTGCGGCTGCCGGCCGCGCCGAGTCTGACCGTACGTACGGCTACAGCAGCAGAGCAGCAGAAGGGTGCATCGTGATCGCGGTACTGGGCCTCGTGGTCGGAGTGGTGGTCGGACTTCTGGTCCGGCCCGAAGTGCCGGCCGTGGTGGAGCCTTATCTGCCGATCGCCGTGGTGGCGGCGCTGGACGCGGTGTTCGGGGGCCTGCGCGCGATGCTGGACGGCATCTTCGTGGACAAGGTCTTCGTGGTGTCCTTCCTGTCGAACGTGGTCGTGGCCGCGCTGATCGTCTTCCTCGGCGACAAGCTGGGCGTGGGCTCGCAGCTGTCCACGGGCGTGGTCGTGGTCCTCGGCATCCGCATCTTCTCCAACGCCGCGGCCATCCGCCGGCACGTGTTCCGGGCGTGAGGCCGATGAGTACGAACGACACCCCTCCGGAGGAACCGAACGTCCCCGAGCAGCCTCTTAAGGAGGGGACGGAGCAGGCCGGCGCGCCCGAGCAGACGGGTCGGCAGCGGCTCGCGGCAGGGCTGTGGCCGCCGCGGGTGAGCCGGGCCCAACTGATCGTCGCGGTGCTGCTGTTCGTCCTGGGCCTGGGACTGGCCATCCAGGTGCGGTCGACCAGCGACTCCAGCGCGCTGCGCGGAGCCCGTCAGGAGGACCTCGTACGGATCCTCGACGAGCTGGACGGGCGGACCAAGCGGCTGGAGGACGAGAAGCAGAAGCTGGAGGATCAGCGCAAGGAGCTGGAGAGCAGCTCGAACCAGGCCGAGGAGGCCCGCAAGCAGACCGTGGAGAAGGAGCGTCAACTCGGCATCCTGGCCGGTACGGTGGCAGCGCAGGGCCCGGGCATCACGCTGAAGATCACCGATCCCAAGGGCCAGGTGCGGTCCGACCAGCTGCTGGACACGCTTCAGGAGCTGCGGGCGGCCGGGGCCGAGGCGATCCAGATCAACGGCGTGCGCATCGTGGCGGGCTCGTACTTCTCGGACGAGAGCGGTGGGGTCGGGATCGACGGTAAGAAGATCACACAGCCCTACGAGTTCAGGGTGATCGGCAAGGCCCAGGATCTGGAGCCCGCGCTCAACATCCCCGGCGGTGTCGTGCAGACGCTGGAGAAGGAACAGGCCACCGTCGCCGTCACACGGTCGGCGAAGATCGTTGTGGATGCCTTGCGGGCTGCGAAGCAGCCTGACTACGCTCGGTCGTCATCGTGAGGAAGCGGAGCGGAGAGTGGACCGGCTCACGCGGGAGGATGCCTGCGGGGGGTCGGCGCACCGAAGTCGCGGTGCGTGGTGGAAACTGTCTGGTGGTTACGGACGTTGTGAGAATGTCCGGGTCGGCAGGTGTGTGCATTCGGAGTTCGTCCTGCCCCACGGGCGGGTCTGTTTCGGTCAAGGGGAATCGCCCGTGAAGTTGTTTGAGAAGTTGTTCGGCAAGAAGAACCGTGAGGAGAGCGGTGCGGCACGTCACCGCGCCGGGCACGGTGAGGCGGAAGGGCAGGGCGACCGGCCGCTCTTCCGGGACGAGGTCGCGGGCGAGGGCGACAATTCGGGCGCGTACGGCGCGTCGTCTGTTGACCCTGCTGGTTCCGGACGCATAGGTTTCGGTGAACCATCAACCTCAAGTACGGGTGGAGGGTTTGTCCCCGACCCGTATGCCACCAATGCCTCCGCGGGGCAGCCGCGGCGCGAGGAGCCGTCCATGTCGGCCGAGCAGATTTGCAGCAGGTGCGGACACCGCAGCGATGCGGCCAGTCGCTTCTGCTCCAACTGCGGGGCGCCGCTGCGGGCGGGTCTGACGCCGGAGCGTGCCTCGGAGACCACGTCCACCATCTCGATCTCGGGCCTCGAGGCCTACGAGGCCGAGGTGTCGGGACAACAGCACGTGTCGTCCTCGCTGTCCCCCGAGGCCCAGGCCGCGGTGGAGGCACTGCCCCCGGGTTCCGCCCTGCTCATCGTGCGGCGCGGCCCCAACTCGGGCAGCCGCTTCCTGCTGGACGGTGAGCTGACCACGGCGGGCCGGCACCCGCAGAGCGACATCTTCCTGGACGACGTCACCGTCTCCCGGCGCCATGTCGAATTCCGCAGGAGCCAGGACGGCGGCTTCACCGTCTCCGACGTCGGCAGCCTCAACGGCACGTATGTGAACCGCGAACCGATCGACTCCGTCGCCCTGCACAACGGCGACGAGGTGCAGATCGGCAAGTACCGGCTGGTCTTCTACGCGAGCCTGCGGGGCGTCTGAGCCCGTCAAGGGAAGGTCCCATGCTGCGCACCCCGACAGGCGGTGCCCCAAGAAACGGCGCTGCGAACGGCACCGCCGGCTCGGCCGGGCGGCTGGTGAGCATCGGCACGGTGCTCACCACGCTGCGTGACGAGTTCCCCGAAGTCACGATTTCGAAGATCCGGTTCCTGGAGGCGGAGGGGCTCGTCGAGCCCAGGCGCACACCGTCCGGATATCGCAAGTTCAGCGCCGAGGACGTGGAGCGGCTGGCCCGTGTCCTGCGTCTTCAGCGCGATCACTACCTTCCGCTGAAGGTCATCCGCGAGCAGCTCGACGCGCTCGCCCGCGGTGAGCAGATCCGTATCCCGGCGCCCACCGCGCACGGGGATACCGTGGATCCCGCGAGCCCGGCGGCCGTCTACGGCGAGGTGGGCCGGGAGCGGCCCACCGTGGCCCGCGTGGGCCGTGCGGAGCTGCTGGCGGCCGCCGAGGTGGACGAGGTCCAGCTGGTGGAGTGGGAGTCGTACGGGCTGCTCGCCGAGGCGCCGGGCGGCGGGTTCGACGCCGAGGCCGTCACCGTGGCCCGGCTGGTGGCCGACCTGGGGCGGTTCGGGCTGGAGCCGCGGCACCTGCGCGCGATGAAGGCCGCCGCGGACCGGGAGGCGGGCCTCGTGGAGCAGGTCGTGGCACCGCTGCGCCGGCACCGCAACCCCCAGACCAGGGCACATGCCGAAGCGACCATGAAAGAGCTCGCCGGGCTCTCCGTACGGCTCCACGAGGCGCTCGTACAGACGGCCCTCGGGGTGCGTCTACCGTGATGGAGGGGGCCCCGACTACCCAAACCGGCCGGGCACGTCCTAGGGTTACTGTGTGAACGAGCTCGACGTTGTGGGTGTCCGGGTGGAAATGCCCTCCAACCAACCGATCGTGCTCCTGCGTGAAGTGGGAGGCGACCGGTACCTCCCCATCTGGATCGGTCCAGGGGAGGCGACCGCCATTGCCTTCGCGCAGCAGGGGATGGCCCCTGCCCGACCGCTGACGCACGACCTGTTCAAGGACGTGCTGGAGGCGATCGGCGAGGAGCTCACCGAGGTCCGGATCACGGATCTGCGGGAGGGCGTCTTCTACGCGGAGCTCGTCTTCGCCAGCGGGGTCGAGGTGAGCGCGCGTCCTTCCGACGCCATAGCGCTGGCCCTGCGGACGGGGACGCCGATCTACGGCAGTGACGGCGTGCTCGACGACGCCGGTATTGCCATTCCCGACGAGCAGGAGGACGAGGTGGAGAAGTTCCGCGAGTTCCTCGATCAGATCTCGCCCGAGGACTTCGGCACCGGCCCGCAGCAGTGAGCCGCCGGCCGAGTCGGCCGCGTCGTCCACGGGGAACTGTCAGCCCATTCGAGTAGCCTTTCCCCGCAAAGGGATACGGGAAACCACTCTCAGGGTGATTATCACTCGGCGTGCCGAGTGTGGCGATCGTTGACGCACCCCTGGTGACTGCCTACCTTCAAGGTGGCAGGTCAAGGACGGAGGGTCGGCGTGAGGATCACGGGCGACGGTACGACCGGGGGCATCCCCGTACGGAGTGACGGTGGACCGTACCCGCTGCACGGCAGCGCGGCCGGTTCCGCGCGCCGTCAGCCGGAGTCGACGCCGGTCGGACCGGTGGGCGGTGACCCGGCGCCCGAGCAGATCGGCTACCGCGGGCCGACGGCGTGCGCCGCGGCCGGCATCACCTACCGGCAGCTCGACTACTGGGCGCGGACCGGGCTGGTGGAGCCCAGCGTGCGGCCCGCGTACGGTTCGGGTACCCAGCGGTTGTACAGCTTCCGGGACGTCGTCGTCCTCAAGATCGTCAAGCGCTTCCTGGACACCGGGGTGGCGCTGCAGAACATCCGCACCGCCGTGCAGCACCTGCGGGACCGCGGATTCTCCGACCTCGAGCGGATGACGCTGATGAGCGACGGCGCCACCGTGTACGAGTGCACCTCGCCGGACCAGGTCGTGAGCCTGCTCCAGGGCGGGCAGGGCGTCTTCGGCATCGCCGTGGGCGTGGTCTGGCGCGACGTCGAGAGCGCGCTGTCGCAGCTGCACGGGGAGCGCGTGGACACCGGCGAGACCCTGATCGGGCACAACCCGACCGACGAGCTGGCCGCCCGCCGGAACCGGGCCGTCTGACCCGCGGGCCGAAGATCACCCCGTTGTCAGTGGCGTAAGGCAGCATCGGGGTGTGAGAGCCGCGCCGACCATCCTGCATCTGGACATGGACGCCTTCTACGCCTCCGTAGAGCAGGCGTCGAAGCCCAGCCTGCGCGGCAAGGCCGTCATCGTCGGCGGGCTCGGGCCGCGCGGGGTCGTCGCCACCGCCTCGTACGAGGCCAGGCGCTTCGGGGTGCATTCGGCGATGCCGATGGCGCAGGCGCGGCGGCTCTGCCCGAACGGCGCGTATCTGATCCCCCGCTTCAGCCTCTACCGCGAGGTCAGCGACGTGGTGATGGCGCTGCTGCGGGAGCTGTCGCCGCTGGTGGAGCCCCTGAGCCTGGACGAGGCCTTCGTGGACCTGGAGGCGGGCGGGACCGCCTTCGACTCGGAGACGGCCCGGGCGACGGGGGAGCGGCTGCGGGCGGACATCCGGGCCGCCACGGGGCTCAGCGGGTCGGTGGGCCTGGCCGGGTCGAAGATGCTGGCCAAGGTGGCGTCCGAGGAGGCCAAGCCGGCCGGTCTGCTGCTGATCGAGCCGGGCACCGAGCGGGAGCTGCTGGCGCCCATGTCGGTGCGCACCCTGCCCGGCGTGGGGCCGGCCACGGGTGAGCACCTGCGCCGTGCCGGGATCCACACGGTGGGGGAGCTGGCGGAGGCCGGAGAGGACGAGCTGGTCCGCATGCTGGGGCGCTCGCACGGCGTGGGGCTGTACCGGATGGCGCTGGGGCTGGACGACCGGCCGGTGGTCGCGGAGCGGGACGCGAAATCGGTGTCGGTGGAGGACACCTTCGACGTGGACCTGCACGACCGGGTGCGGATCCGGGGCGAGGTGCAGCGGCTCGCCGACCGGTGCGTGCAGCGGCTGCGGGGGTCGGGGCATTCGGGCCGCACGATCGTGCTGAAGGTGCGGCGGTACGACTTCTCCACGCTGACGCGGTCGGAGACCCTGCGGGGGCCCACGGACGACCCGGCGGTGGTGCGGGAGGCCGCCGCGCGGCTGCTGGAGGGTGTGGACACCACGGGCGGGGTGCGGCTGCTGGGGGTGGGGGTGACCGGCCTGGCGGACTACACGCAGGAGGACCTGTTCGCCCAGTCGCTGGCCGCCGAGGCGGACGGGGACGGCGAGACGGCCGCCGCCGGGGCCGCCGGGGACGGCGCGGGGCCCGGGCCGGAGGGTTCGGAGCCGGGCGGTACGGCCGTCGCGGTGGGCGGGGGCTCAGAGGCCCGGACGGCCCCGGACCAGGCGCCGGCGCCGGGCACCGTGCCCGGGGCGCCCGGCGAGGCCGAGCCCGCTCCCGAGCGGCGGTGGCCGGCCGGGAGCGACGTACGGCATGCGGTGTACGGGCCCGGGTGGGTGCAGGGCAGCGGCGTCGGGCGGGTGACCGTACGGTTCGAGCAGCCCGGATCGCCGCCCGGCCGGGTGCGGACCTTCCGGGTGGACGACCCCGACCTCGAGCCGTCCGATCCGCTGCCGCTGGTGGGGGACGCGGGGGCGGACGCTCCCTACTAGGTGCTGTCGTCGCCCGCCAGGCGGCCGAAGTCGTGCTGGAAGTCGGTCGGGAGGGTCACGTCCAGGCCGTAGTGGTGGTACAGCTGCAGTTCCTGTTCGGGGGAGAGGTGACGGCCGACACCGAAGTCGGGGGCTTCCTTGATCAAGGAGCGGTCGAAGGGCACCCGAAGGGTGTCGCCCACCAGCTCGCTGGGCTCCAGCGGCACGAAGGCGTCCCGGCTGAACAGGCCCGTGCGCACGGCGGCCCATTCCGGGACGCCGGTGGCGTCGTCGAGGTAGACCTCGTCGACGGTGCCGATCTTGGTGCCGTTGCGGTCGAACGCCTTGCGGCCGATCAGGCTGCGCGGATCGATGTCGGTCTGCACGGTCCCTCCAAATGGTCGCAACTCCTCCGTAAGCACTACAGAAGTGCATATCGGGAAAGCAGGCCACTCGGGGAGTGCCCAGATCCTCGCTGGTAGGCTGGGTGATGGCTGTCGACCCTGTGCGGGAGAGTCCTCCGAGTGAGCGTGACGGAGGCGCCGAAGGAGCAAATCCTCCCCGGAATCTCTCAGGCATACGTACCGCACGGACGAGGCCACTCTGGAAAGCAGGGGCGGGTACCGGGCGCGCAGTGCCGGTTCCCCTCCTCACCGACGGTGAAAGCCGGACCGCACAGGCAACCCCTGTGGGGCCCGGTGAAACTCTCAGGTTGAGATGACAGAGGGGGAGGCCGTCCGGGTGCCCGCGCCGTGGTGCCCCTCGCAGGTCATACGACCAGGAGGCCTCCCAACATGACCGCCAACCGCATTCCGCTCTCCCAGCTGGAGCGAGGCATCCCCTTCGAGCAGCGCCACATCGGCCCGGATGCCGAGGCGCAGGCGAAGATGCTCGCCCATGTGGGCTACGGCTCCCTGGACGAGCTGACCGCCGCCGCGGTGCCGGATGTCATCAAGACCGCGGAAGCGCTGAACCTGCCCGAGGCGCGGACCGAGGCCGAGGTGCTGGCCGAGCTGCGCTCGCTCGCCGACCGCAACCAGGTCCTCACCTCGATGATCGGTCTCGGCTACTACGGCACCTTCACGCCGCCGGTGATCCTCCGCAACGTCATGGAGAACCCGGCCTGGTACACGGCCTACACCCCGTACCAGCCGGAGATCTCCCAGGGCCGCCTCGAGGCGCTGCTGAACTTCCAGACCCTGGTCGCCGACCTCACCGGGCTGCCGACCTCCGGTGCCTCGCTGCTCGACGAGGGCACCGCGGCCGCCGAAGCCATGTCGCTCGCCCGCCGCGTGGGCAAGGTCAAGGGGGGCGTGTTCCTGATCGACGCCGACGCCCTGCCGCAGACGATCGCCGTGATCGAGACCCGCGCCGAGCCGACCGGTGTCGAGGTCGTCGTCGCCGACCTGAGCGAGGGCATCCCGGCCGAGATCGCCGAGCGCGGCGTCTTCGGCGTCCTGATCCAGTACCCGGGCGCCTCCGGTGCCGTACGGGAGATCAAGCCGCTCATCGACCAGGCGCACGAGCTCGGTGCCATCGTCACCGTCTCGGCGGACCTGCTCGCCCTGACCCTGCTGACCTCCCCGGGCGAGCTGGGCGCGGACATCGCGGTGGGCACCACGCAGCGCTTCGGCGTCCCGATGGGCTTCGGCGGACCGCACGCCGGTTACATGGCCGTCCAGGCCAAGCACGCCCGCTCGCTGCCGGGCCGCCTCGTCGGCGTCTCCGTGGACGCGGACGGCAACAAGGCGTACCGCCTGGCGCTGCAGACCCGCGAGCAGCACATCCGCCGCGAGAAGGCCACCAGCAACATCTGTACCGCGCAGGTGCTGCTGGCCGTCATGGCCGCCATGTACGCCGTCTACCACGGCCCCGACGGCCTGCGGACGATCGCCCGCCGGACCCACCGCTACGCGGCCCTGCTCGCCGCGGGCCTGAAGGCCGGTGGCGTGGAGATCGCGCACGGCTCGTACTTCGACACGATCACGGCCCGCGTGCCGGGCCGTGCGGCCGAGGTCGTGGCCGCCGCCCGTGAGGGCGGGGTCAACCTGTACCAGGCCGACGCGGACCACGTCTCCGTCTCCTGCGACGAGACCACGCTGCGCGCCGACATCGAGGCCGTCTGGGCCGCCTTCGGGGTCACCGCGGACATCGAGGCGCTCGACGAGACCACGGCCGACACCCTGCCCGAGGGCCTGCTGCGCTCGGACGCGTACCTGACCCACCCGGTCTTCCACCAGCACCGCTCCGAGACCGCGATGCTGCGCTACCTGCGCAAGCTCTCGGACAAGGACTACGCGCTGGACCGCGGCATGATCCCGCTGGGCTCCTGCACCATGAAGCTCAACGCGACCACCGAGATGGAGCCGGTGACCTGGCCCGAATTCGGCCAGCTGCACCCCTTCGCCCCGGTGGCGCAGGCCGAGGGCTACCTCACGCTCATCAACGAGCTGGAGGAACGTCTCTGCGAGGTCACCGGCTACGACAAGGTCTCCATCCAGCCCAACGCCGGGTCCCAGGGTGAGCTGGCCGGTCTGCTGGCCGTACGCGCCTACCACCGCGCCAACGGCGACGAGCAGCGCACCGTCTGCCTCATCCCGTCCTCCGCGCACGGCACCAACGCCGCCAGCGCCGTGATGGCCGGCATGAAGGTCGTCGTCGTCAAGACCGCCGACGACGGCGAGGTGGACGCGGCCGACCTGCGCGCCAAGATCGAGCAGTACCGCGACGAGCTCGCCGTGCTGATGATCACCTACCCGTCGACGCACGGTGTGTTCGAGGAGCACGTCGCCGACATCTGCGCCCAGGTGCACGACGCCGGCGGCCAGGTCTACGTGGACGGCGCCAACCTCAACGCCCTGGTGGGCCTGGCCAAGCCGGGTCACTTCGGCGGCGACGTCTCGCACCTGAACCTGCACAAGACCTTCTGCATCCCGCACGGCGGCGGCGGCCCGGGCGTCGGCCCGGTCGGTGTCCGGGCGCACCTGGCCCCGTACCTGCCGAACCACCCGCTCCAGCCGACGGCAGGTCCGCAGACGGGCGTCGGCCCGATCTCGGCCGCTCCGTGGGGCTCGGCGGGCATCCTGCCGATCTCCTGGTCGTACGTGCGCCTCATGGGCGGCGAGGGCCTCAAGCGCGCCACCCAGGTCGCGGTGCTCGGAGCCAACTACATCGCCAAGCGCCTGGAGCCGCACTACCCGGTGCTCTACACCGGCCCGGGCAACCTGGTCGCGCACGAGTGCATCATCGACCTGCGTCCGCTGTCGAAGGCGACGGGCGTGAGCGTGGACGACATCGCCAAGCGTCTGATCGACTACGGCTTCCACGCCCCGACCATGTCCTTCCCGGTCGCCGGCACGCTGATGATCGAGCCGACGGAGTCCGAGGACCTCGCCGAGATCGACCGGTTCTGCGACGCGATGATCGCCATCCGCGCCGAGATCGAGAAGGTCGCCTCGGGCGAGTGGCCGCTGGAGGACAACCCGCTGGCTAACTCCCCGCACACCGCGGCGGCGCTGGGCGGCGGCGTGTGGAACCACCCGTACACCCGCGACGAGGCCGTCTTCCCGGGCGGGGTCACGGCCGCCGAGAAGTACTGGCCGCCGGTGCGCCGCATCGACGGCGCCTTCGGTGACCGCAACCTGGTGTGCTCCTGCCCGCCGCTGGACGAGTACGACAACTGATCTGACGGCATGAGCGAGGGGCCGGTCCGGGAGGTTCTCCCGGACCGGCCCCTTCGTCGTTCTCGTCGTTCTCGTTGCTTCCGTCGGCTAGGCCGCCGCGAGCGGGCGGTGCGGTGCGATGATCTGGCCGTCGGGCAGCAGCTCACCGGTGTCCTCGAAGAGCAGGACGCCATTGCACAGCAGGCTCCAGCCCTGTTCCGGGTGGTTGGCCACGGGGAGCGCGGCCTCCCGGTCGGCGGAGTCGGCTGACGGGCAGGCTGGCTGGTGCTGGCACATGGATGCGTTCTTTCGCTGCGGTGTGGTCTGCGTGCTACGGCTCGATACGTGGTTCATGGCCGTCCCCCTGGGTCATCCCCGCACCCGCGGGGAGCTTGTCATCAGTCTTCCCCCACGACAGCCGCTTCGCAGGCATTTCCCGCCAGCTGTCCTCATAGATTGATGACGCATCACCCGTGCGGGCGGTTCAGGCCAACTCCCCTGTCATTTCGGATGGTTCACCACTGGTCCGAGCGGACTAGGCCGAATGGGCAGACCGGGTCACCGGCCAGGTCAGGCGGCCGGAGCGGCGAGCGAGGGCGGGAGTGGTGCCGTCGCGGGGGTGAGCCGGTGGGTCATGACGGGCAGCAGTTCGGAGACGGGATGCGGCCGGTACGCTGCGATGCCCGGCGGGGCCGGGGCCAGCGGCACCAGCAGGTCCTCGCCGGCGGGCAGGCCGGCCGAGGCGTCGGCACCGACCGCCCCGTGCAGCCACAGGGTCAGCATGTACAGCTCCGGTACGGACAGCAGCCGGGGCTGGTAGCTCGTGCCGAGCGATTCCGCCTGGCGCAGGGCGCGTTCGGTGGCGGCGACGTAGGGGCCCTCGAAGAAATGGGAGAAGGCCCAGCCGTCCGGTGTCAGCCGGGTGTCGGCGGCCGCGACGTAGCGGTCGCCGCTGCGGATCAGGAACCTCCAGCCCGTCAGCCTCGTACGGGGCGGCCTGCCGCCGGCCGCCAGGCTCGACATGTTCAGCCGGTCGAGGACGTGCACCGGGAGCGGGAGTTCGGCGGTCATCGGACCCTGGAGCGCGCGCAGGGCCGGGGTGTGCGCCTCATGGACGGCGGTGGGGGAACCGAGTGCCGCGAGGACGCAGCGCAGGGCGGGCGCGGGAGCCGGAGGGACATGCAGCGGCATGGTGGGTCGCCTCTCACTTGGGAGACCGGTGGAACGGGGGCAGGTGCGGACGGCGCTGTCGCATTCTGGGGCCAGAGGGGGGCTGAGGGGCAATGGCCGCGCGCCAACTCTCTGCCTCGTTTGCGGAGTTTATACGACATGTGTTCACGCAGTGTTTCGGCTAGCTGTCCCGCCTATTGCCGACAAGGCGCTTACCGGTCCCGCTGACATGGCATTCATGCCGGATGTGCGCGGACATGCCGCGCTGACCTCGGAGGTTACCGGAAGGGGGCTCGGCTGGAAAGCATCGGTTATTCGGAAGGGGCAAAGTCGAGGGGGAATGTGCGGGCCGGGAGTTGCCAGGTGAATGTGCCGAAGCTCCCTCGGCCGGACCGGCGCGCGCTCCTCGCCACTCGCGCCCCCACCGGCGTTATGGATCACGCTGCCTGGGCATCATCGACCGTACACGCGCGCCTGGGTGCCCCGGGCCAGGCCCACTCGAGGAGGGACGCTTCGATGGGGGAGAAGGTCGTGGCGGGCGGATTCGACCTGTCCGATCGGCAGCGGTATCGAAGGAAGCTTCACGAGTGCCTGGAGGGACTGGAGCGACTTCTGGCGGAGAAGAGGTTCGATCGCCCGAAGAACATGATGGGACTGGAGATCGAGCTGAATCTCGCGGGTGCCGACGGTTTGCCGAGAATGGTGAATGCACAGGTGCTGGAGCGGATTGCGAGCCCCGATTTCCAGACGGAACTCGGTATGTTCAACCTGGAGGTGAACGTCCTTCCCCACCGGCTCGGCGGCCGGGTATTCGACCAGCTCGCCGAGGAACTCAGCGCGGGGCTCGGCTACGCCCACCGACAGGCCTCGGAGATCGACGCCGGCGTGGTGATGATCGGCATCCTTCCGACGATCTCCCGCGAGGACCTGGTCACCGCCAACCTCTCGGCGGTCGACCGCTACTCGCTGCTCAACGAGCAGATCCTGATGATGCGCGGGGAGGACTTCACGCTCGACATCGACGGCGTCGAGCGGCTCGTGTGGACCTCGGGGTCGATCGTGCCGGAAGCCGCCTGCACCTCCGTACAACTCCATCTCCAGGTGACCCCGGCACGCTTCGCCGACGTGTGGAACGCGGCGCAGGCGGTGACGGCCGCGCAGATCGCCGTCGGCGCCAACTCGCCCTTCCTGTTCGGGCGCGAGCTGTGGCGGGAGTCGCGGCCGCCGCTGTTCACGCAGGCCACCGACACCCGGCCGCCCGAGCTCCAGGCCCAGGGGGTGCGGCCGCGCACCTGGTTCGGGGAGCGCTGGGTGGACTCGGCGTACGAGCTCTTCGCGGAGAACGTCCGCTACTTCCCCTCCCTGCTGCCGATCTGCGACGAGGAGGAGCCGCTTCGGGTCCTCGCCGAGGGCGGGGTGCCGCGGCTCCAGGAGCTGGTGCTGCACAACGGCACCGTCTACCGCTGGAACCGGCCCGTGTACGGCGTCGCCGACGGGGTGCCGCACCTGCGGGTGGAGAACCGGGTGCTGCCGGCCGGGCCCACGGTCGCCGATGTCGTCGCCAACGCCGCCTTCTACTACGGGCTCGTACGCACCCTCGCCGACGAGCCGCGCCCGGTGTGGACCCGGCTGCCGTTCGCCGAGGCGGAGGCCAACTTCGACGCGGCCTGCCGGTACGGGATCGACGCGCGGCTGCGGTGGCCGCGCCGCGGCCGGGGCGGTGGGCTGGCCAGCGTCTCCGCGGTACGGCTGGTCCTGGACGAGCTGCTGCCCATGGCGGCGGCGGGCCTGGACGCCTGGGGCATCGAGCCCGCGGACCGCGACCGCTACCTCGGCATCATCGAGGAGCGCTGCCGGCGGCGGGTGAACGGGGCGACCTGGCAGGTGGACACCTACCACCGGGCCCTGGCCTCCGGGCTGGCCCGGGACGAGGCGCTGGCCGCGACCACCCGGCGCTACAGCGAGCTGATGCACAAGGGCGACCCGGTGCACACCTGGCCCGTGGGCCTGGGAACACCCCCGGAGGAGGAGGTGGTGATCCCGGCGCAGCGCGGGGCCTGAGCCGCCGCCGGTCCCCGTCGACCCGCCGCGATGATCCCACCGGCCCGCCGAGGAGGCAGTATGGGGAGGTCGGAAACGGGATTTCGCACTGCGAGGGCGCAGCGGGATGGCGGGACGGGAGTCGGGCGTGCGCACGGAGCCGGAGCCGGTGGTCGTGGAGCTGGGAGAGGACGGGCCGCGTCCAGGAAGGGCGGTCCTGCGCACCGAGACCCTGCTCGTGCTGGCGCTGTCGCTGGGCGCGAGCGGGGTCTCCGCGCTGATCAGCTTCATCGGCTCGCTGACCAAGCCGGGCGGGCTCAAGGACCAGGCCGCCACGCTCAACGCCTCGCAGGCCCCCGGCCGGCCCTGGCTGGACCTGGCCTGGCAGCTGTTCGGCATCGCCACCGCGCTGGTCCCCGTCCTGCTGGTGGCGCACCTGCTGACCCGCGAGGGGGCGCCGGGGCTGCGGGTGCTGGGCTTCGACCGCACCCGGCCCGTGGCGGACCTCGGGCGCGGGGCCCTCGTGGCGGCCGGGATCGGGAGCGCGGGGCTGGCCTTCTACCTGGGCGCCCGGGCCGGCGGGTTCAACCTCACGGTGGTGCCCGAGGCGCTGCCCGACGTGTGGTGGAAGTTCCCCGTGCTGATCCTCTCCGCGGTGCAGAACTCCGTGGTGGAGGAGGTCATCGTGCTGGCCTACCTGCTGCGGCGCCTCGACCAGCTGGGCTGGTCGCCGACGGCCGCGCTGCTGGCCAGCTCCGTGCTGCGCGGCTCGTACCACCTCTACCAGGGGATCGGCGGCTTCATCGGCAACGTGGTGATGGGCGTCGTCTTCGTGCTGGCCTACCGCCGCTGGGGCCGGGTGGGGCCGCTCGTCGTCGCGCACGCGCTGCTCGACATCGTGGCCTTCGGCGGGTACGCGCTGCTCGCCGGCGAGGTGGGCTGGCTGCCGACGCCGTGACGGGCGGGCGGGCCGGGCCCGCCACGGCGCCGGCCGCCCCGCCGGGAGTCACGGGGAGGTGAGCAGCTCCCCGTCGAGGACGGTGACGGCGTGGCCCGTCAGCAGGGTGCGCTCGCCCGCGAGTTTCACCCGTACGAGCCCCTTGCGGGCGCCGCCCTGGAGGCCGGTCAGTTCGGTGCGGCCCAGGCGCTGGGCCCAGAACGGGGCCAGCGCGGTGTGGGCGCTGCCGGTGACCGGGTCCTCGTCGATCCCGAAGGCGGGGAAGAAGCCGCGGGAGACGAAGTCGTACCCGAGGGAGGGATCCTCGGCGGGCGCGGTGACGATCACCCCGCGCCTGGCGAAGGCGCGCAGGGCGGCGTGGTCCGGCTGCAGCTCGCGGACGGTCTTCTCGTCGGCGAGCTCCACGAGCAGGTCGCCGATGTGGTCGGCGGTGTCGTGGACGGAGAGGATCGGGGCGCCGCCGAGCGCGTGGTCCACCGCGACCGGCGCCGGGACCGGGGTGAGGGACGACGTCGGGAAGTCCAGGGTGATCGTGCCGTCCTCGGCGCTCTCGGCCGTGAGGACGCCGCACCGCGCGGTGAAGCGGATCCGGCCCGTGGCGAGGCCCTGGGCAGCCAGTACGTGTGCGGTGGCGAGCGTGGCGTGGCCGCACATGTCGACCTCGGCGGCCGGGGTGAACCAGCGCAGCGCCCAGTCGGCGTCCCCGCCGGGCGGCAGGGGGTGCGCGAAGGCGGTCTCGGAGAGGTTCACCTCGGAGGCGACCTGCTGGAGCCAGACGTCCGGGGGGAACCCGTCCTCGAGGAGCAGGACCCCGGCGGGGTTCCCGTGGAAGGGGCGGTCGGTGAAGGCGTCGACGATTCGGATGCGCATCCCCCGACCGTAGGGCCGTCTCGCGAGCGCCGACAAAGGCCAATCCGGGGTGACTGGCCTTGTTCGACGCTGTCGTTCGATGCTGTTCGCTGAAGATGTTTCCGATATATCGTTGACGCATCGCGATCGATCACCGATAGTGGAGACATCGGACAACCGATGGAACAAGGGCAACGTGACGAAAGGAGCGCGGTCATGCGTTCACACGGACAGCACGGACATGAGCACGGGCGAGGGCACGGCCACTGCGGGCCCGATCGTCGGGAGGAGTTCAAGGGGCGCCGAGCCGCCTTCGGCCCGTTCGGGCCCGGCTTCGGCGGCGGCCCCTTCGGCGGGCGCGGTGGCCGCGGCGGACCGCGCGGCCGGGCCCGGCGGGGTGATGTGCGCGCCTCGATCCTGGCGCTGCTCGCCGACCGGCCGATGCACGGCTACGAGATGATCCAGGAGATCGGCGAGCGCAGCGGCGGGGCGTGGAAGCCCAGCCCCGGCTCGGTCTACCCGACCCTGCAGCTGCTCGAGGACGAGGGGCTCATCACCAGCGCGAGCGAGGGCGGCAAGAAGCTGTTCACGCTCACCGACACGGGCCGCACCGAGGCCGAGGCCGGCCCGGACGCCCCCTGGGCCGACGCCGGGCGCGGCTTCGACTTCGAGGCGATGCACGAGATCCGGACGGCCGGAGTCGGCCTGATGGAGGCCTTCGGGCAGGTCTTCAAGACCGGCTCGGCCGAGCAGCGCGAGAAGGCCCTCGCGGTCATCAACGACGCCCGCAAGAAGCTCTACCTGATCCTGGCCGACGAGCACTGAGTGCGTGCCGGCCGCCGCAGCAGAGCGCGCCCCGCGCATCGTGCGCGGGGCGCGCTGTCGTGCGTACGGAAGCCTCCGCGGCGGGCGTCAGGCGACCAGGCCGGCCAGCTTGCGGAGCGATTCGTTCAGCGCGGCGGTGGCCGAGTCCTTGAGCTTGCCCGCCATCAGGGAGACGGCGGCCCCGGTGAACTCGCCGTCGATGCGGACGGTGGTGGCCCCGCCGTCCGGGGTCAGGGTGTAGCGGGTGAGGACGGCCACGCCCATCGGGCCCTTGCCGGTGATGGCGAAGACGCGCTCGTCCTCCAGCTCCGAGACGGTCCAGACGACCTCGGCCGGGAAGCCCATCATCTTCATGTTCTCCGCGAATGTGGAGCCGACCGCGAGGGTCTCCGGGCCGCCCTTCGGGAAATTGGTGTGGGTCATGCTCCACTGGCCGTACGCGTCCCAGTCCGTCAGCTGGGACCAGACCTTCGCGGCGGACGCCTCGATGCGTGATTCCGCGGTGACTTCGGCCATGCGACCACCCCTTCTCGTCGGGTACGTGCGGCGGAACGTAGCCCCGGCGGGCGGAACATTCAATACTGACGACCAGTCAGATATCCCGGGGTGCGCGCCGCGCGGTGTCGGGTGCGTCTCAACAGGAGTCATGATCGTGACGGTCCTGTCATGATGGCCCGATGCAAGCGTCAGGGAAAAACGCCGGACTGGGCCTCGCCCTGCTCTCGGCGTTCGCGTTCGGTGGTTCCGGAGTGGCGGCGAAGCCGCTGATCGAGGCGGGTCTGGACCCCCTCCACATGGTGTGGTTCAGGGTGGCCGGGGCGGCGCTCGTGCTGTCCCCGCTGGCCTGGCGCCACCGCGATCTCGTGCGGCGCAAGCCCGCGCTGCTCGCGGGCTTCGGGCTGGTCGCCGTCGCGGGCGTGCAGGCCTTCTACTTCGCCTCCCTGTCCCGGATCCCCGTCGGCGTGGCCCTCCTGCTGGAGTACCTGGGGCCCGCGCTGCTGCTCGGCTGGATCCGCTTCGTGCAGCGCAAGCCAGTGACGAAGGGCGCCGCGGCCGGCGCCGCCGTGGCCGTCGTCGGCCTGGCCTGCGTGGTCGAGATCTGGGCCGGGCTGAGCCTGGACCTGCTGGGCGTGCTGTTCGGTATCGCCGCGGCCTGCTGCCAGGCCTTCTACTTCATCTTCGCCGACCAGGGAGCCGACGGGGACGACGTGCCCGACCCGCTGGGGGTGATCGTGTACGGCATGATCGTCGGCACCCTGGTGGTGACGGTGATCGCCCGGCCGTGGGAGATCGACTGGCAGGTGCTGGCGGGGCAGGCCTCCGTGGGCGGGACGACGCTGCCCGCGCCGGTGCTGCTCGGCTGGGTGGTGCTGATCGCGACCGTCTTCGCCTACCTGACCGGCGTGGTCTCGGTGCGCAAGCTGTCCCCGCAGGTCGCGGGCGTGGTGGCCTGCCTGGAGGCGGTCGTCGCCACCGTGCTCGCCTGGATCCTGCTCGGCGAGCACCTCTCGACCTGGCAGATCGTCGGCGGCGGGCTCGTGCTGGGCGGCGCCTTCATCGCGCAGTCCTCCCGGCCGGCCGCGCCCGCTCCGGCGGAACCGGCCGTTCTGGACCGCGAGACCACCACCGCGTAGGGTGGCGATCATGCCGTCGACCGTGCTTCCGCCTCCCGCCGCCTAGCGCGGGCGGCCCCTCCACGAAATCCACCCGGCCCGGGGAGTTCCCGGGCGGGTGCGCGCTGCCCGCGAAGCGATGACCTGCCTCTTTCATCCTTCACGCATGCGCGGAGACTTCTCGTGTCGAACCTTTTGCCCACTGCCGGGCGCAGTCTGCTGTACCTCGTCGTCGCCGGAGCCGCCTGGGGCACCGCCGGGGCGGCCGCCTCCCTCCTCTTCCTCGCCAGTGACCTCGGTCCGCTCGCCCTGTCCTTCTGGCGGTGCGCGGGCGGGCTCGTGGTGCTGCTGGGGGTGCTCGCCGTACGCCGGCCCCGGCCCGGGGCGGGACGGGTGCGGCCTTCGCCGGTCTCCCTGATCGCGACCGGGCTGATGTTCACGCTCTTCCAGTCCGCGTACTTCGCCGCCGTGCGCGAGACCGGCCTCGCGGTCGGCACCGTGGTCACGCTCGGAGCCGGGCCCGTGCTGATCGCCCTCGGGGCGCGGTACTGGATGCGCGAGCGCCTCGGGGCCGGCGGGGTGGCCGCCGTCGCGGGGGCGCTGGCCGGGCTGGCCGTACTGGTCCTGGGCAGCGGGGGCGGCGAGGTGCGCCCGCTCGGTGTCGGCTGGGCGCTGCTGTCTGCCGCCGGGTACGCGGGGATGACGCTGCGGGCCCGCTGGCTCGGACGGCGCGGGGCGGGCGGGGATCCCCTCGTCACCACCGCCTGGTCGGTCGGGGTGGGCACGCTGTGCCTGCTGCCGCTCGCCGCCGTCGAGGGGCTGCTGCCGCACACCGCCGAGCTCGGGCGGGTGCTCTGGCTGCTGGTGTACGTCGCGACCGTGCCGACGGCGCTGGCGTACGCGCTCTACTTCACCGGGGCCGCCGCCGTACGGGCCGCGACCGTCTCGGTGATCATGCTGATCGAGCCGGTGAGCGCGGCGGCGATCGCCGTCCTGCTGCTCGGGGAGCGGCTTACCGGCGCCGTGGTGCTGGGCACCGTACTGCTGCTGACGGCGGTCGGGGCGCTGATCGCGGCGGAGGCACGGCGGCCGGCGGCCGGGTCGGCCGGTGATCCGGCCGACCGGCGGGCCGTCGTGGCGCGGCGTCCTCAGAGCGCGGCGAGGTAGCCCGGGGTGGCGATGCCGGGGGCCAGGTCCGCGGCGGGTTCCGGGGCTCCGTACACCGGAGCGACCGGGACCACGCCCGCCCAGTGGGGCAGGTCCATGTCCTCGGCGTCGTCGTTCGGGCCGCCCGTACGGATCTTCGCGGACACCTCGGTCAGGTCCAGCCGGATCACCGCCGTGGCCGCGAGCTCCTTGGCGTTGGCGGGCCGGGAGTCCGCGGAGCGGCCCGGGACGACGTGGTCGACCAGGGCGTCGAGCGCCATCCGGCACTCCTCCTCGTCGGTGACCTGGTAGGCGGTGCCGTGGACGACCACCGAGCGGTAGTTGATCGAGTGGTGGAACGCCGAGCGGGCCAGCACCAGGCCGTCGACGTGGGTCACGGTCACGCAGACCGCGAGGCCCGGGTCGGCCTTGCCGGCCGCGAGGAGGGGGCGGGAGCCGGTGGAGCCGTGGATGTAGAGGGCGTCGCCGACCCGTCCGAAGAGGGTGGGCAGGACCACCGGGGCACCGTCGCGGATGAAACCGAGGTGGCACACGTAGGCCTGGTCGAGTATCGAGTGCACCGTCTCGCGGTCGTAGTGGGCCCGCTTGGCGGAACGCGTGGGGACCGTGCGGTCGGTGGGGGTGTACGCGTCGGTGACAGGCGTGGCGGTCATACTGCGGACTCCATTGCATTAGTGCATAATGTTGTTTGTGCTAGGAGACTATACGATCGCAGGGCGCCGTGCATCCGAGATCGCGGCGAGCGTCGAAGCGGGTGTGGGATCGGGTGCGCTCGCACCGGGGGCGCTGCTGCCGCCGATGCGGGAGCTGGCCGGTGAGCTGGGGGTGAACCCCAACACGGTGGCGGCCGCGTACCGGACGCTGCGCGAGCGCGGGGTCATCGAGACCGACGGGCGGCGCGGCAGCCGGGTGCGGGCGCGGCCGTCGAGCGCGCCGAGGGACGCGGTGCGGACGGCGGTGCCGGCGGGCGTACGGGACATCACCGCGGGCAATCCCGATGTGGCGCTGCTGCCTTCGCTCGACGGGGCGCTGGCGGCGGCCGCCCGGCGGTACGCGGCGTCGCCGACGCTCTACGGGGAGGACCCGGTCGTTCCCGAGCTGGCGCGACTGGCCCGGGCGGATCTCGACGCGGACGGGGTGCCGGGCGGGCCGATCGCGGTGACCTCGGGTGCGCTCGACGGGATCGAACGGGTGCTGGCGGCGCACCTGCGGCCGGGCGACGCGGTGGCGGTCGAGGATCCGGGCTGGGGCAGCGTGCTGGACCTGGTGCCGGCGCTGGGGCTGCGGGTGCTGCCGGTGGCGGTGGACGACGACGGGCCGCGGGTGGAGGCGGTGGAGCGGGCGCTGGCGGCGGGGGCGCGGGCGCTGGTGGTCACTGCGCGGGCGCAGAACCCCACCGGGGCCGTGGTGAGCGCGGGGCGGGCGGCGGAGCTGCGGGAGCTGCTGGGCCGGCACCCCGGGGTGCTGGTGATCGACGACGACCACGGGCACGGGATCGTGGACCTGCCGCTGGCTCCGCTGAGTGGGGTGACCCGGCACTGGGCGCTGATCCGGTCCACGGCGAAGGCGTACGGGCCGGACCTGCGGCTGGCGGTGCTCACCGGGGACGCGGTGACGCTGGACCGGGTGCGGGGGCGGCAGCGGCTGGGGCCGGGATGGGTGAGCCGGCTGCTCCAGTACGCGGTCGTGGAGCTGTGGACCTCCGGCGCCGTGGACCGGGCCGCGGTGGCGCGCTCGTACGCGGAACGCCGCGACGGGCTGGTCGCGGCGCTGCGGGAGCGGGGGGTGCCGGCGCACGGGCGGAGCGGGCTGAACGTGTGGGTGCCGGTGGCCGACGAGACGGGTGTGGTGACGAGGCTGCTGGCCGCCGGGTGGGCGGTGACGGCGGGGGCGCGGTTCCGGGTGGAGTCACAGCCGGGGGTTCGGCTGACGGTGTCGCAACTGACGGCCGCGGATCTGCCGGTGCTGGCGGATGCGGTGGCCGCGGCGGTGCGGCCGGGGGCGGCGGGTGCGCGGTACGCCTGACCGCGGGCCTGCCCCGCCGCGCCCCGGTGCTCCGCCCCGGGCCCCGCGCCTCAAGCGCCGGCGGGGCTTGATTGTGGTGCGGCTGGGTGGGGCCGTGCGGCTCAGGGATCGGGGCTCTGCCCCCGGGCCCCGTGCCTCAATCCGCCCCCGGGTCCCGGGCCTCGAGTGGCGGCGGGGCTTGGTCAGCCGAGGAGTTCTGCCAGGCCGGCCAGGGTGAGGACCGAGCCGGCCAGGCCCACGGCCGTGGCGAGGAAGCGGAATACGCCCGCCGACGCGACTCGCGGCGGCGGGCCGAGGCTCCCGCGGGCGTGCATCCGCAGCTCCGCGTTGGCCGAAGCCCGGCGTTCCAGAGAGGCGGCCGAGCCGCGCACGTTCAGTGCGATCCAGCCGCCCGGGATCGCGCTGGCCAGGCCCAAGGCCAGCAGGAAGATGCCGATGTCCATGGGTTGCCCCCGGGCTTCGTGGTGATCGCCCGGACCGTAGCAGTCGTCAGGCGGGCCGCCGGACCCCGGGGCGGGTTTGGGTGAGGGCGGCGCCGGTCAGGACGATGGCGGCGCCGATCGGGGTGTTCCAGTGGAGCTGTTCGCCGAGGACCAGGACGCCCGCCGTGGTGGCGATGACCGGGATGAAGTACGTGACCATCTGGGCCGTGGTGGGGCCGATCTCCGCCACCAGGCCGTACTGCATCTGCAGGGCCATGCCCGTGCCCAGGGCGCCCAGGGCGATCACCGACAGGGTCGGCCAGAGGGGGAACGAGGTGGGGGCGGCCGTGAACAGGCCGCTGACCAGCGTGAGCTGGAGGGTGGAGACGAGCAGCTGGCCGCCGGTCAGGGCCACCGGGGAGCCGGGGGTGCCGGCCAGCGTGCGGCGGACGTAGATCCAGCCGATGGGGTAGCAGAGCGAGGCCAGCAGGGCGAACGCGGTGCCCTTGGCATCGACCCCCGAGAAGCCCTGCCACGCGCCGAGCACCGTGAGGACGCCCAGGAAGCCCAGGCCCAGGCCCGCGACGCGGCGGCGCGTGGGGCGGTCCTCGGACAGGGCGACAAGGGAGAGCGCCATGCCCCACAGCGGCGAGGTGGCGTTGCAGATGCCGGCCAGGCTGGAGGGGATGCTCAGCTCCGCGTACGCGAAGAGCGAGAACGGGGCGGTGTTGAGCAGCAGCGCCGCCACGGCGAGGTGGCCCCAGGTGCGCAGCCCCCGGGGGAGCGGCTCGCGGCGGACCAGCAGGACGGCCAGGAGGGCGAGCGCGCCGAACAGGACCCGGCCCAGCGCCACCTGGAAGGGCGCGTACGCCTCCGTGCCCACCTTGATCAGCAGGAAGCTGAAGCCCCAGATGACCGAGAGGATCGCGAAGCGGACGCGCCAGTCCAGGAGGACGCCCCGGCGGGCGGTCTTCGCGGAGGACGGGGTGGGGGTCGAGAGGGTGGGGCGGGAGGTGGTCGGTGCGCTCATGCCCTTTACTGTGCGCGTATCAACTTCGTAGGACAAGCGAGACTTCCTCTGGGTGACGGCGTAGCATCGCTTACATGTTGAACCTGGAGCGCCTGCGCACCCTCGACGCCCTCGCCCGCCACGGCTCGGTCAGCGGCGCGGCCGACGGGCTCCACGTCACCACCTCCGCCGTGTCCCAGCAGATGGCCAAGCTCGAACGGGAGGTCGGCCAGCCCCTGCTCGCGAAGAACGGGCGCGGGGTCCGGCTCACCGACGCCGGCCGGCTGCTCGCCGATCACGCGGCCCGGATCATCTCCCAGGTGGAGCTCGCCCAGGCCGACGTGGAGGCCCAGCGCGGCCGCGCCGTCGGCGAGCTGCGCATCGGCGCCTTCCCGACCGCGATGCGCGGACTGCTGCCGCAGGCCCTCTCCGCCCTGCGCGACGACCATCCGGACCTGCGGGCGCTGGTGCGCGAGCAGGAGCCCGAGGAGAGCATGGCGGCCGTCGTGCGCGGCGATCTCGACCTGGCGCTGGCCATCGACTGGCACAACAAGCGCATGCCGGTGCCCGTCGAACTCACCCGGACGCACCTGCTGGACGACTCCGTCGACATCGCGGTCCCGGTCGGCCACCGGCTGGCCGACCGGGACGCGATCTCCCTCGCCGATTTCGCGGGCGACGACTGGATCTCCTGGCGCGAGGGGCAGTTCTGTCACGAGTGGCTGGTCCTCACCTTGCGCGGTATGGGAGTCGAGCCGCGCATCACCCACATCGCCGAGGAGCACCACACGCAGCTGGCCTTCGTGGAGGCCGGGCTCGGGGTGTGCGTGGCGCCGAAGCTGGGGCGCGGCCCGGTGCCGCCCGGGGTCCGGCTGCTGCCGGTCTGCGACACCGTACGCCGCCACGTGTACGCGGTCTGGCGTGCGGACGCCGACCGCAGGCCCTCCATCCGGGCCGCCGTCGAGTCGCTGCGGCAGGCCGCCGCCGCGCTCTGACACCTCTACAGCTTGCGGAAGTCCCACGAGACGATCGACTCGGGGGTGAGGCGGATCCAGGCGTGCCGCCCGTCGTGCGGCATCTCCTCGATGCCGAAGTTCTTGACCGGGAAGATCCGCTCCGCTTCGGCCAGTTCGGGGCAGGGTTCGCCGGTGCGCGGGGCCTCGCCCACGAAGACGGCGCTGCCGGACAGCTCCACGCCGCGCAGTTCGTCGTAGGACTCGCCGGAGTCGACGACCACCGAGATCCGCGGGTCCTTGCGCAGGTCGGACCAGCGCCGGCTGCGTGTGATCGAGTACAGCCACAGCGAGGTGCCGTCCCAGGCGAACCACAGCGCGCCCACGTGCGGGCGGCCGTCGGGGGAGACCGTGGCCACCCGGCAGGTCCGCTGCTCGCGCAGGAAGGCGTCCACTTCCTCGTCGGTCATCATGATCCGGCGTCCTCGCCGCTGCCCGTTCCCCTGCCGTACTTCGTCCATCCGTCCCGCACCCCTTCACATCTGACCGTGTGTCAGGAATCATGCGGGCTCTTCCGTCGTCACGCCAGGGGGAGCCATGCAGGATCTCGATCCCGCCACCACCGCGCTGCTCACCGTCGAGTGCCAGAACGGCGTCGTCGGCGAGGAGAGCGCCCTGCCCGAGCTGGCGAAGGAGGCCCGGGACTCCGGGATGCTGGCGCGGGTGGCCGCGCTGGTGGACGCCGCACGCGGGGCCGGGGTGCAGGTGCTGCACGCGGTGGCCGAGCGGCGGCCCGACGGGCTCGGGGCGAACAGCAACGCGCGGCTGTTCCGGGCCGCCGGGAAGCTGCCCGTGCGCCAGCTGACCGGGAGCAGGGCGGTGGAGGTCGCGGCCCCCATCACCGTGGACGGGCGGGACCTCGTCGTCCGCCGGCTGCACGGGCTCTCCCCGATGGCCGGCACCGACCTGGACGCCCTGCTGCGCAACCTCGGCATCCGCACCCTCGTCGTCACCGGGGTCTCCTCCAACATCGCGATCCCGAACACCGTCTTCGACGCCGTGAACCTCGGCTACCAGGTCGTCGTCCCGGCCGACGCCATCGCCGGAGTGCCCGCCTCCTGTACCGCCGAGGTGATCCGCAACTCCCTCGCGCTGGTCGCGGCCGTCACCACGGCCGAAGCCCTGCTTAAGCAGTGGGCTCCCGCGCCCTGACCCCCGTAACCTGGGCGGATGCTGTCCGAAGTGATCGCGACCCGCTACGTCACGCCCCTGCGTGAGGGCGGCTCGCTCCCGGGAATCGTCGAGGCCGACGACCTCGGTACCTACGTCATGAAATTCACCGGAGCCGGCCAGGGCCGCAAGACCCTCGTCGCCGAAGTCATCTGCGGGCGCCTCGCCCAGCGGCTGGGCCTGCGGGTCCCACGGCTGGTGCAGATGCAGCTCGACCCCGTCATCGGGCTCGGCGAGCCCGACCAGGAGGTGCAGGAGCTGCTCAAGGCCAGCGGCGGGCTGAACCTGGGCATGGACTACCTGCCCGGATCGATCGGCTTCGACCCGCTCGCCTACCGGGTGGACCCCGTCGAGGCGGGGCGCGTGGTCTGGTTCGACGCCCTGATCAACAACGTGGACCGGTCCTGGCGCAACCCCAACATGCTGGTCTGGCACGGGGACGTCTGGCTCATCGACCACGGCGCCACGATGATCTGGCACCACAACTGGCCCACCGCCGAGGCCGCGGCGGCCAAGCCGTACAACGCCTCCGACCACGTACTGGCCCCCGTGGGCCCGGACATCGAGGCCGCGGCGGCCTCGCTCGCGCCGCTGGTGACCGAGGAGCTCCTCACCGAAGTCGCGGCCGACGTCCCCGACGAATGGCTCGTCGACGAGCCCGGCTTCGACTCCACCGACGCACTGCGGCGCGCCTATGTGGAGGCGCTGCTGCCGCGCGCGGCCACGATCCACGAGAGGATCACCATGGAGGCCGAGGTCAAGCAGCGGTCCGGTCCGCCGGGCTGGCTCGCCGCGCGCCTCGCCCCCCTGCCCCACAAGAAGAAGAGCGACAACGAGTGACCAAGCGGGACGTGTTCGAGTACGCGCTGGTGCGTGTGGTGCCCCGGATGGAGCGCGGCGAGTGTTTCAACGCCGGCGTGATCGTCTACTGCCGGGCGCGTTCGTACGTGGCCGCGCGCACCCATCTCGACGAGGCGAAGCTCCTCGCCCTGGATCCCGGGGCCGACGTGGCCGGGGTGCGGGCGGCGCTGCGCGGGGTCGAGGGTGTGTGCGCGGGCGGTGATTCCGCCGGTCAGGCGGCGGGCGATGACGCGGGGCGGCGGTTCCGGTGGCTGATCGCGCCGCGGAGCACGGTGGTGCAGCCGGGGCCGGTGCACACCGGCCTGACGGCCGATCCCGCCGTGGAGGTGGAGCGGCTGCTGGACCTGTTGGTGCGCTGACCGGGGGTCGCACCGGTGGGCGTTGACACCGGGTGCCAGGGATCCTAGCGTCTCCTCAGCTGAAGCTACTAAGCGGTTGCTCACCTCTGGGCGGCCGTCTCTCAAGGGCGAGGAGATCCAGCATGTCCACCACCGAGCAGCGCGTCGCGATCGTGACCGGGGCGGCCCGGGGCATCGGCGCGGCCACCGCCGTGCGCCTGGCCGCCGAAGGTCGGGCCGTCGCCGTACTCGACCTCGACGAGGCCGCCTGCAAGGACACCGTCGAGGCGATCACCGCGGTCGGCGGCAAGGCCCTGGCGGTCGGCTGCGACGTCTCCGACGGCGCGCAGGTGGAGGCCGCCGTCGCGCGCGTCGCGAGCGAGCTCGGCGCCCCGACCATCCTGGTCAACAACGCGGGCGTGCTGCGCGACAACCTGCTCTTCAAGATGAGCGAGACCGACTGGGACACGGTCATGAACGTGCACCTGCGCGGCGCCTTCCTGATGTCGAAGGCCTGTCAGAAGTACATGGTGGAGGCCAAGTTCGGCCGCATCGTGAACCTCTCCAGCAGCTCGGCGCTCGGCAACCGGGGCCAGGTCAACTACTCCGCTGCCAAGGCCGGTTTGCAGGGCTTCACCAAGACGCTGGCCATCGAGCTCGGCAAGTTCGGCGTCACCGCCAACGCCGTCGCCCCCGGCTTCATCGTCACCGAGATGACCGCCCAGACCGCCGCCCGCGTCGGCATGGGCTTCGAGGACTTCCAGGCGGCCGCCGCCACCCAGATCCCCGTGCAGCGCGTGGGCCGCCCGGATGACATCGCCAACGCGATCGCCTTCTTCACGGGCGACGCGGCCGGCTTCGTCTCCGGCCAGGTCATGTACGTGGCCGGCGGCCCGCTCAACTGACGAGCTTCACGAGAGGCAGGGCGTAGGCCATGACGGACAGCAAGGAAAGCGGCATCGACAGCGGCAAGGTCGCGCTGATCACCGGGGCGAGCCGGGGCATCGGCTTCGGCATCGCCGAGGCGCTGGTCGCCCGCGGCGACCGGCTCTGCATCACCGGGCGCAACGAGGAGGCCCTCAAGGAGGCCGTCGAGCGGCTCGGCTCGGACCGGGTGATCGGCGTCGCCGGCAAGGCCCACGACGAGGAACACCAGGCCGTCGCCGTCGAGCGGACGATGGAGGCCTTCGGCCGCGTCGACTTCCTGATCAACAACGCCGGCACCAATCCCGTCTTCGGTCCGATCGCGGACCTGGACCTCGGGGTCGCGCGCAAGGTCTTCGAGACCAACGTGATCTCGGCGCTCGGCTTCGCCCAGCGGACCTGGCACGCCTGGCAGAAGGAGAACGGCGGGGCGATCGTGAACATCGCCTCGATCGCGGGCGTCTCCGCCTCGCCCTTCATCGGCGCGTACGGGATGAGCAAGGCCGCCATGGTCAACCTCACCCTCCAGCTCGCCCACGAGATGGCCCCCGGGGTCCGGGTCAACGCGATCGCCCCCGCGGTGGTCAAGACCAAGTTCGCGCAGGCGCTCTACGAGGGCCGGGAGCAGGAGGCCGCGGCCGCCTATCCGCTCGGCCGGCTGGGCGTTCCGGAGGACATCGGAGGGGCCGCCGCGTTCCTCACATCCGCACAAGCGGAATGGATTACCGGTCAAACGCTCGTTATTGACGGAGGAATGTTCCTCAATGCCGGAGTCCACTGACCGATAACCGGGCGTTTTTGCCTCCGAGAGGGGGGCAAATGCGTGCCGAATATGCACGTAACCGGTCAAGTGCCCCACGAAACATACCCCTTGGTTTCGTGGGGCACTGCGGTAGGGTCTGCCGCACCCCTGGCTGATCGAGGAGCGTGCACGTGTTCAACCGGACCAGATGCCTGCGGATCACTGCGGCCCTTGCGTCCATATCCCTGCTCGCCGGTTGCGGCCTGCTGTCGGACGACGGCGCCGACGACGCGAAGCCGATCGTCGTCGGCACGACGAGCGCCCCGAGCACCCTCGATCCCGCCGCGGCATGGGACGGCTCCTGGGAGCTGTACCGGAACGTCTACCAGACGCTCCTGGCCTTCCCCACCGGCGCGACCAAGCCCCAGCCGGACGCCGCCCAGAGCTGCGAGTTCACGGACTCGGGCAGCCAGTCGTACCGATGTACCCTGCGCAAGGGCCTGAAGTTCTCCAACGGGGAGCCGCTCGACTCCAAGGCGGTCAAGCACTCCCTGGACCGGATCAAGACCATCGGCTCCAACGTCGGCCCCAAGGACCTCTTCGGCAGCCTCGACAAGATCGAGACCCCGGACCCGCTGACGGTCGTCTTCATGCTGAAGACCTCGGACGCCACCTTCCCGTACGTCCTCGGCTCGCCGGCCGCCTCGCTGGTCGCGCCCAAGGAGTACCCGGCGAACAAGCTCCGCGAGGACGGCAAGATCACCGGCTCCGGCCCGTACGTCCTCGACTCGTACAAGGAGGGCTCCGAGGCCGTCCTGGGCCGCAACGAGAGCTACACGGGCTTCGCGAACCGCCGGAACAACTCGGTCACCATCCGCTACTTCGCCGACTCCCAGAAGATGGTCTCCGCGCTCAAGGCGAAGGAGATCGACGCCACCTACCGAGGCCTGTCGGCCGCGGAGATCCGGGACCTGCAGACCCCCGAGGCGCACGCGGCGGGCGTCCAGGTCGTCGAGAACGTCGGCGCCGAGATCCGCTACCTGGTCTTCAACCCCAAGGACCCGCAGGTCAACAAGCTCGCGGTGCGCCAGGCCATCGCGCAGACCATCGACCGCGGTGCGCTCGTCTCCAAGGTCTACCAGGGCACCGCCGAGCCGCTGTACTCGATGGTCCCGAAGGGGGTCGTCGGCCACAAGACGCCCTACTACGACAAGTACGGCCACGCGGACGTCAAGAAGGCCCAGAAGATCCTCAAGGACGCCGGCATCACGCAGCCGGTCGAGCTGACCTTCTGGTACACCACGGACCGCTACGGCTCCTCCACGGCCGACGAGTTCACCGAGCTCAAGCGGCAGCTGGACGAGAGCCTGCTCTTCAAGATCACCCTGCGCAGCCAGCCCTGGAAGGCCTTCCAGGACGGCTACAAGAACCAGGAGTACCCGGTCTTCGGCCGCGGCTGGTTCCCCGACTTCCCGGACCCGGACAACTTCATCGCGCCGTTCGTCGGCAAGGAGAACGCGGTCGGCACCCCGTACGAGCAGACCCAGATCCTCAACGAGCTGCTGCCCAAGTCCCGCCGCGAGAGCGACCGCGCCGCCGGTGTCCACGAGTTCGAGCAGGCGCAGCAGATCTTCGCCGAGGACGTCCGGCTGCTGCCGCTGTGGCAGGGCAAGCTCTACGTCGCCGCGCGCGAGGACATCGCGGGCGCCGAGCGGGCGCTCGACCCGCAGACCGCCATGCAGATGTGGGAGCTGTACCGCAAGACCAGCTGGTAGCGGCCGAGGCGTTGTCAGTGGCCACCGGTAGGTTCTTCATCAGTTGAACCGAACTTGTACCGGAGGTTGTCGCCGTGACCCAGATGCTGCCCGAGTCCTGGCTCCCCGTCCTCGGCGGGGAGCTGGACCAGCCCTACTTCAGGGAACTCACCGAGTTCGTCGAGAAGGAGCGGGCGAACGGGCCGGTCTACCCGCCCCGCGAGCAGGTCTTCGCGGCCCTGGAGGCCACACCCTTCGACGAGGTGAAGGTGCTGGTCCTCGGCCAGGACCCCTACCACGGCGCCGGCCAGGGCCACGGCCTGTGCTTCTCCGTCCAGCCCGGGGTCAAGACCCCGCCCTCGCTCCGCAACATCTACAAGGAGATGAAGGAGGAGCTGGGCCTGCCCATCCCGGACAACGGCTACCTGATGCCCTGGGCCCGGCAGGGCGTCCTGCTGCTCAACGCGGTGCTCACCGTCCGCGAGGCGGAGCCCAACTCGCACAAGGGCAAGGGTTGGGAGAAGTTCACCGACGCCGTGATCCGCGCGGTGTCCGAGCGTCCCGACCCGGCCGTCTTCGTGCTCTGGGGGGCCTACGCCCAGAAGAAGATCCCGCTCATCGACGAGGAGCGGCACGTGATCGTCAAGGGCGCCCACCCCTCGCCGCTCTCGGCCAAGAAGTTCTTCGGCTCCCGGCCCTTCACGCAGATCAACGAGGCCATCGCCGCCCAGGGCCATGAGCCGATCGACTGGCGGATCCCGGACCTCGGCTGACGAAGCCCCGCGCCTCGGCGCCAATGCCGGTGCCTCCGGCTAGCTTCTTGACGATCAGACCGGTGCAGGTCTGGCAGGAGCGAGCCGGAGGCCGCCGTGACGGAGCAGCAGGAGGCGTCGGAGGACGCCGTCATGACCAGGATCGGCCAGGCGGTCATCCTGCTGCACGCCGGTGACCGCGAGGAGGCCCGCAACCGGCTCGGCGAGATCTGGTCCGAGATCGGCGAGGAGGGCGACTCCCTGCACCGGTGCACCCTGGCCCACTACATGGCCGACGCCCAGGACGACCCCGCCGACGAGCTGGCCTGGGACCTGCGGGCACTGACCGCCGCGCAGGCGCTGGAGGACGGGCCCGGGCCCGGTCCGGGGCCCGCGATGCTGGCGTTCTACCCGTCCCTGCACCTGAGCCTGGCCGCCGACTACGTCAAGCTCCAGCGGCCGGAGGCGGCGCGGATCCACCTGGCGCGGGCCCGCGCGGCCACCGGCGCACTGCCCGACGACGGGTACGGGAACGGCGTACGGGCCGCCATCGCCGGGCTGGAGCGGCGCCTGGCCGTGGAACCGGGCGGGGGGCCCCGGCCGTTCCCGGAGCAGTCCCCGTGAGTCGGCGAACCCGTAAGGCGTCGAACCGGTCAGTTCCCCTGGACGCCCGCGCAGATGCGGGCCTCCGGGCTGTCCGGGTTCCACCGCCCGTGCCGGCGGCCCAGCGCGCACACGTCGGCGGGCCGCACCGGCAGCTCCTCCATCAGCTCGCGCCCGGCCTTCGCGTCGGGCCCGGAGCCGTCCGGGCGCCCCGCCGACCGGCCGGAGGCCGCCTCGGCGGGCTTCCGGGGCTCCGGGATGTCCGGAACCGGCGGCGCCGCCTCCACGGGCCCGCCGGGGGCTTCCCGCGCGGCGCGCTCCGCGGATCCCGGCGCCGCGGCGGCGGCCGAGGCGGCGGCCGCGGGCCGGGCGGGCCGCTCCGGCACCGCCTCCAGCGCCTCCAGCGCGGGCGCCCGGACGACGACCGGGGCGACTCCCGGCCCGCCGCGCGGCTCGTGGTGCGGCGGGACCCCGGAAGCCGGGGCCCCCGCCGGCTGCACCGGGCCGGGGCTCACATTCACACAGCCGGAGACGGCCGAGACGGCACAGGCGACTCCGAGCAGCAGCGTTGTCGTGGTTCGGGTTGGATGCACTCGCGCAACTCTGCTGGGCGAGGACCGCGTTGTGAAAACCCTGGGCCCATATTCACCCCGCACGGGTGACGGGCGACCGCTATTCGCCGGTGGCGCCGTCGAGGTGCTCGCGCAGGAGGTCCGCGTGGCCGTTGTGGCGCGCGTACTCCTCGATCATGTGCGTGTAGACCCAGCGCAGGCTGAAGACCTCGCCCCGGTGGTGGCTCTCGGCCTGCGACACCAGGTCCAGCGGCCGGCCCGCCGCGGCCCGCCGGGCCAGCTCGACCTCGGTCTGCCACACCTGCTCCGCCTGGGCCCAGGTGTCCTCGTCGGTGAAGTGGAAGTCGCCGTCCACGTCCTCGCGCGTGGAGTACAGCTCGGGCAGGTCCTCGCCGAGCATGATCTCCCGGAACCAGTACCGCTCCACCTCCGCCATGTGCCGTACGAGGCCCAGCAGGCTCAGTTCGGAGGGTGCGAGCGGGGTACGGCGCAGCTGCTCGTCCTGGAGGCCCTCGCACTTCCAGGCGAGGGTGGCGCGGTGGTAGTCGAGCCAGCCGTCGAGCATCTCGCGCTCGTCGGCGGTGGTGGAGGGCTCGTAGCGATGTGATCCGGAAGGGGTGGTCATGGGGGTCATCCTCGGCGAACCGGGCCTGCGCCACCAGGGATTAAGCTGCGGGCATCCCACAAGGAACACACCAGGAGGCCCCGGTGAAGGTCGGCTGCATCGGACTCGGCGACATCGCGCAGAAGGCGTACCTGCCCGTCCTCACCACCCGCCCGGGAGTCGAGCTGCACCTGCAGACGCGTACGCCCGCCACGCTGGAGCGGGTCGGCGCCTTCCACCACATCCCGGCCGCGCGCCGGCACACCGATCTCGACGCGCTGCTCGACCAGGGACTCGACGCGGCCTTCGTGCACGCCCCGACCGAGGCGCACCCCGAGATCGTCGCGCGGCTGCTGGAGGCAGGCGTGCCGACCTACGTGGACAAGCCGCTCGCCTACGAGTACGCCGACTCTCTGCGGCTGGTGGAACTGGCCGAGGAGCACGGGATCTCCCTCGCCGTCGGCTTCAACCGGCGCCACGCGCCCGGCTACGTACAGTGCGCCGACCACCCGCGCGACCTGATCATCATGCAGAAGAACCGCGTCGGGCTCCCCGAGGACCCCCGCACGCTGGTCCTGGACGACTTCATCCACGTCGTCGACACCCTGCGCTTCCTGCTCCCCGGCGAGGCCGACCACATCGACGTGCGGGCCGTGGTGCGCGAGGGGCTGATGCACCAGGTGGTGCTCCAGATGTCCGGCGCCAGCTTCACCGCGCTCGGCATCATGAACCGGCTGTCCGGTTCCACCGAGGAGATCCTGGAGGTGTCCGGGCAGGACACCAAGCGCCAGGTGGTCAACCTCGCCGAGATCATCGACCACAAGGGCCAGCCCACCGTGCGGCGCCGCGGGGACTGGGTGTCGGTCGCCCGCCAGCGCGGCATCGAGCAGGTCGTGGACCACTTCCTGGAGGCCGTGGCCGCGGGCAAGACCCTCAGCGCGCGGGACGCGCTGCTCACCCACGAGCTGTGCGAGCGGGTGGTGGGCTCGGCTCTGGAGCAGGCCTCCTGAGCGTACGGACGCCCGCCACCGCGCAGTAGGCCGCCAGCGCTGCGAGGGCCGCCGCGACCGGCCAGTCCCCGTACCGGACGTAGAGGGTGGTGCCCCGGGCGAGCGGGACCTCGTACACCGCCGCCGTGCTCGCGGACGTGGGCATGTCGGCCCCGATCCGCTCCCCGGACGGTCCGCGCACCGCGCTGATGCCGGTGAGGGTGGCGTGCACGACCGGGCGGCCGTCCTCGGCCGCGCGCAGCGCCGCCAGCGAGGCGTGCTGAGCCGGGGCCCAGCTGTGCTGGAAGGTGGAGGTCGCCGACTGGGCGACGATGAGGTCGGCCCCTCGGCGGGTCAGGTGCCGGCTCATGTCGGGGAAGGCCGACTCGAAGCAGACCAGCGGGCCGAGGCGGATCCCGGGCCGGCCGTCCGGGCGGGCCGGCAGGTTCATGACCACCGGGGTTGTGCCGGGCACGCGGTCCTCGCCGGCCGCCTTGCCCACCGAGGTGGCCCAGCCCAGCAGGGACCGCGCCGGTACGTACTCGCCGAAGGGCACCAGCCGCATCTTGTCGTACCGGTCCCCGGTCGGACCCGCGGCGCCGACGAGCACCGCGCTCTTGCGGATCCCGGGGCCGTCCGACCCCCGCGCGTCCACGTTGACCAGCAGCGGAGCCCCGACCTCCGCGGACAGCGAGGCCAGCCGGCGCGCCAGGTCCGGCCGGGCCGCCAGGTCCTCGCCCACACTGCTCTCGCCCCACACCACCAGGTCGACCGGCTGCCCGGCCAGCGTCCGCGTGAGCCGCTCCCCGGTCGCGAACCGCCGCTCCGGGCCCGAGGTGCCGTCGGCGCCCTCCGCCACCACCCCGGGCTGGACGACGGCCACGCGCAGGACGCCCGACACCTCGGGGCGGGGCACCCACAGCCACACCACCCCCGTCAGCACCGCGCACCCCGTCATTCCGGCCACCGCCGGGACCCGCGCCCCGGGGACGGTGATCAGCAGCACCAGGGCGCAGTTCACCGCCACCACCAGCAGGCTCACCAGCCACACCCCGCCCACCGAGGCCAGCCGCAGCGCCGGCGGCACCTGCCACTGGCTCGCCCCCAGCAGCCCCCACGGCCCGCCCAGCCCCTGCCAGGACCGCGCCAGCTCCGACAGCAGCCATCCCGCCGGTACGAGGACCAGCGCCGCGCCCGCCCGGCCCGCGGCCGGGCGTCCGCCGAGCAACTCGCGTACCAGCAGCGCGAAGGGGATCCACAGCACGCCCAGCAGCGCGGCCACCGGCACCAGGAACACGTGCAGACTGGGCAGCAGCCAGTGGTGGACGGCCACGATGAAGCCCGCGCCGCCGAGCCAGCCCTCCAGCGCCGCCCTCCGCCCGGTGGGAGCCGACCTCAGCAGCAGCATCCAGGGCACGAGGGCGACGTACGAGAACCACCAGAGCGCGGGGGCGGGGAAGGCGAGCGCGGGCAGGGCGCCGACGGCGACCGCGGCCGGCCCGCGCCACCGCGGGAACCGTCCGCTCCGCATCGAGACCATGGCGCGCCTCCGCTTCCAGTGTGGCAGTGCCGGCCCGCGGCGCAGCCGCAGTCTGACCAGAGCCCGGGCCCGGCCCGTGGACTCAGGCGGACATGTGCCGCCACTTCTCGTGCACCGTGACGCGGGTGAGGCGCCAGCCGTCGCGGGTGCGGGCCAGCGCGAAGGTGTAGCGGCCGGCCGCGACGAAGTTGGGCGCGGTGACCGTCCCGTCGAACTCAGGCCCCGCCAGCCTCATCGGATTGAGGAAATCCGCCCGGACCTCCGCGCCGTCGCCGGGCGAACCGCCCTGGTCCTCCAGCCGGATCAGCCGGTTGACGACGAGGTGCTGACGCACGGGGAAGAGCTTCATGGTCTCCGCGAGCCAGTCCGCCACCTCCCCGGCGGGGCCCTCGATGCCGCCCGCCGAGCGGTAGTCGGCCCGCCCGTACGCGGTGAACAGGGCGCGGTATGCCGCCCAGTCGCCGTCGTCGACGGCCACCGCGTACCCCGTGACCACCTCGTCGATCGCCAGCCGGTCCATGACCGTGGCGAGGTCCACACGCTGCGTCATCGGGACAGTGTGGGGCTGCGGGGGCACGAGGCCAAGGGGCGTGCGCCGACAGGATCTTCCGGCGGCCGGATCCTCCCGCGGCCGGTCAGTGACGGGGATGGACCTCCCGCTGCCGGACCACGACGAGGAACGCGTCGCTGTCCAGGTCCATCACCACCTCGGCCGGCACGCCCTCGCGCAGGCGCTGCGCCGCGTACTCCTCGGCGGGCCAGCTTCCCCGCGGACTTCCGGCCGGAAAACGCTCCAGAACCACCCGACGCATGGGACACCCCCTGCTTCTCGCCTTCAGGTCTCTCCAGGCACAACGACGTGGAGGCCGCCCGGGAACGTTCCCGAGCGGCCTCCGGTTCACGTGAAGCGGTGAGGCGGGCCCGCCTACGAGCCGGACGCGCCGGCCTCCGCCTCCAGCACGTCCGTGCCGAGCAGCACGTACAGGGCGATGCCGAGCGCGATCCGGTAGATCACGAAGGGCATGAAGCTCTTGCTGGAGATGAACTTCATGAACCACGCGATGACCGCGTACCCGACGAAGAAGGCGATGACCGTCGCGAAGATCGTCGGCCCCCACGAGATGTGGCCGGGGCTCTCGACCACGTCCTTGATCTCGAACGCGCCCGAGGCCAGCACCGCCGGGATGGCGAGCAGGAAGGAGTAGCGGGCCGCCGCCTCGCGCGTGAAGCCGAGCAGCAGGCCGCCGGAGATCGTCGCGCCGGACCGGGAGACGCCCGGGATCAGGGCCATGGCCTGGCAGATGCCGAAGATCAGGCCGTCCTTGACGCCCAGTTCCTTGAGTGTCTTGCGCTCGCGGACCGCGCGATGGCGGCCGCCCTCCTCGTCGCGTGCGGCCAGCCGGTCGGCCACGCCGAGCACGACGCCCATCACGACGAGGGTGGTGGCGGTCAGCCACAGGTTGCGGGCCGGGCCCACGATCGCGTCCTTGAACACCAGGCCGAGAACACCGATCGGGATCGAGCCGACGATGACCAGCCAGCCCATCTTGGCGTCCTGCTCGGAGCGCAGCGCCTTGGTGAACAGCGAGCGGAACCAGGTGGAGACGATCCGCGCGATGTCCTTGCGGAAGTAGATCAGCACGGCCGCCTCGGTGCCGATCTGGGTGATGGCGGTGAAGGCCGCTCCCGGGTCGTGCCAGCCGGCGAACACCGCGGTCAGCCGCAGGTGGGCGCTGGAGGAGATCGGGAGGAACTCCGTAAGCCCCTGGACGAGACCGAGGATTAGGGATTCGAACCAGCTCATGTCGGGGTGCGCTCGTCCTTGTGATCGTCGGGCAGTTCGGGTCCGATGCTAGGGCCCGTGCGAAGCGCCGGTGACCACTGGGGGGTGCTGGGGGGTCTGTTCGTACGGTGCTTCGTGGATCCGGGGCGGTGCGAGCCGGTGCCGCTTGCGCCACGCGACGGCCCCGGCGGCCACCACGGAGACGACGATGAAGCCGAACGAGACGAGGAAGGCGGGCGATCCCGGGGAGGAGGCGTTGGCCCCCGCGATCACGTACGCCGCGGTGTTCGGGACGACACCGAGCGCCGTCGCGGAGAGGAAGGGGACCCAGCCGCAGCGGGACACCGCGGCGCAGTAGTTGGCCACGACGAAGGGCACACCGGGGAAGAGCCGCACGGCGAGCATCGAGCGGAATCCGTGCCGGCTGAGCTGCCCGTCGGCCGCCTGCAGCCAGCGGCCGCGCAGATGGGGGCGCAGCGCCTCCTGGCCCATGACCCGCCCGAGGCCGAAGGCGATCCCGGCGCCGAGCACGGTGCCGCCGACCGCCGCGACCAGGCCGAACTGCGTGCCGAAGACGGCTCCCGCGGCCAGATTGAGCAGCGGGCGCGGCACGAAGGCCGCGGCGCACACGCCGTACGCGACGGCGAAGAGCAGGACCGCCGTGCCGACCGGGAGGCCCGGGGGCCAGCCCTCCGACAGCAGACGCTGGGGCTCGTACAGCAGCACGCACACGCCGGCCGCCACGAGCAGCACGACGAGCAGCGACAGCCGGGTCCACGGCGCCAGGAGGAGGGACATCCCGGGAGACTAGCCGACGTATGCGGCGTCCCGCCGTAATCCAGGCCTCATCCCAACCAACGCGAGGCGGCCCCGGAACGTGCCCCGGCCGGCCCGGCAGTCGGGCGAGGGCGCCCAAGGACCCCCGGGCGCACCGAAATTCAGTCGACGGGCCGGGAGCGGTCGGGCAGGATCAGGGCCATGTTCCGGTTCGCCTTCCCCGCAGCGCCGTCCGCAGTCGCGGACGCGCCGAAGGCTGCCGCGACCTCCTTCGAGGCATTCGCCTTCGCCGCATTCGACGGCGCACGAAGCTGACCCTTCCCGGATCGTCCGGCGGACCCCGCAGGGGGAGGGTCGGCTCGGTTCAGGGGTCCCGTTCCAGCTTCGAGCACGGGAAATCATCATGGCCAAGACGGCCTTCGTGCGGACCAAGCCGCACCTCAACATCGGCACCATGGGTCACGTCGACCACGGCAAGACCACCCTCACCGCCGCCATCACCAAGGTCCTCGCCGAGCGCGGGGGCGCCTCCTTCGTGCCCTTCGACCGGATCGACCGGGCCCCCGAGGAGGCGCGGCGCGGGATCACCATCAACCTCACGCACGTCGAGTACGAGACGGACACCCGCCACTACGCCCACGTCGACATGCCCGGGCACGCCGACTACATCAAGAACATGGTCACCGGGGCCGCGCAGCTCGACGGGGCGATCCTCGTCGTCTCCGCGCTCGACGGGGTCATGCCGCAGACCGCCGAGCACGTGCTCCTCGCCCGGCAGGTCGGCGTCGACCACATCGTCGTCGCCCTGAACAAGGCCGACGCCGGGGACCCCGAGCTGACCGACCTGGTCGAGCTGGAGGTCCGCGAGCTGCTCACCGCGCACGGCTACGGCGGTGACGGCGCGCCGGTCGTACGGGTCTCCGGGCTCGGGGCGCTGGAGGGCGACCCGCGGTGGACCGGGGCGATCGAGGCGCTGCTGGACGCGGTGGACACGTACGTGCCGATGCCGGTGCGCTACACCGACGCGCCGTTCCTGCTGCCGGTGGAGAACGTGCTGACCATCACCGGGCGCGGGACCGTCGTGACCGGCGCCGTCGAGCGCGGAGGCGTACGCCTCGGCGACCGCGTGAGCGTGCTCGGCGGCGACGGCGAGGCAGTCGAGACCGTCGTCACCGGGCTGGAGACCTTCGGCAAGCCGATGGAGTCCGCCGAGGCCGGGGACAACGTCGCGCTGCTGCTGCGCGGGGTGCCGCGCGACGGGGTGCGCCGAGGCCACGTGGTGGCCGCTCCCGGCAGCGTGACGCCGAAGCGGCGCTTCACGGCGCAGGTGTACGTCCTGTCGGCGCGGGAGGGCGGGCGGAGCACGCCGGTCGCCACCGGGTACCGGCCGCAGTTCTACATCCGCACCGCCGACGTGGTGGGGGACGTGGACCTGGGCGAGGCCGGCGTGGCCCGGCCGGGGGAGACCGTCACGATGACGGTCGAGCTCGGACGGGACGTCCCGCTGGAGTCGGGGCTCGGCTTCGCGATCCGCGAGGGCGGGCGGACGGTCGGCGCGGGGACGGTGACGGCCGTCCTCGGCTGACCGGCCGACGGCCCGACCCGGCCCCTCCCTGGTGACGGCAGTCCCGCTGCGGCAGACTGCCGTCACCAACGGCGTACGGAGAGGGCGGGCGGAGATGGGCGGCGACACGGCACTGGTGCTCGGCGGCGGAGGGCTCACCGGCGTCGGCTGGGAGTCCGGGATGCTGTACGGGCTCGCCCGGGCCGGCGTGGACCTCACCACCGCGGACCTCGTCGTCGGCACCTCGGCGGGCTCCGTCGTCGGCGCCCAGCTCACCTCCGGACTCCTCACCCCGCGGGAGCTGTACGAGCGCCAGCTCGGCGACCCGGCAGGGGAGAGCGCGGCCAGGCTCGGCGCGGGGCTCATCGCCCGCTACGCGGTCGCGATGGTGCGCTCGCGCGACGCCCTCTCCTATCGCAGGCGGGTGGGTGCGCTCGCGCTGGCCGCGGACACGGGCGAGGAGGCGGAGCGGCGCAAGGTGCTGGAGGCCCGGCTCGTCTCGCGCGAGTGGCCCGAGCGCAGGTTCGTCGTCACCGCCGTGGACGCGGTCAGCGGTGAGCCGGCCGACTTCGACCGGGAGAGCGGCGCGGGGCTGGTCGACGCGGTCTCGGCGAGCTGCGCGGTGCCGGGGGTGTGGCCGCCGGTGTCGGTCAACGGGCGCCGGTTCATCGACGGCGGGGTCCGCTCGGCGACCAACGCGGACCTGGCCGCCGGGTACGACCGGGTGGTGATCCTGGCGCCGATCGCGATGGGCTCCGGGCTGGTCCCCTCGCCCGGCGCCCAGGCGGCGCGGCTGCGGGAGGCGGGTGCGAAGGTGCTGCTCATCACCCCGTCCGCGCAGGCCCGCAAGGCCTTCGGGCGCAACGTCCTGGACCCGGCGCGGCGGGACCCGGCGGCGCGCGCCGGGCTCGCGCAGGCCGCGGAGCACGCGGCCGAGGCGGCGGCCGTCTGGTCGGCCTGACAATGGTGGGGTGAGCGACGAACAGATCCCGGTGATCCGGGACGTGGGCCAGGGCACCGCCAAGCTGATGCCGGACGTGGACCGGGAGCGGGCCTGGCTGCTGACCGTCGACGGGGCGCCGCAGTCGTACGTGGACCTCGACGACCCCGAGCACCTGGAGTTCGAGTACGTACGCCGCCTCGCGCACGTCCTGGACTGCGCGGCGGATCCGGGGCTTCCGCTGGACCTCCTGCACCTGGGAGGCGGCGCGCTGACCCTGCCGCGGTACGCGGCGGCGACCCGGCCGGGCTCCCGGCAGACGGTGGTGGAATTCGACGCGGGGCTGGTGGAGCTGGTCGCGGAGCACCTGCCGCTGCCCGAGGGGGCCGGGGTCGCGGTGCATGCCGCCGACGCACGGGCCTGGCTGGAGGCGGCGCCGGCGGGGAGTGCGGACGTGGTCGTGGCCGACGTGTTCGGCGGATCGCGGGTGCCGGCGCAGCTGACGTCGGTGGAGTACGCGCGGGAGGCGGCGCGGGTGCTGCGGCCCGGCGGGCTGTACGCGGCGAATCTGGCCGACGGGGCGCCGTTCGACTTCCTGCGGGCGCAGCTGGCCAACTTCGGGGCGGTGTTCGGGGAGCTCGCGCTGCTCGCGGAGCCGGCGGTGCTGCGGGGGCGGCGGTTCGGCAATGCCGTGCTGCTGGCTTCGGACGGCGGGCTGCCGGTGGCTGCGCTGGCTCGGCGGTGCGCGGGTGACGCCTTTCCGGCGCGGGTGGAGCATGGAGATCCGCTGGCGCGGTTCATGCGGGGGGCGCGGCCTGTGTCCGACCCGGACGCGGTGGCCTCACCGCCACCGCCCGAGGGCGCGTTCAGCCTCGGCTGAGCCCCCTGGGCTCCGCCCCGGCGAGGCTGGACGCACCGCTGCGGCGCCGCTGCCGGGGGCCGGCCCCCGGACCCCCGCTCGTCAAGCGTCGGAGAGGCTTGATTTGCCTCCGGCGGCGCCTCAAACGCCGGCGAGGCTGAAATTGCCCCGGGGGCGATCCAGCCGCACCAGGCGGACGGCATCAGCCGAATCCAGCCCCTCCGGCGCTTGAGGAGCGGGGTCTGGGGCGGAGCCCCAGGCTTGTAGCCGCACTTGCCCACTCGGGCGGGCACATCCAGCCTCGCCGGCGTTTGAGGCGCGGCGTGCGGGGCGGAGCCCCGGATTTTGTGGCCGCGCCTGGGACACTCAGGCGGGCGTGTCCAGCCTCGGCGGCGTTTGAGGCGCGGGGTCCGGGGCGGAGCCCCAGGGCTCCTTGCGGGCCCGTCGGGTCAGGCGGCGGACGTCCGGGATCAGCAGGACCAGGGCCGTGGCCAGGACGACGAGGGCCGCGCACCCCCAGAGGGCCTCGGTGCGCCCGAAGGCCGTTTCGGCCGGGCCGGCGACGGCGGTGGCCAGCGGGAGCATGGACACCGACCCGAACCAGTCGTAGGCCGAGACCCGGGAGAACTTCTCCTCCGGGATCTCCTGGTGCATGGTCGTCATCCAGTTCACGCCGAACACCTCGATGGCCGTGCCGCTGACGAACATCACCGCGCAGAGGCCCCACACCGGCAGCGGGACCGCCAGACCGGCCGACGGCAGCGCCAGCGGGAACACGCACAGGGTGCCGACCAGCAGCAGTCGGCGCGGCTTCCAGGCCATCATCAGCACGGCCCCGGCGATGGTGCCGACGCCGAAGCAGGCCAGGGCCAGCCCCCACGGCGCGGGCCCGCCGAGCCGGTCCCGGGCGACCAGCGGACCGTAGACCGCCTCCGCGGCGCCGACGACGGCGACCACCACGGAGAACTGGAGCACGATGCTCCACAGCCAGGGGCGGGACCTGACCTCCACCCAGCCCTCGCGCAGGTCGGCCAGCAGCCCGCCGCCGGGAGCCCGCTCGGCGACGTGGCCGACGTCGAGGAAGGCCCGTAGCGCGCCCGCGATCGCGAAGGCGGCCGCGTCCACGGCCAGCACCCAGCCCGGCCCGATCGCGGCGATCATCGCGCCGCCGAGAGCCGCGCCCCCGATCCCGGCGCCGTTCATCGCTATGCGGAACAGCGCGAAGGCGCGGTTGGCGTGCTCGCCGGAGACGGTCGACAGCAGCATGCCCTCGGCCGCCGGGTTGAAGAAGGCCGTGCCGGTGCCCAGCAGGGCGCTCAGCAGCATCATCTGCCACAGCTGGGGGTCGCCGGCGAGGACGAGGAGGGCGAAGGCGGCCTGCGAGAGGCAGTTCAGGGCGTTGGCCGCGACCATCACGTGGTGGCGCGGCAGTCGGTCGGCGATGGCGCCGCCGATGAGCAGGAAGAGGACGAGCGGCAGCGTACGGGCGGCCGCGACGAGGCCGATGTCGCCGGCGCTTCCGCCGGCGTCCTGGACCGCGAAGGCGGCCGCGATGAGCGCTCCGTGGCTGCCGAGGTTGGTGACGACCGCCGCACCCGTCAGCAGGCTGTAGTTGCGGCCGGCCCAGGCGGGCCGACGGCGGCGTGCGGGTGTGCGGGACGGGGCGGGGGAGGGAGAGCTCACCCACGGACTATCCCCGCCCCGGTCCGGGAATCCAAACGAATTGTCGGACCGGGGGCGGAGGGGAGGGAAATCAGCTCGTGGTCAGGCGGACCGAGCTCAGGATCTTCTCCTGGGTCTCCTTGCTGACCTCGTCAGGGACGCCCGCGGCGCTGTAGAGCACCCAGCTGGCGAAGTCGCCCTTGGCGTTCTTGAAGCTGAAGGCGATGGACTTGCCGTCCGAGTCGCACTTGGTCGCCTTCGGCAGGCCGCTCACGGTCGCCGTCGCCACGTGACCCTTGAGGCCGGAAAGAGTCGTGTACTCCTTGGACTCGGAGATCTTGGCGACCTCGATGGGCTGCGGCTGCCCGTACGCGGCGTACACCCAGCTGCCGGCCGCATTGCGCGAAAGCTCGGCGGTGTCCTTCGCACCCTGGCCGCCCTTGGTGCCGGTGCCGGCCAGCGACTTGGTCTCCTCCTTGCCGTCCTTGTCGGAGTCGAACTTGCACCAGTCCTCCTTGAGGTAGGCCGGTGCGGACATCATGACGAAGGCGGAGCCGTCCTTCTTCTTCTCATCGTCGAAGCCCACGGACATGCCGGCGCCGAGCACGTTCCATTCCGGCGGGACGTCGAAGGCGGTGTCGTACTTCGGGTTGATGACGACCTTCCAGCCCGGGATCACCGGCTTGATGTCGCCGCCGGCCCGCGGGTTCGGGCTGCTGCCCGCCGGGGCGGGGGCGGAGGAGGCCGGCGCGGAGGAGGAGGCGGGCGGCTTGTCGTTGGCCTCGGTCTTCTTGTCGTCCCGGGTCAGGACGAAGGCGCCGGTCGCCGCGGCCGCCACGACCACCGCGGAGGCCGCGACGATGGCCACCGTCTTGGTGGAATAGGGGCTGCCGCCGCCCTGCGGGGCGGGGGCGGGAGCCTGCTGGGGCTGGCCCCAGGGCTGGACGGGCGGGGGCGTCTGGTAGCCCTGCTGCGGATACCCGTAACCGGGCTGCTGCTGGTACGGGTTCGGCTGCCCCGGCTGCTGCTGGTACGGATTCTGGTGCGCGTCCTGGGGGTTCTGCTCGCCCCCGGGCTGCTGCTGCTGTCCTGGCCACATGGCCGGTAACGATAGTGGGAGCGGGTGCCGGGAGCCACGGCCGCCCCCGTCACGGCTCTGGTCAAGCGCATCTACTCACGGGTAACATCGCGTTCCATGAGCGCAGATCAGATGAACGTGGGCGAACTGCTCGCCGCGACGGTGCCGATGGCCCGGACCCTGAACCTCCAGTTCCTGGAGACCACCCCCGAGCGCGCGGTCGTCCGGCTCCCGGACCAGCCCGACTACCACAACCACGTCGGCGGCCCCCACGCCGGCGCCATGTTCACCCTCGCCGAGTCCGCGAGCGGTGCGATCGTCCTGGCCGCCTTCGGCGACCAGCTCTCGCGCGCCGTGCCCCTCGCCGTGAAGGCCGAGATCGGCTACAAGAAGCTCGCCAAGGGCGTCGTCACCGCCACCGCCACCCTCGGCCGACCGGCGCCGGAGGTCGTCGCGGAACTCGACGCCGGCGGCCGCCCCGAGTTCCCCGTCACCATCGCCATCCAGCGCGAGGACGAGGCCGTGACGGGCGAGATGACCGTCGTCTGGACCCTTCGCCCCAACGCGTAACCGGGCGCGCCGCGGCGTGCCGCCCCACTAGAGTCCGTCGGACGACGATGGAGGGGGTTGCCGTGGCCAGGGTCAACATCAGTCTCGACGCCGAGCTCGTGGTGGAGGTGATGGTGCTCGCCGGGGTCGGTTCGCCGCAGGACGCGGTCGAGGCCGTCGTACGGGACTACATCGCGCGCGGGCACCGCACCGAGGCGCGGGTCCAGCTCCAGGACGAGCCCCGGCGGGATCCCGACAGCGTGCCGCAGCCGCCGCAGGGCTGAACCTGGGGCTCTGGGTGGCGCGTCTGGGCGGGCCCCGCGGCTGCCGGGCGCACAGTGGGGCCCGGGAGCGGTCCGGCGCGGGCCGCTCCCGCCGAACCACGCCGCAGGGAGCGCCCATGAGCGAGGCCGTGTCCAGACGTTCCGCGCTGCGGCTGCTGGGCGCGGTCGGTGCGGTGGGCGCGGCGCTGGGCGCGAGCGGTTGCGTGGCCGCGGTGCCGGCCGGCTCAGGACGCCACAAGGGATCGGCCGGCGCGCCCGCGGCCGCGCCCGGGCCCGGCGGTGCCGCCAGGATCGACGGCCTGCTGGAGCGGCTGACCCTCGAGGAGAAGACCACCCTGCTGCACGGGGGCCCGGACCCGGCCCCCCTCGGCCAGGCCGGATACGTCCCGGGCGTGCCGCGCCTCGGCATCCCCGCGCTGCGCCTCGCCGACGGGCCCGCCGGCGTACGCGTCGCGAAACCCGCCACCGCGCTGCCCGCACCCGTGCTGCTCGCCTCGGCCTTCGACCCGGCGCTGGCCCGCGAGTACGGCAGGGTCCTCGGCCGCGAGGGCCGCGCCCTCGGCCAGGACGTCCTGCTCTCGCCCCGGGCCAACCTCATCCGCACCCCGTACGCCGGCCGGAACTTCGAGTCCTTCGCCGAGGAGCCGCGCCTGACCGCCGACCTCGTCGGCGAGGTGGTCCGCGGGATCCAGGACGAGGGGCTCATCGCCGCCGTCAAGCACTTCGCCCTCAACAACCAGGAGCAGGGCCGCGACACCATCGACGTGATCGCGGCCGAGCAGACCCTCCACGAGACCGAGCTGCGGGGCTTCGAGGCCGCCGTGGCCGCCGGCGCGGGCGCCGTGACGGGCGCCTACAACAAGGTCAACGGCGTCTACGCCTGCGAGAGCAAACCGCTCCTCGACGAAGTGCTGCGCGGGCACTGGGGGTTCGACGGCTGGGTGATGTCCGACCGGTACGCCGCCCACGGCACCGTCGCCGCCATCGGCGCCGGACTCGACATGGAAATGCCCGCCGGTACCCACTTCGGCGGCCCGCTGCGCGAGGCGGTGCACGGCGGCTCCGTGCCCGAGAGCGCCGTCGACCTCGCCGTACGCCGGATCCTGACCACCCTGGACCGCTTCGGGCTGCTGGCGGCCCGCCCCTCCGCGCGGCCCGGGCGCGACGCGGCCGCCGGCGCCCGGGTCGCCCGCAAGGTGGCCACCGCCGGAGCCGTGCTGCTGCGCAACGAGCACGGCACCCTCCCGCTGACCGGTGCCGCCGCCCGCTCGATCGCGGTCATCGGCCCCACCGGCCAGGTGCCCTTCGTAGGCGGTGGCGGCAGCGCCCACGTGGTCCCCGACGGGGCGACCGCGCCGCTCACCGCCATCCGGCGGCGCGCCGGGAGCGGCTCCACCGTGCGCCACGCCCTCGGCGAGGACGTGTACGGCCGCCCCCTGCCCCCGGCCCTGCTGACGCCGCCCGCCGCACTGGACGACCGGAGCGTGGACGCCGGGCGCGGCTGGATCCACGAAGGGGAGTTCCACCTCTCGGCCGACGACGAGTGGACCCTGGTCGTCCACTACACCGGGGTGCGGCCCGGCGTCCGGCTCGACGGGGAGGAGCTGTTCCCCGTACGGGAAGGCGTGGCCGAGTACTTCGTCGGCGGACTGCTCGGCTCCGCGCCCGACGGGATGACCGTCCGCCGGCGCACCGTCGCCCTCAAGGCAGGCACCCACCGGCTCGCCGTGAACGCCCAGGGCGGGGCCGGGGGCCAGCGCTTCCGGCTGCGGCACACCACGAAGGCGACCCGCGCCGCGGATCTCGCCGAGGCGGTGAAGACCGCCAAGGCGGCGCGCAGCGTGGTCCTGTTCGCCTACGAGGACGCCACCGAGGGCACCGACCGGACCTCCCTGGCCCTGCCGGGCGGGCAGGCCGCGCTGATCGAGGCGGTCGCCGCCGCCAACCCCCGTACCACGGTGGTCCTCAACACCTCCTCCGGTACGACCATGCCCTGGCTCGCCCGCACCGGGGCGGTCCTGCAGATGTACTACCCGGGCCAGGAGGGCGCGGGCGCCACCGCCGACATCCTCTTCGGGGACGTGGACCCGGGCGGCCGGCTCACCCAGACCTTTCCGGCCGACGAGCAGGAGACCCCGGTCGGCGGGGACCCGCTGCGCTACCCGGGGGTGGGCGGGCGGCAGGAGTACGCCGAGGGCGTCCACGTCGGCCACCGCTGGTACGACGCCGAGCGCGTGACCCCGCTGTTCCCCTTCGGGCACGGGCTCTCGTACACGACCTGGCACTACGAGGACCTGGCGGTCCGGCCCGAGCACGGAGGCCTGCGCGTGGAGTTCACCGTCCGCAACACCGGCCGCCGCAAGGGCACCGAGGTGGCCCAGGTGTACGTCGGCCCCTCCCCGGAGCTGAAGCTCGACCAGCCGGTGCGTGCCCTGGCCGGCTACCGGCGGCTCACCCTCGCCCCGGGCCGGTCGGAACGGGTCACCATCGCCGTCGACGCCCGGGCGCTGTCGTCATGGGATCCGGAGCAGCACGCCTGGGTGGTGGGAACCGGCCGTCGCGCGGTGTTCGCGGGCCGTTCCTCGCGCGAACTCCCACTGAGGGCAAAGGCTGTGGTGAGGAGCGGATAGGCTGCCCGTTCGGCGTGTCACAGGGGACGCGCCGGGACGACACGGGAGGACGCACCGGTGCACATCCAGGAATGGCTGGAGACGATTCCGGCGGTCAGCATCTATCTCCTGGTGGGTCTGGTCATCGGGCTGGAGAGCCTCGGCATCCCGCTGCCGGGAGAGATCATCCTGGTCAGCTCGGCGCTGCTGGCCTCGCAGCACGGGGAGATCGACCCGGTGGTGCTGGGGATCTGCGCGATCGCGGGGGCGATCGTGGGCGACTCGATCGGCTACGCCATCGGGCGCCGGGGCGGCAAGCCGCTGCTGGAACGGCTGGGGCGGCGCTTCCCCAAGCACTTCGGGCCGGAGCACGTGGCGCTGGCGGAACGCTCCTTCGAGCGGTGGGGCATGTGGGCCGTCTTCTTCGGCCGGTTCGTGGCGCTGCTGCGGATCTTCGCCGGGCCGCTGGCGGGGGTGCTGCACATGCCGTACTGGCGCTTCCTGATCGCCAACGTCCTCGGCGGGATCCTCTGGGCGGGCGGCACCACGGCCGTCATCTACTCGGTCGGGATCGTGGCGGAGCCGTGGCTGAAGCGGTTCTCCTGGCTGGCGCTGGGCCTCGCCGTGCTGTTCGGGATCGCGGTGACGCTGGTGATGCGCGCCCGCATGAAGAAGGCGGCCGCGGCGGCGGCCACCGGAGCCGAGGTGCCCGCGCAGGCGACGGCCCGGGTGACGGCCGGCGAGTGACACCGGCGCCGACCCGGGCGGCTCCGCCGGCTAGACGTCGGGGGTCACCGAGGCGCGGTGCTGCTTGGCCAGCTCCACGTACATCGCGGCGTTGATCCTGATGTGCTCGCGCTCCTCCTCGGTGAGCGCGCGCCGCACCTTGGCCGGGACGCCCGCCACCAGCGAGCCGGGCGGGACCACCATGCCCTGGGGGACCAGCGCCTGCGCGGCCACGAGCGAACCGGCGCCGATCACGGCGCCGTTCAGGACGGTCGCGCCCATGCCGATCAGGCAGTCGTCCTCCACCGTGCAGCCGTGCACGACGGCGTTGTGGCCGATCGAGACGCGCTCGCCGATCGAGACCGGGAAGCCGGGGTCCACGTGGAGCGTGCAGTTGTCCTGCACGTTGCTGTCGGCGCCGAGCGTGATCGGGCCGCAGTCGGCGCGCAGCACCGCCGAGTACCAGATGCTCGCGCCGGCGGCCAGGGTGACATCGCCGACCACGACGGAGGTGGGTGCCGTGAAGGCCGTCGGGTCGACGGACGGCTTCTTCCCGCCCACGCCCGCGATGAGTGCCTGGCCCTGCGTCGCCTGCTGAGACGTCATGATCACTTCCTTGTTCTCCGGATGCCGCGCTACCGGCACCGTAGGGCACGCGCCCCGACCCGCCCCGGATGGGGTGAAGATCACAGGATGCGGGTCCGGCCGACCGGGGCCCGGCGCACTACCGTGGCCGGGTGCCGAAGAACCAGAACACGTTCTCATCTCTGACGGCTCTGGCCGCCCTGCGCCGCCGGCTGGCGAACCGCGCCGTCCATGCCGGCTGGCGCTGGATGCAGCAGGCCGGCGCGGTCACCGCGCAGACCCCGGGGCGGCTGCGCTTCGGCGCGATCGGGCACGGCACCCGGCTGGCCTTCCCGCAGGGCACGGTCTTCGGCGAGCCGTGGATCCGGCTCGGCGACTTCTGCATCATCGGCGAGCAGGTCACCCTCACCGCCGGGATGATGCCGGACCTCGACCTCGGGACGGAGCCGATGCTGGTCCTCGGCAACGGGGTGGTCATCGGCCGGGACAGCCACGTCATCGCCGACGCCCGCATCACGATCGGGGACGACACCTTCTGCGGACCCGGGGTGTACATCACCTCCACGAACCACAGCTACGACGATCCGCACCAGCCCGTCGGCAAGCAGTGGCCGCGCAGCGCGCCGGTCGAGATCGGCCCGGGCTGCTGGCTCGGTACGGGCGCGGTGATCCTGCCCGGTGCCCGGCTGGGCCGCAATGTCGTCGTGGCCGCGGGGGCCGTCGTACGGGGCGAGGTGCCGGACCACGCGGTGGTGGCGGGGGCGCCGGCGCGCGTCGTACGGCGCTGGGAGCCGGAGACGGGCTGGCAGCCGCCGCTGCGCACCCCGGCACCGGTGCCGATCCCCGACGGGATGACCTCGGAGCAGCTGCGCGGCCTGGCGGAACTGGCGGAGGCCGAAGAGGCCCAGGCCCAGGCCTAGCCGGCCGCGAGCAGGACCGTGCCCGCCAGGGCCAGGCCGGCGCCCGCCGCCTGGACCGGGCGCAGGCGTTCCTTGAGCACGGCGAAGGCCGCGAGGGCCGTGATCACCGGATACAGCGAGGAGAGTACGGCGGCCAGGGTGACGGGGCCGTTCTGGGCCGCGATGGAGTAGGTGCCGTTGGCCGCGACGTCCGCGAGGCCGACGAAGGCCAGGGCGGGCAGGAGTCCCCACAGGATCCGCGGGCCCGTGCCCGCCGGGAGGGCCGGGGTACCGCGCCGGGTCTGGACCCACAGGGCGCCGCCGCCGACGGCGACATTGGTGACCCGCTGGACCAGCAGGGCCAGGAAGAGCCCGGTGAGGGTGGTGGAGGCCTGTGCGATCAGGGCCATCACCGCGCCGAACCCGAAGGCCGCGACCAGGGTCAGGACGACCGCCTGGCGCTGGACGGGAGCGCCGCGCAGCTCGGGCCCGCCCGCCAGGACGATGCCGACGACGGCCACCGCGATCCCCGCGAACTGCCCGAGGCCGGGCCGCTCGCCCAGGATCAGCCCCGCCGCGACGGGCACGACCACTCCGAGGGAGCCCAGCGGCGAGACCACGCCCATCGGGCCCAGGGCCAGCGCCTTGTAGAAGCTGAGCATCGCGACCGGTCCCACCAGGCCCGCGCCGACCGCGAACCACAGCTGCGGTCCGGCCTCCCGCCAGGCGCCGGTGCCGAGCACGATGGCGCCGAGCACGACGACCGCGACGATCTGGGAGACGACGACCACCGTCAGCGCCGGTATCCGCCGGGTCAGCAGCCCGCCGCCGAAATCGGCGAGGCCCCACAGCACGGCTGTGGCCAGGGCGAAGAGGGCGGTCATGGGCAGGACCTCGCAGTCGCAGTACAGTGCGGTGAACGGTGGGGTGCAGCATCGAATACACCGCACGGTAGTTCAGTCTAGTGGACTGTGTCATCCAGAATATTGGACGGAATGGTGTCGGATCTCGAACAGCTCACGCAGGCGCTGGCCCGGAACCTCAAGCGCTGGCGCGGAGAACGCGGCTTCACCCTGGACTCGCTGGCCGCCCGGGCGGGGGTGAGCCGCGGGATGATCATCCAGATCGAGCAGGCCCGTACGAATCCCAGCGTCGGCACCACGGTCAAACTGGCCGACGCCCTCGGGGTCAGCATCACCACCCTGCTCGACCACGACCGGACCCCGCAGGTGCACGTGGTGCAGCCGGGGCAGGGGGTGCGGATGTGGTCCACCGACGGCGGCAGCAGCGCGAGCATGCTGCTCGGAGACGACCGGCGCGGGCCGGTGGAGATGTGGATCTACCGGCTGGAGCCCGGCGACGGGACGGCCTCGGATCCACACCCGGCCGGGACCTTCGAGATGCTGCACGTCACGGCCGGGGAGCTGACCCTGGAGGTCGCCGGGGAGACGTACTCGGTCCCGGCGGGCGGAGCCGTCTCCTTCGAGGCGAACCTGCCCCACGCCTACAGCAACGCGGGCCCCGAGCCGATGGAGATGACCATGGCGGTGTCGATCCCGCCGGTGCGCACGGCGGGCTAGAGGGCGGGGATCTCGATCGCCGGGCAGCGGTCCATGACCATGTCGAGCCCCGCCTCGCGGGTGCGGGCGAAGGCCGCCTCGTCGACGACGTTCAGCTGGAACCAGACCGCCTCCGCACCGGCCGCGACCGCCTCGTCCGCGACCGCCCCGGCCAGGGCGCTGTTCACGAAGACGTCCACCACGTCCACCTTGAACGGGATCTCCCCCAGCGAGGCGTACCCGCGCTCCCCGTGGACCGTCTCGGCCTTCGGGTGCACGGGGACCACGCGCTTGCCGAACCGCTGCAGCACGCGGGCCACGCCGTACGCCGCCCGGTCCTCGTTGTTGGACAGGCCGACCACGGCCCAGGTGTCGCCCAGCTCGGTGAGGATCTTGCGAATGGTTCCCGGATCGCCGTACACGTGCGCCGCCTCCTGCTGTTCCCAGCGGTTGCTCTGGTCCGCTGCTCCGCCCTCTCAACGGCAAGGACGCATGTCCGATTCCCCGTAGGGTGGAGCGGTGAAGGCAGACCAGTACGTGACGGTGGCCCGTGAGGGCGTGCACGAGTCCGAGATCAACCGTTCGCGCTTCCTCTGCTCGCTGGCGCCCGCCGCGACCGAGCAGGAGGCGCAGGAGTTCATCGCGCGCATCCGCAGGGAGCACCCCACCGCCACGCACAACTGCTTCGCCTACGTCGTCGGCGCCGACGCCTCGGTCCAGAAGGCCAGCGACGACGGCGAGCCCGGCGGCACCGCCGGGGTCCCCATGCTCCAGATGCTCATGCGCCGGGACATCCGCTACGCCGTCGCCGTCGTCACCCGCTACTACGGCGGTGTGAAGCTCGGCGCCGGTGGCCTGATCAGGGCCTACGGCGGGGTCGTCGGCGAGGCCCTCGACGCGCTCGGCACCGTCACCCGGCGCCGCTACCGGCTGGCCACCGTCACCGTCGACCACCAGCGGGCCGGCAAGATCCAGAACGACCTGCGCTCCACCGGCCGGACCGTGGTCGACCTGCGCTACGGGGCGCAGGTCGAGATCGAGGTCGCCCTCCCGGAGGCGGATCTGCCCGCTTTCGAGGCCTGGCTCGCCGACAGCACCGCCGGCAGCGCCGGCCTCAGCCTCGGCGGAGAGACCTACGCGCCCTGAGGGACGCGTTAGCGTAGAGGGGTTCAGGATCCATCGAGCGGGGCGACCAGGGGGAGACGGCATGTGCGGCGGGGCCGGCGAGTGAAGTTCCTGCACACCTCCGACTGGCACCTCGGCCGGGCCTTCCACCGCGTGAACCTGCTCGGCGCCCAGGCCGCCTTCGTCGACCACCTCGTCGAGACCGTCCGCGAACACGAGGTCGACGCCGTGCTCGTCGCCGGTGACATCTACGACCGGGCCGTGCCCCCGCTGCCCGCCGTCGAGCTGTACGACCGGGCCCTGCACCGGCTCGCCGAGCTCGGCGTGCCCACCGTGATGATCTCCGGCAACCACGACTCCGCCCGCCGGCTCGGGGTCGGGGCCGGGCTCATCGACCGGGCCGGCATCCACCTCAGGACCGACCCGGACGGCTGCGCCGACCCCGTGGTGCTGGCCGACGTACACGGCGACGTGGCGCTGTACGGGCTGCCGTACCTGGAACCGGCGCTGGTGAAGGACCGGTTCGGTGCCGAGAAGGTGAGCCACGAGGCGGTTCTGGGCGCGGCCATGGACCGGATCCGGGCCGATTTGGCCACCCGACCGGTCGGGACCCGGTCCGTCGTCCTCGCGCACGCCTTCGTCACCGGCGGACAGGCCAGCGACAGCGAGCGCGACATCACCGTCGGCGGGGTCGAGGCCGTGCCCGCCTCCGTCTTCGACGGGGTCGACTACGCCGCCCTCGGCCACCTCCACGGCTGCCAGACGATCAACGAACGGGTCCGCTACTCCGGTTCCCCGATCGCCTACTCCTTCTCCGAGGTCGATCAGCGCAAGAGCATGTGGCTGATCGACATGGGAGGGGAAGGAGAGATCGTCCGCGCCGAGCGGATCGACACCCCCGTGCCGCGGGCCCTCGCGCGGCTGCGCGGGAAGCTGGAGGACCTGCTGGAGGACCCGGCGCACGCGGCGCACGAGGACGCCTGGGTCGAGGCCACCCTCACCGACCCCGTCCGCCCCGAGGACCCCATGGCCCGGCTCGCCGCCCGCTTCCCGCACACCCTCAGCCTCGCCTTCGACCCCGAAGGCCGCGAGGAGGACACCGGCGCCTCCTACGCCCAGCGGCTCAAGGGCCGCACCGACCAGGAGATCGCCGAGGACTTCGTCGCCCACGTACGGGGCGGCGGCCAGCCGGACGAGGCCGAACGGGCCGTGCTCCAGGGCGCCTTCGACCACGTACGGGCCGAGGACGGCCGGCGGGAGACCGGGGAGGCCCACCGATGAGACTCCACCGGCTCGAGCTCACCGCCTTCGGTCCCTTCGCCGAACCCCAGCGGATCGACTTCGACGCCCTGTCCGGCGCCGGGATCTTCCTCCTGCACGGGCCCACCGGCGCGGGCAAGACCTCCGTCCTCGACGCCGTCTGCTACGCCCTCTACGGCTCGGTGCCCGGCGCCCGCCAGGCCCCCGGAACCAGCCTGCGCAGCGATCACGCGGCCGCCGACACCCCCACCGAGGTCACCCTCGAACTCACCGCGGGCGGCCGCCGCCTGGAGATCACCCGGCGCCCCGAACAGGACCGCCCGAAGAAGCGCGGCACGGGTACGACGAAGGACAAGGCGCAGAGTTGGCTGCGCGAGCACACCTCCGACGGCTGGCAGGCGCTCAGCCGCTCCCACCAGGAGATCGGCGAGGAGATCGAGCAGCTGCTCGGCATGAGCCGCGAGCAGTTCTGCCAGGTCGTGCTGTTGCCGCAGGGGGAGTTCGCGCGCTTCCTGCGCGCCGACGAGGCGGCCCGCGGCCGGCTGCTCGGCCGGCTCTTCGACACCCGCCGCTTCGCCGCCGTCGAGGCCCTGCTCGGCGAACGCCGCCGGGCCGCAGAGGCCAAGGTGCGCGCCGGTGACGAGAAGGTGCTCCACACCGCGCAGCGGCTCGCCCAGGCCGCCGGGGACAGCGCCGACCTGCGGGCATGGCCGCTGCCAGGGCACCAGCCCGGAGACCCCGGGCTCGCCGAGGCCGTCCGGGCCTGGGCGGCCGTCGCCCGGTGCGCCGCCCGCGAGCGGCTCACCGTCGCCGAGTACGCGCTGGCCGCCGTCGAGGGCCGCCACGCCGCCGCCCGGCGCGCCGCCGAGGACGCGCGGGAACTCGACCGCCTCCAGCGCCGCCACGCGGAGACCGCCCGCCGGGCCGACGTGCTCGCCGCGGCGGCGCCCGAGCGGGAACGCGTGCGGGAGCTGCTGGACCGGGCCCGGCGGGGCGCCCTCGTGGCCCCCGCCCTGGAGCTGCGCGGCGCGGCCTCCGCCGCACACCTGGCCGCCGCGCACGCTGAGGCCGCCGCCCGGGCCGAGCTGCCGCCCACGCTGAGGGAGGCGGGCACCGAGCAGTTGGCCGCCGTCGAGCAGCGGCTGCGCGAGGAGCTCGGAGCCCTGGGCGCCGCCCACCGCTCCGAGCAGCGAAGCGCCGAGATCGGCCGTGAGCGGGCCGACCTGGAGCGCGAGGCCCGGGCCGCCGAGGAGCAGCACCAGGAATCCGCCGACTGGCTGGAGCGCTGGGACGCCACCCGGGCCGCCCTGACCGAGCGCGTCGACGCCGCCCAGCAGGCCGCGACCCTGGCCGAGCAGCTCGCCGGCAGGCTGGAACCGGCCCGGATGCACCTGAACGCCGCCCGCCGGCGGGACGAGCTGGCCGCCACCGCGGAGCGCACCGCCGGTGAACTGCTCTCCGTCCGCGAGGAGTCGGCCGCCGCCCGCGAGCGGTGGCTGGAGCTCAAGGAGGCCCGGCTGCGCGGCATCGCCGCCGAGCTGGCCGAGGCGCTGGTGCCGGGGGAGGCCTGCACCGTCTGCGGCTCGGCGGAGCACCCCGCTCCGGCCCGGCCCGCGCCCGGCCACGTGGACCGCGCCGCCGAGGACGCCGCCCACGACGCCTTCGAGCGGGCCGAGGCGGCCCGGGCCGCCGTCGAACGCCGGCTCGCCGCCGTCGAGCAGGCCCGCACCGAGGCCGCGGCCGCCGCCGGGGACGCCACCACCGCCGAACTGCTGGAACTGACCTCGGACCTGAGCTCCCGGCACGCCGCCGCCCACGCCGCGGCCGCCGGACTCCACGCCGCCCGCGAGCACCTCGCCCGCGCCGAGCGTGAGCACGCAGCGCGCAGCGCCGACCGGCTCGCCGCCGCCGAGCGCGCCGCGGCCCGGGTCTCCCGCCGCGAGGCACTGGACCGGGAACAGGCCTCGCTGGAGGCCGAGCTCGCGGTGGTGCGGGACGGCGCGCCCACCGTCGCCGCCCGCGCCCGGACCCTGGAGGACCGGGTCCGGATGGTCTCCGGGGCCGCGAACTCGCTGCGCCGGGCCGAGTCCACCGCCGCCCGGCTCAAGGAGGCCGACGACCAGCTCGCCGACGCCGCCTTCAGGGCCGGCTTCGACACCATCGGGGCCGCCGCCGACGCGGTCCTCCCCGAGTACGAGCGCACCGCGCTCCAACACCGGTCGGACGCCTGGCAGGCGGAGGAGGCCATGCTGGGGGACCGCCTCGGCGAGACCGACACCGTCGCGGCGGCAGCCCTGCCTCCGGCCGCGCCGGAGGAGGCCGAGGCGTACGCAGCCCAGGCCGCGGCGAAGCTTCGTACGGCAGGATCGGCAGTCGACGCGGCCCGGGTCCGGTGCAAGGACCTCGACGGGCTCTCCCGGCAGGCCGAGCAGGAACTGCGCGCCCTGGGCCCGCTGCGCGAGGCCTACGAGCGGGTGGCCCGGCTGGCCGGACTCACCGCGGGCACCTCCGCCGACAACGAGCGCAAGATGCGGCTGGAGGCGTACGTGCTGGCCGCGCGCCTGGAGCAGGTCGCCGCCGCCGCGACGGTACGGCTGCTGCGCATGTCCGGCGGCCGCTACACGCTGGTCCACTCCGACGCGCGGGGGAGCGGACGGGGCCGCTCCGGCCTCGGGCTGCACGTGGTCGACGCCTGGACGGGCAGCGAGCGGGACACCGCCACGCTGTCCGGCGGCGAGACCTTCTTCGCCTCGCTCGCCCTCGCGCTGGGCCTGGCCGACGTGGTCACCGACGAGGCGGGCGGCATGCGGCTGGACACCCTCTTCATCGACGAGGGCTTCGGCAGTCTCGACGACCAGGCGCTGGACGAGGTGCTCGACGTACTGGACTCGCTGCGCGAGCGGGACCGCAGCGTCGGCATCGTCAGCCACGTCGCCGACCTGCGGACCCGGGTGCAGGCCCAGCTGGAGATCGTCAAGCAGCGCGGGGGCTCGGTGGTGCGCCACCGCACGGCCGCGCTCACGGACTGAGCGGGCGCCGCGAGAGCGGGGAGGAGTAGACGATGCTGGTGGTCACCGGACCCAGTCCCGCGATCCGGCCCGTGACCTCCTCCAGGTGGCCCATCGACCGGGCGGCCACCTTGAGGACGAAGCAGTCGTCGCCCGTGACGTGATGGGCCTCCAGGATCTCGGAGGTGGCGTCCAGGAAGTCGTGGAACGGCTTGTAGTTGCCGTGCGGATAGCGCAGCCGCACCAGCGCCAGGATGGACTTGCCCAGCTTCTCGTGGTCGACCACGGCCGTGTAGCCGGTGATGATCCCGGCCTCCTCCAGCCGGCGGACCCGCTCGGTGACGGCGCTCGCGGACATCGAAACGGTGCGGGCGAGCTCGGTGAAGCTGGCGCGGCCGTCCTGCTGGAGGGCCGCCAGGATCCGCCAATCGGTGGCGTCGGGGGAATAACCGGTCATGGCGTAGGTCTAGCAGGGGATTCCCCGGGAGAACAAGACAAAGGCCGGGGAAAACCACTTCACGGGGTGATCAACAGTTCGTAGATTTTGAGCCATGACGACGACGAACAACACGACCGCCCCCGCCACCACCGCCAACCCCGTGCTCCGCGTCCCGCCGGCCAGCCCGGCCGCGGCCGCCGCCTACTTCGGAGCCAGCCTCGCCTTCCACGCGGACGTGTCGGATGTCGCCGCCGCCTTCAAGGCCCACCGTGAGCAGGGCGCCGAGCTCGGCTTCCAGCTGATCGACTCCCGCTCCACGCCCTCCTGGGACCAGGCCCACGTGCCCGGCGCCATCCACCTGCCCACGGCCCTTATCCCCGAGCAGGCCGAGCGGCTCCTCGACAAGAACGTCCCCGTGGTGACGTACTGCTGGGGCCCCGGCTGCAACGGCGGCACCCGCTCCGCCCTCGCCCTGGCCGAACTCGGCTTCCAGGTCAAGGAGATGCTCGGCGGCATCGAGTACTGGATCCGCGAGGGCTTCGAGGTCGAGACCTGGCAGGGCAACCAGCAGCGTGCCGAGGCCGACCCGCTGACCGCCCCGACCGACTCGGACGACTGCGGCTGCTGACGCAGAGACGTCACACGGACGGGGGGGGGGGGGGCGGGGGGCGCCGGGGGCCGCGCCCGCCCGGGGGGCGGCCCCCGCCCCCCGCCGCGGGGGGCGCGCGGGCGGGGCGGCCGGAGGGCGCCCCCCCCCGCCGGGTGGCCGGGGGGGGGGGGGTGCCGCGTCCCGGCCCCCGCGGGGCGGGCGCGGGCGCCCGGGCGGCCGCCCGCGCCCCGTCCGCCGTGTGGCCGCCACCGGGCGGTCAGAGCTTCGACAGCTCGTCCACCAGGTCGTCCAGCCCCAGCGAACCCTGCGACAGGGCCGCCATGTGCCAGGCCTTCAGGTCGAAGGAGTCGCCGTGCGCGGCCCGCGCGTTGTCCCGGCCCAGCAGCCAGGCGCGCTCGCCCAGCTTGTACCCGATCGCCTGCCCCGGCATCGACAGGTAGCGGGTCAGCTCGCTGACCACGAAGTCCGCGGGACGACCGCTGTGCAGGCCGAAGAACTCCTGCGCGAGGTCCGGGGTCCAGGTCTCGCCCGGGTGGAACGGCGAGTCCGCCGGGATCTCCAGGCCCAGGTGCATGCCGATGTCCACGATGACCCGCGCCGCGCGCATCATCTGGCAGTCCAGGTAACCCAGACGCTGCTCGGCGTCCTTGAGGTAGCCCAGCTCGTCCATCAGCCGCTCCGCGTACAGCGCCCAGCCCTCGGCGTTGGCGCTGACGATGCCGACGGTGGCCTGGTAGCGCGAGAGCCGGTCCGCCACGTGCGTCCACTGCGCGAGCTGCAGGTGGTGGCCGGGAACGCCCTCGTGGTACCAGGTGGACACCAGGTCGTACACGGGGAAGCGGGTCTGGCCCATCGTGGGCAGCCAGGTGCGGCCCGGGCGGGAGAAGTCCTCCGAGGGGGAGGTGTAGTACGGCGCTGCGGCGCCGCCCGGCGGGGCGATCCGGGACTCCACCTTCCGGACCCGCTCGGCGAGTTCGAAGTGGGTGCCGTCGAGGTTCTCGATGGCCTCGTCCATCAGGCCCTGGAGCCAGGCCTGGACCTCGTCCACGCCCTCGATGTGGGTGCCGTGGTCGTCCAGGTGCCTCAGCGCCTCCCACGGACCGGCGCCCGGGAGGATCTTCTCCGCCTCGGTCTTCATCTCGGCGAGCAGCCGGTGGTATTCGGACCAGCCGTAGGCGTACGCCTCGTCCAGGTCCAGGTCCGTGCCGTTGAAGTAGCGCGACCAGCGGGCGTACCGCTCGCGGCCCACCGTGTCCGGCTTGCCCTCGACGGCCGGGGCGTAGACCGCGCTCATCCAGTCGCGCAGCGCGATGACGGCGGCGGTGGCGCCGGCGGCCGCCTCGTCCAGTTCGGCGCGCAGGGTGTCGGGGCCGGCGGAGGCGAAGTCCTGGAAGAAGGCGGGCTCGTCGTCCTCGCCGGCCCAGGTGGTGAGCTGGTCGATCATGGTGGTGGTGGCGCGCGGACCGCCGTACAGACCGCGCTCCAGGCCGAGGCCGAGGCTCTCGCGGTAGCCGTCGAACGCGGCCGGTACGGCGCGCAGCCGCTCGACGATCGCGGCCCAGTCCTCGTCGGTGTCGGCGGGGGTCAGGGTGAAGACCTCGCGGACGGAGTGCGCGGGGCTGTGGATGTTGCTGACCGCACACAGGTCCTCGTCGGCCTCGTGGACCGCGAGTTCGGCGGTGAGGCGTTCGCGGAGCAGGCGGGCGCAGCGGCGCTCGGTGTCGCTGTCGGCGCCCGGCAGCCGCTCGGCGGCGTCGAGGCGGGCGAGGGTGGTGCGGGAGAGTTCGGCGATGGCCGCGCGGCCGGCCGGTGAGAAGTCGGGGAGTTGGCCGGAGCTCGCGGCTACACCGAGGTAGGTGCCGGTGATCGGGTCGAGGGCGATGAGGTCGTCGACGTATGCGTCGGCCACCTGGCGGGGCAGCCGGGAAGCGCTGCCGGCGTGGAGGATCTCTGACATACGGCCATCTTCTTATGTGAGACGGGCTCGCGTCATTACTGTTTGGCGTCAGCCTGCTGACGTGGCAGGGATCGGCCCCTCCAAGGCCGGGCGGGCTACGGGAGCTCGTACCGGTGCTCGTACGGAACCTCGTCGGGCAGTTCGTAGGGCAGCCGGGACCTGACCGGGGTGGCGTCGAGCCGGGCCGTGATCACCAGGGTGCCCTCCTCGATCTGGTAGTCGAGGGGGAGGCCCAGGCCGCGCATGGCGGCGACCATGCCGGTGTTGGAGGCCTGCGTGACGGCGTACACGCTGTCGCAGCCGGCCTCGACGGCCATGGAGACCAGCCGGCGCAGCAGTTCGGAGCCGATGCCGCGGCGCTGCCAGTCGTCCTCGATGAGGAGCGCGACCTCGGTTTCGTCGCCGTCCCACAGCAGGTGGCCGAGGGCGACGAGCTTGCCGGAGGCGGTGGTGGCGGCGAGGGTGCGGCCGAAGCGGGGGCTCAGGAGGTGGCCGAGGTAGCGGTCGGCGTCGGCGACGGGGCCGTGGTAGCGCAGCGACAGGGTGCGCTCGGAGCAGCGGTCGTGCATCGCGCGGGCCGCGGCCTGATCGGAGCCGTCGGCCCGGCGGACGGTGATCTCGTTGCCCTCGGGCAGCGTCAGGACGTCCTGGCTGCGCGGGACGCGGGGGCCGAGCCGTGCGTCGAGCTCCACCAGCGCGCGGGCGCGGGCGAACTCGGTCGGGGTGAAGGGGAGGTAGGGCCGCTCCACGGTGATCGCGCCGCCCGAGGGGTCGCGCAGCCGCATGACGGTGGCCTCCAGGACCCCTTCGACGGGGGCGTCGGCACCGGCGTTGGGGCGGCCCGAGAGGGTGGTCGCCGGGATGGAGTGGATGGTGCAGCGGCCGAGCAGCTGGCGCAGGGCGAGGGGGAGTTCGGCGGCGTCCAGCGCGGTGCGGGTGGCCAGGCCCAGCACGCGGGTCGGGGTGTCGACGAGGTCGTGGGCGTCGGCGCGCTCGATCCAGGTGCTGCGGCCGCCGGCCCCGGCGATGGCGCGGGTGAGGTCGGCGGAGGGCAGCTCCTGCGGGGCGCGGAGCAGGAACTCGTCGACGGTGCCGCCCTCCGGGAGCGGGTGGGTCTGGAGGGTGAGGATGTCGACGCCGCTCCGGGCGAGGGCGGTGCAGAGCGCGGCCAGGGAGCCGGGCTCGTCACGCACGGTGGTGCGCATCCGCCACAGGCTGGTGGTGGCAGCGGTCGCGGTGGTGGTGGTTGGTGGCGGTGTGCCCTCCGGGGGCGGCGCATGGCTGTGGCGGCGCGCCCACCAGGTGTGGAAGGCGGCCGTGACCAGGAGTGCCACGGCCGAGGCGACCAGCAGGATCGGACCCCTCGGGCCGTGCACGACGAGATTGGCGATGCTGTCGGCGACCGCGACGGCGCAGAAGAGCGCGGCGAGTTCGACGACGTCGCGGCGCCAGTGGTGGCGGTGGGGACGCTGGGCTGAGGCATGAATACGGTCAGTCATGCACACCACTGTGGCGTAGGGGTGTTGCGTGATCACGAACGATCTGTGTCCGACTGGTTAAGTATCCATCTGGCCGATTTCACCCAGTTTTCCGTCCCATTTCCGGTGTCACTGACCCACGCGGCCGGGCTGCAGGGTCCGGGTGAAGAGGACGCCGCCGCCCTGGCGCCGCAGCCGGACCGTGAGCTCCCCGCCGTCGCCGTCGATGTCGACCTCTCCGTAGTACGGGGGGTTCTCCGAGGGTGACATGTTGGCGACCGGGGCCGACTGGACGTACGCGGTCTCCGGGCCGAAGGTGGCGTCGAGCCGCCCGGCCGGGAAGCCGCCGGCGCCGATCGGGCCGGAGACGAACTCCCAGAACGGCGCGAAATCGGTGAAGGCCGCCCGCTCGGGCGCGTAGTGGTTCGCGGCGGTGTAGTGGACGTCGGCGGTGAGCCAGAGGGTGCCGGTGATGCGCTGCCGCTTGATGTGGCGCAGGAGTTCGGCGATCTGGAGCTCGCGGCCCAGCGGGGCGCCGGGGTCGCCCTGCGCGACGGCCTCGAAGTTCGTCGCCCCGTCGGGGACGACGATGCCCAGCGGCATGTCGGAGGCGATCACCTTCCAGGTCGCGCGGGAGCGGGAGAGCTCGCGCATGAGCCAGGCCAGCTGCTCGGGGCCGAGGATGCCGATGGGGTCCTCGGTCTGCGCGTCCGGGGAGTTGGCGTTGCGGTAGGTGCGCATGTCGAGCACGAACACGTCGAGCAGCGGGCCGTAGCGCATCACGCGGTACATCCGGCCCTCGGCGCGTCCGCCGCGCAGGTCGGTGACCGGGAAGTACTCGCCGAAGGCCTGGCGGGCGCGGCGGGCGAGCGTGTCGGCGTCCCTGACGGTGTAGCGGGGGTCGTCGATCAGCTGGCCCGGGTACCAGTTGTTGCGCACTTCGTGGTCGTCCCACTGGGCCAGGACCGGGACCTGGGCGTTGAAGTCGCGCAGGTTGCGATCGAGCAGGTTGTAGCGGAAGTTCCCGCGGAACTCGGCGAGGGTCTCCGCCACCTTCGACTTCTCCTCGGTGGTGACGTTGCGCCACAGGCTGCCGTCGCGCAGGGGCACGGAGGCCCTTATCGGCCCGTCGGCGTAGATCGTGTCCCCGCTGAAGAGGAAGAAGTCGGGGTCGCGCAGCCGCATTTCGTCGAAGACGCGGTAGCCGCCGAGGTCGGGGTTGATGCCCCAGCCCTGGCCCGCCAGGTCGCCGGACCACAGGAAGCGCACGTCGCGGCGGCGGGAGACGGGCGTGGTGCGGAAGGTGCCGTGGACCGGCTCGCCCGTGCGGCGCGGGTCGTCGGGGTCGGCCAGCAGGACCCGGTAGTGAATCTGCTGTCCGGGCGGGTGGTCGCGCAGGACGGTGGTGCCGGTGAAGTCGGTGGCCGGGCCGAGCAGCGGGCCGTGGTGGCGGCGTACGGCGTAACGGAACGCCTCGCTCGGGGAGGTCTCGACGTACATCCGCGCGGGGCGGTCGGAGCGGGTCCAGACCGTGGCCGCATGGGCGGTGATCTCGCCGGTCTGGACGCCCCAGAGCGCGCACGGCTGGCCGGAGCGGGCGAAGGAGGGGGCCGCGAACGCCGGAGCGGCGAGCAGTACGGACGACAGGGCGAGGGAACCGCCGATGAGGGTCCGTCGGGTGTGCGGGTTCGATGCCATCGGTGTGTCTCCAGGGGCCGGCGAGGACGGGCCGAACAAGCGTGCCGCCGCACACCGGCCCGGCCGCGTCTCCCACGCGAACCCCGGATGAACAGCCGTCAGCAGCTCATCCCGTCGTACGGGTTGCGCTCCGGGCCGTGTCCAGGATCACCCGGGCGACGAGCGCCGGATCGTCGTTCATCGGCACGTGTCCGCAGCCTGGGAGCCGGATCAACCGGGCGCCGGGGAGGGTGTGCTTGGCGCGTACGCCCTGGCGGCGCAGCAGCAGCCGGTCGCGGGTCCCCCAGGCGATGGTGACCGGCAGGCCGGGCACGTCGTCGGTGAACCGTACGGAGCCGCCCGCCGCCAGGGTCTCCTCGAAGCCGGTGGCGTCGCGCAGCGCAAGCGTCTCGGCGACCACGGCCGCGGGCGAACGGCGCGCCGGGCGGGCGTAGATGGTGCCGGTCAGCGCCGTGCGGCCGACGGCGCTGCGGGAGAGGCGGTCCACCGCGCGGCGGGGCAGCGCCTTGGCGCCGGCGCGCATCGCGAGGAGGGTGGCGAAGGCGTAGCGGCGCTCTCCCTCCGTCCAGAACCCGGCGGGGGAGAGGGCGGTGACCGAGCGGACCAGGCCGCCGCGGCCCATTTCGAGCGCGAGCAGGCCGCCGAGGGAGTTGCCCGCGACGTGGGGGCGCCCGACGCCGAGCGCCGTGCAGAGCGCACCGAGCGCGGGGGCGACGGTGCCCAGGCCATACGGAACCCCTTCGGGCAGCGGCTCCGAGGCTCCGAAGCCGGGGAGGTCGACGGCGATCACGTCGTACTCGGCGGCCAGGATGTCGGTCACCGGGTGCCAGGCCTGGAGGTGGTGGCCGATGCCGTGCAGCAGGAGAAGCGGTTCGCCCGCGCCCTTGCGCTCGTAGGCGACGGTGGCGGTGCGCGGGCCCAGCGGCGAATCGATCGTGAAGGAGACCGTGGCGGTCATGCTGCTCCTCGTCGGGTGGACGCGTGTGAGACAGGCTGTCAGTAATGCCTACCGCCATGACTACCGCCCGGTAGCCCTTGACTACAAGGCCTCGGGGCACACGAGGTGCGCGAGAACATCCTGTGAACGGCTTGATACGTATGCCCGATCTGCCCGACAAAGGCCTGAGCATTGGTCTTGACCAAGGGGGTGCACCGTCCTATCGTCGCAGGGATAGTGCAGGAACCTTTAATAAACAAAGGCGCGGAACTGCCGCTGGGACACACGGCGAGTGCGGCGATGGCAGGAGGAGTCAGGGTGGGGACCACGCAGCTCGAAACGGTGCCGGAGCCGAAGTACTGGCACCTCAAGACCGTCCTCAGCGAAGCGCTCGACCAGGACTTCGCCGTCGGCGAGGTCCTGCCCAACGAGCGTGAGCTCGCCGCCCGTTTCGGGGTCGCCCGCGCGACCCTGCGCCAGGCACTTGAGCAGCTGGAGCTCGAAGGCCGGCTCCAGCGCCGCCGCGGAGTCGGCACCACCGTCGCCCCGCCGCGCGTGGGTGTCGCCGTCGGCAGTACGCAGCACGGCTGGCCCGGCGAAGGTGTCGACGGCTGGGAGCCGGTGGACGCGGCCGAGACCCTGCCGCCGGCCGCCGTGCGCGCGCTCCTCGGTACGGGCGGTGCCGGTGCCTTCGCCGCCGACCAGCCCGTCCACACCGTGCGCCGGACCAGGGTCACCCAGGGCCAGGCCGTCGCCGCCGAACTGCTCTACGTGCCCGCCGCCTCCGTGCCCGGGCTCACCGCCATCGAGGCCCCGGCCGGACCCGCCCGCGCCCGGGCCGTCCTGCGCGAGCTCCAGCGGCTGGTCCTCGAGGGCCAGGACCGCTCGGTCGAGCTCGGCTCCGCCCGCGCCGACGACGCCAAGGAACTGGACCGGCTGCCCGGCGCGCCGGTACTCCTGGTCACGACCCGCTACTTCACCGCCGCGGGCACGGCCGCCGTGTCGGTGGCCACGTACCGCGCCGACACCTGCCGCCTGACCTTCGGCGACTCGGGCGACGTCGAGATCACCCACGAACCGCGCGTGGCTTCCTGACCTACCCTGCCCCTGATGCCCGCCGGCGCCTGTCGGCGGGCATCGCCATGCCGGACGCCTGGCCGGGGTCGTGTCGCCTGGCCGGGGCGCGGTGGCGGTGTGTGCTCGTGCGGGGCCACGTGCCCCGGGCCGTCGGTCGGCCGGGGCGCGGTGGCGGCGCGTGGTCGTGCCGGGGTGAGTGCCCGGGCCGTCGGTCAGCGGGGCGGTCATCGCCGTGCCTGGCTCCTGCCGGGGCCGTCGCCTGGCGGCGGTGGTGAGCCGAGTCCCGGCTCCTGCCCAGGGGCGGCGATACGGTCAGCGGCGGCGGGTCGTGACCGTCTTCTCCACCGCGAAGAGCTCTTCCTCCACGTGGTCCAGCGCGAGCCGGAGCGCCCCGGTGGCCACCGCGGCCTCGCCGAGCAGGGACTGGGCCACCCGGGGCGGCCGCAGGCAGTAGCGCGCCAGCTCCTGGCGGAGGGGGTCCAGCACCCCGTCGAGCCCGGCCGCCCAGCCGCCGACGACGACCAGCTCCGGATCCATCGCCAGCACCAGCGCCGCCACGTCGTGCACCAGCCGCTGGATGAACCGCTCCACGGCGGCCACCGCCCGCTCGTCGCCCCGCTTGGCCATCGCGAAGACCTCGGCGACGGCGGCTTCGTCCAGCGGATGCAGAGGTTCACCGGTGGTCGACAGCAACCTCTCGGGAGTGGCCTCCCGGCCCAGCAGGTGCAGCGCGCCGATCTCGCCGGCCGCCCCGCCGAAGCCCCGGTGCAGCCGGCCGCCGATCAGCGAGCCCGCGCCGGGGCTGAGCCCCGCCATCACGAACACCATGTCGTCGGAGTCCTGCGCGGCGCCCTTCCAGTGCTCGGCGACCGCCGCCGCGTTCGCATCGTTCTCCACCCGCACCGGGCAGCGGAACGAGCGCCGCAGCCGCTCCCCGAGCGGCAGACCGGTCCAGCCGGGCAGCGCCGTGCCGAGGCGGACCGTGCCGTCGGCCTCCACGATCCCGGGGCTGCCGACGCCGACCGCGCGCAGCGAGTCCCGGGGCACCCCGGCCCGGCGCAGCAGATCCGCGACCGCCGCCCGTACCCGCTCGAGCCGCTCGTCGGCCGTGGCCGACTCGGCGACGTCCTTGGTACCGGCGCCGATGACCCGTCCGTCCAGCCCGGACAGCAGCACGGCGATCCGGTGCGCGCCGATCTCTATGCCCAGCAGGTGCCCCGCCTCGGCCCGGAACCGGAACCTGCGTGCGGGCCGGCCCTGCCTGCGCGCGCCCTCCTCCGCATCGGCCTCGACGACGAGCCCGGTCCCGATCAGCCCCTCCACGACACCTTCGACGGTGGGTCGGGAGAGCCCGGTCACCCGGGTCAGGTCGGTGAGGGTCGGCGATTCGGCCGCGCGCAGCGCCCGCAGCACCACGGCGGAATTGATCCGCCGGAGCAGAGAGGGGTCCCCGCCGGTCAGCTGCCCCAACGTGTGTCCTCCCAGCTAGCGAGCCTGTCAGCCGGATCGTACTGTGCCCCCGTCGAGACGGCGAGAACCAGCCCCCCATCGGCCGGAACCCGACCCTCCCCTCACGCCGGGGAGACGAACCCCGACTCCCTCACGCGGGGGAGACGAACCCCGACTCGTACGCCGTGATCACCGCCTGGGTCCGGTCCCGCGCCCCCAGCTTCGCCAGGACCGCACTGACATGGGACTTCACGGTCTCGGTGCCGATGATCAGCTCGCGGGCGATCTCGACATTGGTCAGCCCCCGTGCCATGAGCCGCAGGACGGCCTCCTCGCGGTCGGTCAGGGCCGCCCGCTCCAGCACGGCCCGGGCCTGCCGGTTGCCGTACTCCGCGGCCAGCGCCCGCACCGCGGCGGGGAAGAGCAGCGTCTCGCCCTCCGCCACCAGCCGTACCGCGTGCACGATCTCCGAAGGCCGCGCCCGCTTGAGCAGGAACCCGTCCGCGCCGGCCCGCAGTGCCTGGTAGACGTACTCGTCGTTCTCGAAGGTGGTCACCACCAGGATTTTCGGCGGGGAGTCCACACCGCGCAGGACCGCCCGGGTCGCCTCGATGCCGTCGAGCAGGGGCATCCGTACGTCCATCGCCACGACATCGGGTCGCAGTTGCCGGACGAGCGGGACGACCGAGGCCCCGTCGGCAGCCTCACCCACCACTTCGATGTCGGGCTGGGCTTCGAGGACGGCACGCAGACCCGCGCGCACCAGGGGTTCGTCGTCGACGAGCAGTACGGTGACCGGCATCCGGTCAGCGTATTCGCTCCAGCGGAAGCCGGGCGCGCACTCTCCAGCCGCCTTCGTACGGACCGGTCGTGGCCTCCCCGCCGAGCAGCGCGGCCCGTTCCCGTATGCCGCGCAGCCCGCTGCCGCCGCCGACCGTGACGGCCGGCCGCTCCGGCATCGGGTTCGTCACCTCCAGATCGAGCCCGTCACCGGTCGCCTCCACCCGCACCCGGACCGGCACGGGGCCGCAGTGCCGCAGCACGTTGGTCAGGGCCTCCTGAAGGATCCGGTACCCCTCCCGGGTGACCGGCCCCGGCAGCTTCTCCAGCGCTCCGGTGAGCCGGGCGTCCACGGCGGACCCGGAGGCCCGCGCCGACTCCAGCAGCCGGTTCGCCTCCGCCAGGGTGGGCCGTTGCGAGGGCGGCTGCGTCGATTCCCGCAGCACCAGAAGCACCCGTTCCAGATCCTCCAGCGCGGCCCTGCCCGTCTCCTCGATCGCCTTCAACGCGCGGTCGGTGAAGGCGGGATCACCCGCTGCCCGCGCCGCCCCCGCCTGTACCACCGCCACGGTGAGGGCGTGCCCGATGGAGTCGTGCAGCTCCCGCGCGATCCGGGTCCGCTCCAGCAGCTGCTCGGTGCGCGCCTCCAGCGCGGTCAGCCGCTCGGCCGCCGAAGGCCCGAGCAGCCGCTGGGCGATCTTGGTGATCACCTCGCCGAGGAACACGACGACGGCGAAGAGCAGGATCACCGGCACCGGCGCCAGCAGCGCCGCGGCCCAGCGGGGCGGGGTGAACGGCAGCATCGGATTCTCTGTCAGCGAATGTCCCAGCGTGGTCGCGATGAGCTCGACGGTCATCACCGGAAGCGCGACCGTCGCGAACCAGGCCGCGCCCGCGATGACCAGCCGTATCTCCAGCCACAGCAGCGTCCGCCACCGGTCGCTCCAACGTGCCGACGGCGCCGCGCCGATGCTGCTGTCGGCGGATCCGCGGTCGGAGGGGGTCAGCAGGAACTGGGCCTGCAGCCCCTCGGCCAGCCGCACCCAGGGCACGAAGCCGAACGGTATGACGATCAGCAAGGGAGCCCACGGCCACCGGGGGTTGATGAACATCCAGATGGCGAGCAGCAGCAGGGGAACGCACAGGTGCAGCCAGCGCGAGTACGTCACCGGCCGGAACGGAGCACGGAGCAGTCGGTACATGCGTCCATCGTGGCAGTGGCCGGGCCACGGCCGTCTCCCCCACGTGGGGGAGACGGCACCCTCGCATGGGGGAGGGAAGAGGGTGGGGCGGCGGGCGAATCTGAATCCATGAACCGCGTCGAGATCCGAGAACTGACCAAGGACTACGGCACCAACCGTGTCGTGGACCACCTCACCTTCGATGTCCTGCCCGGTCGGGTGACCGGGTTCCTGGGCCCCAACGGCGCCGGCAAGTCCACGACGATGCGGTTGCTGCTGGGTCTCGACCGTGCCACCTCGGGCACGTCCACCATCGGCGGCCGCCGCTTCACCGACCTCCAGGCCCCCTTGCGCGAGGTGGGGGCTCTGCTCGATCCGCAGGCGCCCCACGGCGGGCGGACCGCCCACGACCACCTCCTCATGCTGGCCGCGAGCAACGGCATCGCGAGGGCGCGCGTGGGGGCGGTGCTGGAGCAGACCGGCCTGACGTCGGTGGCCCGACGGCGGGTCAAGACCTTCTCGCTGGGCATGCGCCAGCGGCTCGGGATAGCCGCCGCGCTGCTGGGTGACCCGGGGGTGCTCCTGCTGGACGAGCCGACGAACGGACTCGATCCCGAGGGCATCATCTGGATCCGTGAGCTGATGCGCGCTCTCGCCGCCGAGGGGCACACGGTCCTTGTCTCCAGTCACCTGATGGCGGAGACCGCTTCCTTCGTCGACCACTTGGTGGTGCTCGGGCAGGGCCGGCTGCTCGCCGACACCTCGATGGCGGAGTTCATCGACTCCCGCAGCACCCCCAGGGTCCGGCTGCGTACGTCCGACCCGGACGTCTTGCGGGCGGCCCTGGAGCGGGAGGGGCTGCGACTGGACGCCTCAGAGGACGGGCGGTGGACCGTGGACGGCATACAGGCCGGGGCGGTCGGGGCGCTCGCCGCCCGCGAGGGAGTCCCTCTGCTGGAGCTCGCCGACGAGCGGGCTTCGCTGGAGGAGGCCTACCTGGACCTCACGGCCGACCGCGCACCGTTCTCCTCCGCAGCAGCCTGACCACCCACCCGTCCCAGACCACCCGTGACCATCCATTCGTCCCTGACCGCATTTTCCGACCGACACTGAACGGAGGCCTGCCATGAGCGCGGCCGCCCTGCCCACACTTCCCGTCCTGCACTCGGAATGGATCAAGATACGGTCCGCCCGGTCGGTCCTCGGGTCCCTCATAGCCGTCTTCGTCGCCACGGCCGGCATCACGGCCCTCACCGCGGCCGCGATCGGAACGGCCGAGGCGGGTTCCATGGGGGAGGACCGGCTGCTCGGTGCGTTCTTCGGCATCAACTTCGGCCAGGTAGCGGCCATCGCCTTCGGCGCCACCGCCCTCGCCGGTGAGTTCCGGGGCGGAGCACTGCGGGTCTCGCTGACCGCCGTGCCGAACCGGACCCGGCTGTACCTCTCGAAGGTCGCCGTGATCGCCGCACTGGCCCTCCTCGTCGGGCAGGTCACCGGGCTGGTCACCTTCGTGGCGGGGCAGGCATTCATGGGCGAGTTCGCGCTCGGCCTCGGTGATCCGGGCACGCTGCGCGCGGTCTTCGGCAGCGGTGTCTACCTCATGCTGATGGCGCTGCTCTCCGCCGGTCTGACCGCGCTGGTGCGCAGCGGCACGCTCGTGATGAGCCTGGTCATACCCTTCATCCTGATCGTGCCCTTCGTCGTCGGCCAGGTCGTGGGCGGTGCCGGGCAGTTCATGCCCGACCGGGCGGGACAGCTCGTGATGCGGATGGACCCGCAGGGATCCCTGGGGCCGTGGAGCGGGCTCGGGGTGGCGGCCCTGTGGTCGCTGGCGGCGCTGGTGGCCGGCTGGATCGCGGTGCGGCGCCGGGACGCGTGACGGCACGCCAGTTGTCAGTGGGGGTCGGGATACTGACACCATGACCACGGCAGCGCATCTCGACACGATCGAACGGCTCCGGGCACGGGAGTTCCCGGCCGAGCCGGTCTGGTCCGGCGGGCGGAGCAGCGGCCCGGGATACCACTTGGTCCAGGTCGCCCGGACCGAGGGCTTCTGGGAGGACGACGGTTCTCGGCGGATCGAGGCGATCGACCAGATCAACGCCGAATACGGGGCGCTCACCCAGGCCCTGACCGACCGGTGGGGGGAGGCGCAGGTCTTCAGCCTCGTATCGCTGCTGGAGCGGGGGCTTGATGGTGAGGAGATACCCGAGCCGTGGGACGAGATGAGCAACACCACCGACCACGTGCACCTGTGGCGGGCCGGGGAACGGTGGCTGGTGGCCTACGTGGCGCAGAGGGACTCCGAGGACCCCTACCTGCTGATGGCGGGGGTCACCGTGATCGACCCGGCCTAGGGTCCCTCGGGGGATTCGGCGGCGGCGCGGAGGCGGCCGTATTCCTGGGCCATGGATTCGGCGGTCCAATGGGCGTTGAGGCCGCTGGGGTTGGGGAGGGCCCAGATGCGGGTGGAGCCGATGGTCCGCTCCTGGGGGCCGATCCGTGCCTTTCGCTCGTCGAAGGCGGTGCGGTAGGCGGTGACGCCCACGACCGCCAGCCATTGGGGGCGCAGGAGCTCCACCTTGGCCGTCAGGATGCGGCCGCCCTCGCGGAATTCCTCGGCGTTCAGCTCGTCGGCACGGGCCGTGGCCCGGGCCACGACGTTGGTGATGCCGAGGCGGTAGGTCAGCAGCTCCTCCTGTTCGGAGGGGGCCAGCCGGCGCGGGGTGAAGCCGGAGAGGTGCAGGACGGGCCAGAAGCGGTTGCCGGGGCGGGCGAAGTGGTGGCCCGTCGCGGCGGAGAGGAGACCGGGGTTGATGCCGCAGAAGAGCACACGCAGACCGCCCGTGACCACGTCCGGGAGGACGCGGTCACGGGCGGCGTTCAGCTCGTCGGGGGTCAGAGGATCGACCCCGGCGCGTACCCGGCGGCCTCCGGGTGCTGCTTGGCGATCGCCTCGATGCGCGAGACCACGGCCGCGACCTGGTCGCCCGCCGCGCCGGTGAAGGAGAGCTTGTCGGCCATCAGGGCGTCGAGCTGGGCACGGTCCAGCGGCATCCGCTCGTCGGCGGCCAGCTTGTCGAGGAGCTCGTTGCGCTCCGCGCCCTGTTCGCGCATGGCGAGGGCCGAGGCCACCGCGTGCTCCTTGATGACCTCGTGGGCGGCCTCGCGGCCGACCCCGGCACGCACCGCGCCCATCAGGACCTTGGTGGTCGCCAGGAAGGGGAGGTAGCGGTCCAGTTCGCGGGCGACGACGGCGGGGAAGGCGCCGAACTCGTCCAGGACCGTCAGGAAGGTCTCCAGCAGGCCGTCGAAGGCGAAGAACGCGTCCGGCAGGGCCACGCGGCGGACCACGGAGCAGGAGACGTCGCCCTCGTTCCACTGGTCGCCGGCCAGCTCGCCCGTCATCGAGGCGTAGCCGCGCAGGATGACCATCAGGCCGTTCACGCGCTCGCAGGAGCGGGTGTTCATCTTGTGCGGCATCGCGGACGAGCCGACCTGACCGGGCTTGAAGCCCTCGGTCACCAGCTCGTGGCCGGCCATCAGACGGATCGTCTTGGCGATGGAGGAGGGTGCCGCGGCCAGCTGGACCAGGGCGGTGACCACGTCGTAGTCGAGCGAGCGCGGGTAGACCTGGCCGACCGAGGTGAAGGCCTGGGCGAAGCCGAGGTGGGTGGCGATCCGCTGCTCCAGGTCGGCCAGCTTGGCGGCGTCGCCACCGAGCAGGTCGAGCATGTCCTGGGCGGTGCCGACGGGGCCCTTGATGCCGCGCAGCGGGTAGCGGTCGAGGAGGTTCTCCAGGCGGTCGTAGGCGACCAGCAGCTCGTCGGCGGCGGTCGCGAAGCGCTTGCCCAGCGTGGTGGCCTGCGCGGCCACGTTGTGGGAGCGGCCTGCCATGACCAGCTCGGCGTGCTCGCCGGCCAGCTTGCCGAGGCGGGCGAGGACGGCGACCGTGCGGTCGCGGGCCAGTTCCAGGGAGAGCCGGATCTGCAGCTGCTCGACGTTCTCGGTGAGGTCGCGGGAAGTCATGCCCTTGTGGACGTGCTCGTGACCGGCGAGGGCGTTGAACTCCTCGATACGGGCCTTCACGTCGTGCCGGGTGACCTTCTCGCGCTCGGCGATGGAGGCGAGGTCGACCGTCTCCAGGACACGCTCGTAATCGGCGAGGGCCGCGTCGGGGACCTCGATGCCGAGGTCCTTCTGGGCGCGCAGCACGGCGAGCCACAGCCGCCGCTCCAGCGTCACCTTGTACTCGGGGGACCACAGGACGGCGAGCTCCGCGGAGGCGTAGCGGCCGGCCAGGACATTGGGGATGCGGGGCTTGGCAGTCACGTGGAGGGATTCTACTTGGGCATCCGCTGTGCGTTTACGCAGGTAGGGCGGCCACCGCCGATTGTGCCTTGCTACGAGAGCGGCGAGCCTTCGTACGGCAGCAGCTCCGGGCGCTTGGCGGGCCGGCCGTCCCCGGAGGAGCGGCCCGTCAGGCGGCGGCCGACCCAGGGGAGCAGGTGCTGTCGGGCGAAGCTCAGGTCCTGGGCCCGGCGGACCGGCCACCCCGGGGGCGCCGCGGGGGCCAGTTCCGCGCGCCAGTCCTGCTCGGCGGGCAGGCCCAGCGTCTGCCAGACGGCCTCCGCCACCCTCCGGTGGCCCTCGGCCGTCAGGTGCAGCCGGTCGACGTCCCACATCCGCTGGTCCCCGAGGACGGGAGCCCCGTAGAGGTCCACGACCAGGGCGCCGTGCCGTGCGGCGAGCTCCTCGATGAGGGCGAACAGCTCTTCCATCCGGGGCCGGAAGCGCTCCATCACCGGCCCGTTGCGCCCCGGGGAGCGCATCAGGACCAGGCGCTTGCAGGAGGGGGCGAGGAGTTCCACGGCCGACTCCAGGTGGGCCCGGACCCGGCCCATGTCCACCTTGGGGCGCAGGGTGTCGTTCAGCCCGCCGACCAGGGTCACCACATCGGCGCCCATGGCCGCGGCCACCGGCGCCTGGTCCTCGGCGATCTGCCCGATGAGCTTGCCGCGGACCGCGAGGTTCGCGTAGCGGAAGCCCGGCTCGCGCGCCGCGAGGCGGGCGGCCAGCAGATCGGCCCAGCCCCGGTAGGAGCCGTCCGGGAGCAGGTCGGACATTCCCTCGGTGAAGGAGTCTCCGACCGCGACGAAACTGGTGTAGGACGCATTCATCTCCATGGCGGAGTGATGCTACCGCGCGGTAGCCCGGCCCCGCAGGGCCGGGGACCGCACCGTCAGGCGGAGGCGGGCCGTCCGAACAGCTCCCGCAGCACGTCCTCCATCGTCACCAGGCCCGTCATGGCACCGTCCGCCCCGAGGACCGCCGCCAGGTGCGTACGGCTGCGCCGCATCGCGGTCAGCACGTCGTCCAGCGGGGTCTCGGCGCGCACCTGCGCGATCGCCCGCAGGGCCGACACCGGGAAGGGCTCGTCCCGTGCCTCGACGTCCGCGTCCAGGGCGTCCTTGACGTGCAGGTAGCCCAGGATCCTGCGCTGCGCGTCGATCACCGGGAAGCGGGAGTACCCGGACTCGGCCGATAGCCGCTCCAGCCCGGCCGGCGTGATGCCCTCGCGGGCCGGCACCACCCGGTCCGCCGACAGCACCACATCGGTGACCGGCCTGCGCCCCAGCTCCAGGGCGTCGTGCAGGCGCTCGCTCGCCCGGTCGTCCAGGAGCCCCGCGTTGCTGGAGTCCTTGACCATCCGGGCCAGCTCGTCGTCGGAGAAGGTCGCCGCGACCTCGTCCTTCGCGTCCACCCGCAGCAGGCGCAGCAGGGTGTTGGCGAAGGCGTTGATCGCGAAGATCACCGGCCGCAGCGCCCGCGTCAGGGTCACCAGCGGCGGCCCCAGCAGCAGCGCGGTGCGCACCGGCTCGGACAGCGCCACGTTCTTCGGCACCATCTCGCCGAACAGCATGTGCAGGTACGTCGCCAGGGCCAGCGCCACCACGAAGGAGATCGCGTGCGTCACCCCGGACGGCACCCCGACGGCGTCCAACAGCGGGGTCAGCAGGTGCGCGATGGCCGGTTCGGCGACCACGCCCAGCACCAGGGTGCACAGCGTGATGCCGAGCTGGGCCGCCGCCATCAGCGCCGACACGTGCTCCAGGCCCCACAGGACGGCGCGGGCCCGCCGGTCGCCCTGCTCCGCGTACGGCTCGATCTGGCTGCGCCGGACCGAGATCAGCGCGAACTCCGCGCCGACGAAGAAGGCGTTGACGACCAGGGTCGCCAGGCCGATCAGCAACTGGATCGCCGTCATCGGCCCTCCTCCCCGTCCTTGTCGCCGGCCGACTCGGCCGGCATGTGCAGCAGTACCCGGGCGGCGCGCCGCCCGCTCGCGTCGACGACGTCGAGCTGCCAGCCGTCCAGTTCGAGGCTGTCGCCGACGGCAGGGATGCGGCCCAGCTCGGTGGCCAGGAGACCGGCCAGGGTCTCGTACGGGCCGTCCGGCACGCGCAGTCCGATCCGCTCGAGCTGGTCGGTGCGGGCGGCGCCGTCGGCGGAGTAGAGCAGGCGCCCGGAGGCGTCCGTACCGGCCGGGGCCAGGTCCGGGGTCTCGTGCGGGTCGTGCTCGTCGCGGACCTCGCCGACGACCTCCTCCACGATGTCCTCCAGCGTGGCCACCCCGGCCGTGCCGCCGTACTCGTCGATGACCACGGCCATGGTCTGCTTGCCGGACAGCCGGTCCAGCAGCCGGTCCACGGTCAGCGACTCCGGTACGAGGAGGGGCTCGCGCAGCAGCTGCGACACCGGGTAGTAGCGGCGCGTCTTCGCGGGCAGCGCCAGCACGTCCTTGATGTGGACGGTGCCGACGACGGTGTCCAGGCTGCCGCGGTAGACGGGGAACCGGGACAGGCCGGTGGCCAGCGTCGCGTTCGCCACGTCCTCGGCGGTGGTCTGCACGTCGAGGGCGGTGACCTGGACGCGCGGGGTCATCACGTTCTCCGCGGTCAGGTCGGCCAGGTTCAGGGTCCGCACGAACAGCTCGGCGGTGTCCTTCTCCAGGGCGCCCGCCTTCGCGGAGTGCCGCGCCAGGGCGACCAGCTCCTGCGGGGTCCGCGCGGAGGCCAGCTCCTCGGCCGGCTCCATGCCGAAGCGGCGCACCATGTGGTTCGCGGTGGTGTTGAGATGGCTGATCAGGGGCTTGAAGGCCCGGCTGAACACCCGCTGGAAGGTGGCCACGCGCTTGGCGATGGCCAGCGGGGAGGAGATCGCCCAGTTCTTGGGGACCAGCTCGCCGACGACCATCAGGACGACGGTCGACAGGACGGTGCCCAGGATCAGGGCGGTGGAGGAGGCGGCGCCGGCGGACAGCCCCATGGACCGGAACGGGCCCTCGAGCAGGGCGGCGATCGACGGCTTGGAGATCATGCCGATGACCAGGCCGGTCACGGTGATGCCGAGCTGGGCGCCGGACAGCTGGAACGTCAGGGTGCGGACGGCGGCCAGTGCGCTGTCGGCCCCGCGCTCGCCGCGCTCGGCGGCTTCTTCGAGCTCGCTGCGCTCGATGGTGGTCAGCGAGAACTCGGCCGCGACGAAGACTCCGCAGGCCAGACAGAGCAGCAGCGCCACGACGAGCAGGAGGACTTCGGTCATCGGTCGATCACCTCCGTCCCAGGATCTGCCAGGAGGAGGGGTATCGCGCGGTGTCGGGCACGGAGATGTCGTGGACTGGGAGGCTCGCCCATGGGCGGACGCTCACACCTTTCGTCGGAGAGGAGAGGGACTGGTGCCTACAGGGTAAAGGACGGGCAAAGAGATCGGATCATCCTTTTGTCCAGTCTCGCAGGGTGGAAGTCGGTGGCGGGCCGTCGGCCGGGCGTGCTTGGCTCCCGATCATGAACTCGCCTGAGCCTCAGCCCCTGTTCCGGCCCCTGCTCCGGCTTCGGACCGCCGTGCCTGCCGATGCCGAGGACGTGCTCGCTTTCTGGAAGGAAGCCGCGGAGGGCACGTCGATCACGGACGACGTGGCCGGCGTGACCCGGCTCGTCACGCGCGACCCCGACGCGCTGATCCTCGCGGAGGCGGACGGGATCCTGGTCGGATCGGTGATCGCGGGCTACGACGGCTGGCGGTGCTCGCTGTACCGGCTGGCCGTACTGCCCTCCCGGCGCAGGCAGGGGATCGCCACCGCGCTGCTGGAAGCGGCCGAGCGCCGCTTCCTGGCGGCGGGCGGCCGGCGCGGCGACGCGATGGTCCTGGAGGAGAACGAGCGGGCGCACCGGGCGTGGGCCGCTGCCGGGTACCGGCGGGAGGACCACTGGCGGCGGTGGGTGAAGCCGTTCGCCTAGGCGTGGGGCAGGAGGCTCAGTCCATGCGGCGGGCCGCGCCGATGACGCAGTACGAGGTCGGGAAGGCGGGGCCGCGCTCGGGCAGCCGGAAGCTGCGCTGCGAGACGATCCGGAATCCGGCGGCCTCGATCGAGGCGAGCGGGTCGCGGGCGGTGTGGCAGCCGCCGAAGAGGCGGGGCCAGACGGTCCGGTCCAGGGCACGCTGGACGGCGGCCATACCGGGGCCGGGGGCGCGGCCGTGCTCGAAGAAGCGCAGCTCGGCGCCGGGGCGGAGCACGCGGTGCAGTTCGGCGAGGGAGCGGGGCAGGTCCCGTACGGTGCACAGCACCAGCGAGGCGACGGCGGCGTCGAAGGCCTCGCTCTTGACCGGGAGGGCTTCGGCGGCGCCGGGTACGACGTCCACGGGGACCTCGGCGCGGAGCGCGGCGGAGGCCGCGAGACGGCGGAGGGTGCGTTCCGGTTCTACGGCGACGACCTCGGAGACGGCGCGGGGGTAGTGGGCGAAGTTGAGGCCGTTGCCGGCGCCGATCTCTATGACGCGGCCGGACACGCCGTGGAGGAGCTCGGTGCGGAGGGCGGCTACGCCAGCGCGGGCGTCGGCCGCGACGCTGAAGCGGGCGTAGAAGCGGGCGAAGAGGGGGTGGTGGACGGGGTCACGGGGGTGGCGCGGCATGACGGACCTCCGGGGGCGGCGGTGGGGGCCGGTACCTCCAGCGTGCCCGGTCGGCTGCGCCTCACGCTTGGCGGGGGCCCCGGGCTGCGCCCGGGCTTGCTGGGGCTCTGCCCCAGACCCCGCGCCTCAAGCGCCGGCGGGGCTGGGTTTGGCCCCGGCCGGGTGCGCGTGTGCGGGTCAAGGATCGGGGCTCCGCCCCGGGCCCCGCGCCTCAAACGCCGGCGAGGCTGAGAGATCGCCTCAAGCGCCGGCGGGGCTGGAGATGCCACCGGAGCTGGAAGGTCCCTCAAGCGCCGGCGAAGGTGGACTGGAAGGTTTCCGGGGACCAGGTGCCCCTCAGGGTGGGGGAGAGCCACGTGGGGGACTGGGTGCGGAACTGTGGTGGGGGGAGGGTGGAGGCGGATTCCGGGATGGCGCCCAGGAGGGGGGTGTCCGAGACCTTGGGGAGGTCCGCCAGGTTGCAGCGGGAGGCCAGGTCCGGGGAGGACGGCCAGCTGCCGACCACCACGCCCAGGGGGGTCAGGGACCGCGCGCGGAGGGCTTCCGCCGTCAGGGCGGTGGAGTTGAGGGTGCCGAGGCCGGCCGGGGCGACGATCAGGACCGGGGCCCCGAGGAGGCGGGCCGCGTCCGCCAGGGTGTGGCCCGCCTCGTCGAAGCGGACCAGGAGGCCGCCCGCGCCCTCCACCAGGACCAGGTCGTGGGAGAGGGCCAGCCGGGTCGCCGCCTCGGCGATGGCGGCCGGGGAGACCGTGGGCAGGCCCGCGCGGCGGGCCGCCGTGTCCGGGGCCAACGGCTCCGGGTAGCGGGCCAGTTCCGCCGCCGTGACGGAGGGGCCCGCCAGGCGGACCACCTCCGCGGCGTCCCCCGGCTCGTCCGGGCCGACACCCGTCTGGGCGGGCTTCAGCACCGCCACCGAGCGGCCGGCCGCCACCGCGGCGGCCGCGATCGCCGAGGTGACCACCGTCTTGCCGATCTCCGTGCCCGTTCCGGACACCATCAGTACCGACATACCGACTTTTCTCAGCCTTCCTGGGCCGCCGCGACCACCGCGCGGCAGATGCGGGCCACATCGTCGTCACCGGTGACGAACGGGGGCATCGTGTAGATCAGATCGCGGAACGGGCGCAGCCAGACGCCCTCCCGGACCGCGGCCCGGGTCGCCGCCGCCATGTCGACCTCGTGGTCGAGCTGGACCACGCCGATGGCGCCCAGGACGCGGACCTCCCGTACGCCGGGCAATCCCGCGGCGGCCGCCAGGCCTTCGCGCAGGCCCGCCTCGATGCGCTTGACCTCGGTCGGCCAGTCCTGGCCCAGGAGGAGGTCGATCGAGGCCAGCGCCACCGCCGTGGCCAGCGGGTTGCCCATGAAGGTCGGGCCGTGCGCGAGCACCGGGACCGAGCCCTGCGAGATGCCGTCGGCCACCCGCTCCGTGCAGAGGGTCGCGGCGAGGGTGAGGTAACCGCCCGTCAGCGATTTGCCGAGGCACATCACGTCCGGGGTGATCCCCGCGTGGTCGGCCGCGAAGAGCGCGCCCGTACGCCCGAAGCCCGTGGCGATCTCGTCGAGGACGAGCAGGACGCCGTACTCGTCGCACAGCTCGCGCAGCACCCGCAGGTGGTCCGGGTGGTGGAAGCGCATGCCGCCCGCCCCCTGCACCACCGGTTCCACGATGACCGCGGCCAGCTCGTCCGCGTGCGCGGCGATCAGGGAGCGCAGGTGGTCGCGGTACGCCGGGTCCACGGGGGTGTCGAAGCCGCCGGGCGGCGCGTCCGCGAAGACCTGCCGCGGCAGGTGGCCCTGCCACAGCTCGTGCATGCCGCCCTCGGGGTCGCAGACGCCCATCGGCTGCCAGGTGTCCCCGTGGTAGCCGCCGCGCCAGGTCAGCAGCCGGGTCTTGCCCGTCCGGCCGAGCGAACGCCAGTACTGGAGGCACATCTTGACCGCGACCTCGACCGAGACCGAGCCCGAGTCGGAGAGGAAGACGTGCTCCAGCCCCTGAGGGGTGATCTCCACCAGCCGGGCCGCGAGCCGGACGGCGGGCTCATGGGTGAGCCCGCCGAACATCACGTGCGACATACGGCTCAGCTGCGCGGTCGCGGCCTCGTTCAGCACCGGGTGGTTGTAGCCGTGGATCGCCGACCACCAGGAGGACATGCCGTCGACGAGCTCGTCGTGGCCCTGCCCCTGCCCGGACGGATCGGCGAGCCGCAGCCGCACCCCCGACGCGGAGGCGATGACCAGCGGCTCCTGCCGCCCGGGCATCGGACCGTACGGGTGCCAGACGTGCTGCCGGTCCAGCGCGAGCAGTTCCGCGCCGGCCGACACCGGCCGAAGCTGATCAGGCATTGGGGGCGAGATCCGTCCCCGCGCCACGGCGGCGGACCGCCACCAGATCGGAGCGCACCTCACCGGCCTCCGCCTGCGCCGGTACGGGCGCCGTCTCCGCGTGCCCGGAGCACCCGCCGCAGGCCGAACCGCACCCGGCTTCCGCCGCACCGTCGCCGGAGCCGGCCGAGCCGCAGAGGGAGGCGCCGCCGCCGTGCGAACCGCAGCCGCCCGCCGTGGCCGCCTCCGCCACGTCGGCCCGGTGGGCCGGGAGCGTGGTCGTACCGGCACCCTCCACCTCGAAACCGGCGTCCGCGATCATGTCGAGGTCGGCCTGTCCGGCCTGGCCCTCACTGGTGAGGTAGTCGCCGAGGAAGATGGAGTTGGCGATGTTCAGCGCGAGCGGCTGCATCGAGCGCAGGTGCACCTCGCGGCCGCCCGCGATCCGGACCTCCACGTCGGGGCAGACGAAGCGGACCATCGCGAGGATCCGCAGGCAGCGCTGCGGGGTGAGGTTCCACTCCTTGGCGAGCGGGGTGCCCTCGAAGGGGATCAGGAAGTTGACCGGCACCGAGTCCGAGTCCAGGTCCCGCAGCGCGTAGACGACGTCGACCAGGTCCTCGTCGCTCTCGCCCATGCCGGCGATCAGGCCCGAGCAGGCCGACAGGCCGGCGGCGTGCGCCTTCTGCACGGTGTCGACCCGGTCCTCGTACGTGTGGGTCTTGGTGATCTGCCCGTACGTCGCCTCGGAGGTGTTGAGGTTGTGGTTGTACGCGTCGGCGCCCGCTTCGCGCAGCCGCTCCGCCTGGCCGTCCGAGAGCAGGCCGAGGCACGCGCACACCTCGACGCCCTCGTTCTGTTCCTTGATCGCCGCGATCGTCTTGCCGACGCGCTCCACGTCCCGGTCCGTCGGCCCGCGGCCGCTCGCGACCAGGCAGACCCGCTTCGCGCCGCCCGCGACACCGGCCGCGGCGGCCTGGGAGGCCTCGTCCGGCTTCAGCCAGGTGTACTTGAGGATCTCGGCCTTCGAACCGAGCCGCTGGGAGCAGTACGAGCAGTCCTCCGGGCACAGGCCCGACTTCAGGTTGACCAGGTAGTTCAGCTTGACCCGACGCCCGAACCACTGGCGGCGCACCTTGCCGGCCGCGGCCACCACGTCGAGCAGTTCGTCGTCGGACGTCGCCAGTACGGCGAGCGCCTCTTCACGGGTCGGCAGCTCGCGCCGCAGCCCCTTGTCCACCAGGGTGTTCAGCAGGTCCATGCTGCCGATCCTGGACCACACCACCCATCCCGGCCAAGGAGAGATCGCACAACATGGCCGGTTGGGAGTGTGTGTATCGCCACACCTGACACTCAAGTCCCGGCGGCTAGGGTCGAGCAAAGTCCCGGCGCTTAGGGTCGGGCAGGTCTGTGGACTGCCGACAAAACAAGAGGACGCGCCGATGCCCCAGCCCACTCCCGATCCGGTGGACGTCTTCTCCTGGATCGACGCCGCGGAGAGCGCCCGCGAACGGGCCGGGCTCGTCCGCACGCTGCGCCCGAGACCGGCCGAGTCACCGCTCCTGGACCTCGCGAGCAACGACTACCTCGGTCTGTCCCGGCATCCGGAGACCGTCCGCGGCGCGCGGGAGGCGGCGCGGCGGTGGGGGGCCGGAGCCACCGGATCCCGTCTCGTGACGGGCACGACCGAGCTGCACGCGGAGCTCGAACACGAGCTCGCGGACTTCTGCGGATTCGAGGCCGCACTGGTCCTGTCCTCCGGATACGCGGCCAACCTGGCCGCCGTCACCGCGCTCAGCGACCGGGGCACGCTGGTCGTCTCGGACGCCGGGAACCACGCCTCGATCGTCGACGGCTGCCGCCTCTCGCGCGCCGAGACCGCCATCGTCCCGCACTCCGATCCGGACGCCGCGCGCAAGACGCTCGCCTCGCACGAGGGCCGGGCCCTGCTGGTCAGCGACTCCGTGTTCTCCGTCGACGGGGACGCCGCCCCGCTCGCCGGGTACGCCGCCGCCTGCCGGGACGAGGGAGCGGCCCTGGTCGTGGACGACGCGCACGGGCTGGGTGTGCTGGGAGAAGGCGGCCGCGGCGCGCTGCACGCCGCCGGGCTCGCGGGCGCGCCGGGGGTGGTGGCCACGCTGACCCTCTCGAAGTCCCTGGGCAGCCAGGGCGGGGCGGTGCTCGGTCCGGCCAAGGTCATCCGCCACCTGGTCAACACCGCGCGCACGTTCATCTTCGACACCGGGCTGGCCCCGGCCGCCGCGGGCGCGGCGCTGGCGAGCCTGCGCCTGCTCCGGCGGGAACCGGAGCGCGCCGGCCGCGCCCGCGAGGTGGCCGCCCAGCTGTACGGGCGGCTCACCGCGTCCGGCCTGACCGCGGCCCGGCCGGACGCGGCCGTGGTGTCGGTACGGGCCCCGTCGGCCTCGGCGGCACTGCAGTGGGCCGCCGACTGCCGCGAGGCAGGTCTGTCCGTGGGGTGCTTCCGGCCGCCGTCGGTGCCGGACGGCATTTCCCGGCTGCGGCTGACCGCCCGGGGGGATCTCACGGGGGAGGAGATCACCCGGGCCGTGGCGACGATCCTGCGGACCGCTCCGGCCGGAGCCACGGACCGGTAGGCGGAGCTACGGGAGCACGTCCGCCCGTACGGACGTCACGTCCGCCCGTACGGAAGTGAGGAAGCCGTCCCAGGCCGGCCCGGTGAAGAGCACGGCCGGGCCGTCCGTCCGCTTGGAATCGCGGACGGCCAGCAGGCCGCCGCCGAGGACGGCCGCTTCCACACAATTGTTCATTCCGGTGCTGCGGCTGCTCCGCCGCCACTGCGCGCTGATCAGAAGTCCGCTGATCGATAAGGGGGTTGCGGACACGGGGGTGCCTCCTTACGCGTCGTCAGCAAGTGAGCTGATGAGATCCGACGAGTCCTGGGGCGGGAGGGCGTGTTCCTGAATGGTGCGGAACGCGGCGCTGTACGCCTCTAGGTCTTCCTTCCGCTCCAGATAGAGGCTACTCGTCAAATGGTCGAGTACCACCACATCCAGATCGGCGATGTTCGGAAATGAGAAAATGACGAACGGACCGGTGAGGCCGAGATGACCCCCCACGCTGAACGGCAGCACCTGTAGCCGCACTTGGGGCAGCCGCCCCACCTCCACCAGGTGCCGCAGCTGCTCCGCCATCACCCCGGGCCCGCCGATCTGCCGGCGCAGCACCGCCTCGTCCAGTACGGCGCTCAGCTCCAGCGGAGGATCGGCCCGCAGCACCGACTGCCGGGCCAGCCGTACGTCGACCAGCGCGTCCACCTTCGGCTCGGGTAGCCCGCCCAGCGCGGCCCGGGTCACGGCCCGCGCGTACCCGGCGGTCTGCAGCAGTCCCGGCACCACGGACAGTTCCACGGTGCGTGCCGCCCGTGCCCCCGCCTCCAGGCTGATGAAGTCCCGGTACTCCTGGGGCAGCAGCCCCCGGTAGTCGTGCCACCACTGGCGGCCCCGCCCGGTGTCGCCGCCCGGGCCGGGACCGGCGGCCGAGGCGGACAGGGCCTCCAGCAGGGCGCGCTGCTCGGGGCTCACGATCTCCCCGTAGACGTCGAGGAGCAGGCGGATGTCCTCGGGCTTGACACCGCTGCGCCCCGTCTCGATGCGGCTGATTTTCGACTGGTGCCATCCGGCGATCCGGGCGGCCTCACCACTGGTGAGTCCGGACCGGTCGCGCAGGGCGCGCAGTTCCTCGCCGAGCTTGCGCCGACGCACCGCGGGACCGTGCTGCACACCCGCCTCCTTCCACCGGCACAGATCGCACCAGTCTGCCGTCCAAATACGCTCTTCCGTAGCAGAGTTCACCGCATTGAGCGACAGATATATGCATATCTTGGGGGAACGGCAGATGCGGCGGCACGAAGGGTGGCACTCTGGCGTCCAGCACAGATCCGGGGCCGCTCGGCCCCGGTGGGAAAGGGACCGTCGCCATGGCAGATCACCAGGAAGCATCCGTCACTCTGCCGAGCGATCCCGCCTCGGTCGCCGCCGCCCGACGCTACGTCGCGGAGGTGCTGGGCGAATGGGGACTTCCCGATGACGCCGAGACCGCCGACAGTGTCCGGCTGATCGTCTCGGAGCTCGCCACCAATGCCGTACAGCACACTTTCGGCCAGTCGCCGACCTTCACCGTGGACGTCAGGCTGGAGCGCGAGGAGTGGCTGCGCGTCGGCGTGACGGACAGCCACCCGCGCTGGCCCAAGCGGCTCCCCGCCGCCGTCCAGCAGGACAACGGCCGGGGCATGGTCATCATCCGCTGGCTCACCGCGGAGGCGGGCGGCCGCCTCTCGGTCAGCCCCACCGAGGACGGTGGCAAGACGGTCTGGATCGCCCTGCCCTGGACGGTCGCGGCGACGCCGGCGAAGACCGCCACCGGCTGCTGAGAACGGGCTCAGACGAGGCCGCGCTCCACCGCGCCGCGTTCGATGCACAGCTCGTTGCCCTCGGGGTCGGCGAGCACGACCCAGCCCATGACGCCGTCCTCCGCCCGCTGGTCGTCCACGACCTTCGCGCCGAGTGCCACGAGGCGCTCGACGGTCTCGTCCCGGGTGCCGGTGGCGGGCTGGATGTCCAGGTGCACCCGGTTCTTGACGGCCTTGGCGTCCGGTACCCGGATGAACAGCAGGCCCGGCACGTTCGGCTGCGCGGGGTCGAGCAGGACCTGGTCGTCCCCCTCGACGTCGTCGGGGTGGATCGGGAAGCCGGTCACGGCGGACCAGAACTCGGCGATCTTGTAGGGCTCGTGAGCGTCGAAGGTGATGTGCCGGACGGGGTTGACGAACATGCGTCTCCTTGGTCGGTGTTCCGTGTGGTCCTCCGTATACGGAACGGGGCCCGGGCGGCAACCGGATTTGAACCGGGTACCTCCCCGAAACGTGGGTTAACGCGGCGGAAAAGCGCGGCGCATACCGTGGCGCCACGCCCTTCCGCCAATGATCACCCATGATCCGGTAAAGCGGCGGTGGTCGGGACGGAAAGCCTTTCTCTGCGTTGGGCAAGACACGCTTGGCTCGGATATGCGCAGGTCAACAAAGTGTTGACGGCCGATAGGGTCGCCCCGGCGCGATGTTGATCTTGTCCCGGAAACTTGGTGATACGTGTGCAACTGACACCGCACGAGCAGGAAAGACTGCTCATCCACGTGGCCGCGGACGTGGCCGAGAGGAGACGGGCACGAGGGGTGCTGCTCAACCACCCCGAGGCCATCGCGCTCATCACCTGTCACATCCTCGAAGGCGCCCGTGACGGACGGACCGTGGCCGAGCTCATGGCCTCCGGCCGCACCGTGATCGGCCGCGAGGAGGTCATGGAGGGGATCCCCGAGATGATCCACGACGTCCAGGTCGAGGCGACCTTCCCGGACGGCACCAAGCTCGTCACCGTCCACGACCCGATCGTCTGAAGAGGAGCAATCCGCATGATCCCCGGCGAAATCGCCTTCGGGGACGGTCCGGTGCTCCTCAACGAGGGCCGCCCCGTCACCCGCCTCACCGTGCTCAACGCCGCCGACCGGCCCGTCCAGGTCGGCTCCCACTACCACTTCGCCGAGGCCAACCCCGGCCTCGACTTCGACCGTTCCGCCGCGCGCGGGCAGCGGCTCAACATCGCGGCCGGCACCGCCGTCCGCTTCGAGCCGGGCATCCCGGTCGCCGTGGAACTCGTACCGCTGACCGGGCTGCGCACCGTACCGGGACTGCGCGGGGAGACCGGAGGTCCGCTCGATGGCTGAGATCTCCCGCCAGGTGTACGCCGACCTCTTCGGGCCGACCCGGGGCGACCGGATCCGGCTCGCCGACACCGACCTCTTCGTCGAGATCGAACAGGACCTCAGCGGCGGGCCCGGACGGGCCGGCGACGAGGCCGTCTTCGGCGGCGGCAAGGTGATCCGCGAGTCCATGGGGCAGGCCCGCACCACCCGCGCCGAGGGTGCTCCCGACACAGTGATCACCGGCGTCGTGATCCTCGACCACTGGGGCATCGTCAAGGCCGACCTCGGCATCCGCGACGGCCGTATCTGCGGCATCGGAAAGGCCGGCAACCCCGACACCATGGACGGCGTGGACCCGGCGCTCGTCATCGGCCCCGAGACCGAGATCATCGCGGGCAACGGGAAGATCGTCACGGCCGGCGCCATCGATGCCCACGTCCACTTCATCTCCCCGACCGTCGTCGAGGCGGCCCTCGCGTCCGGGATCACCACCCTCGTCGGCGGCGGCACGGGACCCGCCGAGGGCTCCAAGGCCACCACGGTCACCCCCGGACCCTGGCACCTGGCCCGGATGTTCGCGGCGCTGGAGGCCTACCCCGTCAACATCGGCCTGCTCGGCAAGGGCAACACCATGTCCCGCGAGGCCATGCACTCCCAGCTGCGCGGCGGCGCCCTCGGGTTCAAGATCCACGAGGACTGGGGGTCCACCCCCGCCGTCATCGACGCCTGCCTGAGCGTCTGCGACGAGACCGGCGCCCAGGTCGCCATCCACACCGACACCCTCAACGAGGCCGGATTCGTCGGCGACACCCTCGCGGCGATCGCCGGGCGGACCATCCACTCGTACCACACCGAGGGCGCGGGCGGCGGGCACGCACCCGACATCATCACCGTGGTCTCCGAGCCCAACATCCTGCCCAGCTCCACCAACCCCACCCGGCCGCACACCGTCAACACCGTCGAGGAGCACCTCGACATGCTGATGGTCTGCCACCACCTCAACCCGGCCGTCCCCGAGGACCTCGCCTTCGCCGAATCCCGGATCCGGCCCTCGACCATCGCCGCCGAGGACGTCCTGCACGACCTCGGGGCCATCTCGATCATCTCCTCCGACTCCCAGGCCATGGGACGCGTCGGTGAGGTCGTCCTGCGCACCTGGCAGACCGCCCACGTGATGAAGAAGCGGCGCGGCTTCCTCCCCGGCGACGGACCGGCCGACAACCAGCGGGCCCGCCGCTACGTCGCCAAGTACACGATCAACCCCGCCGTCGCCCAGGGACTCGCCCGCGAGATCGGCTCCGTCGAGACCGGCAAACTCGCCGACCTCGTGCTGTGGAACCCGGCGTTCTTCGGGGTCAAGCCCGAGGTGGTCATCAAGGGCGGCCAGATCGCCTACGCGCAGATGGGCGACGCCAACGCCTCCATCCCCACCCCGCAGCCGGTCCTGCCCCGCCCGATGTTCGGCAGCCACGGGCGCGCGCCCGCCCTGGGCTCCCTCAACTTCACCGCGCAGGCCGCCCTCGACGACGGACTGCCCGAACGCCTCGGGCTCGGCAAGCAGTTCACGGCCATCGAGAGCACCCGGAAGGTGGGCAAGGCGGACATGCGCAACAACGACGCGATGCCGAGGGTCGAGGTCGACGCCGACACCTTCACCGTCACCATCGACGGGGAGGCCGTGGAGCCCGCGCCCGCCGCCGAACTGCCCATGGCACAGAGATACTTCCTCTTCTGATGAGCCTCGCCGCACTGCTCGTCCTCGCGGACGGCCGATTCCCCGCCGGGGGCCACGCGCACTCCGGCGGGGCCGAGGCCGCCTGCAAGGCGGGCCGGATCCACGACGCCGCCACCCTGGAGGACTTCTGCCGGGGCCGGCTGCACACCGCCGGACTCACCGCCGCCGCGCTCGCCGCGGCCGGCGCCCTCGGGCTCGACCCGGCGGAGCTCGAAGCCGCCGCCGATGCCCGCACCCCCTCGCCCGCGCTGCGCACGGCGGCCCGGCGGCTCGGCCGGCAGCTGCTGCGCGCCGCCCGGGCCACCTGGCCCCACCCCGAGCTGGAGGCACTGGCCGCCGCGTTCCCGCGGGGCGCCCACCAGCCCGTGGTGCTCGGCCTCACCGCCCGGGCGGCGGGGCTCGGGCCGCTCGACGCCGCGCACGTGGCGGCGTACGAGAGCATCGGCGGCCCGGCGACCGCGACCGTGCGGCTGCTGGGCCTGGACCCCTTCGAGGCGAGCGGGGTCCTGGCCCGGCTCGCCCCCGAACTCGACGCCGTGGCGGCCCGGGCGGCCGAGGCCGCGCACCGGGCGCGCTCCGACGGCACGGACTGCCTGCCCGCGGCCTCCTCGCCCCTGCTGGAGATCGCGGCCGAGGTCCATGCCGACTGGCCGGTACGCCTCTTCGCCTCCTGAGCGCCCCGACCGGCCACCCAGACCACTCCCGAGGAGAACCCCCAGCATGCATCTCGACCACGGCGTGACCTACCCCCACCGGCACACCCACAGCGCCGAACCGGTCCGCGCCGACGGCACCCGGCGCGCCCTGCGCATCGGACTCGGCGGCCCCGTCGGCTCCGGCAAGACCGCCACCGTCGCCGCCCTGTGCCGCGCCCTGCGCGCCGAACTGTCCATGGCGGTCGTCACCAACGACATCTACACACGGGAGGACGCCGAGTTCCTGCTCCGCGAGGCGGTGCTGCCGCCCGAGCGGATCGCGGCCGTCGAGACCGGTGCCTGCCCGCACACCGCCATCCGCGACGACATCTCCGCCAACCTGGAGGCGGTGGAGGAGCTGGAGGACAGCGTCGGACCGCTCGACCTGATCCTCGTCGAGTCCGGCGGCGACAACCTCACCGCCACCTTCTCCCGGGGACTGGTCGACGCGCAGATCTTCGTCATCGACGTGGCCGGCGGGGACGACATCCCGCGCAAGGGCGGCCCCGGCGTCACCACCGCCGACCTGCTCGTCGTCAACAAGACCGACCTCGCCCCCCACGTCGGCTCCGACCTGGACCGGATGGCCCGCGACGCCGCGGACCAGCGCGGTGAACTGCCCGTCGCCTTCCAGTCGCTGCGCGGCCCCGAAGGGGTGGCCCCGGTGGCCGCCTGGGTGCGCGAGCGGATCGCCGCCTGGATCGTACGGTGACCAGCGCGCCCCCCGTCGAGGTCACGGCCCCGCCGGCCACGGGCCTGCGCGCCACCGCCCGCATCCACGCGGCCGCCGACGGGCGGGGCGGCACCGCCCTCCCGCTGCTGGCCGGGGAGGGCCCGCTCGCGCTGCGCCGCACCCGGGGCGCGGGGCCCGAGGCCGGGGTCATGCTGGTCGGCGCGATGACCGCCCCGCTGGGCGGTGACCACCTGACCGTGGAGGCCACCGCCGGGCCCGGGGCGCACCTCGCCCTCGCCTCGGCGGCGGCCACCCTGGCCCTGCCCGGCCGGCGCGGCGAACCCGCGCGGTACGACGTACGCCTCACCGTGGAGGAGGGGGCTTCGGTGCGGTGGCTGCCGGAGCCGCTGGTCTCCGTGCGCGGCAGCGACCTGCGTGTGCACACCCGGGTCCAACTGGCACCCTCCGCACGGCTGCTGCTGCGCGAGGAGCAGGTGCTGGGCCGCTGCGGGGAGGCCCCGGGCCTGCTGCGCAGCCGGCTCACCGCCACCCGCGGCGGCCGCCCCCTGCTGGACCAGGAGCTGACCTGCGGGCCCGGCGCGCCCGGCGGCTGGGACGGCCCGGCCGGACTCGCGGGCCACCGGGCACTGGGCCAACTCCTGGTCGTGGACCCTGCCTTCGAGCAGGCCCCGCCCGCCGCCGGCGTGCTGGGGGAGTTCGCCGCGGTCACCCCGCTGGCCGGCCCCGCGGTGCTCGTCACGGCCCTCGCCCCGGACGCCCTGCGGCTGCGCGAACTGCTCGACGGGGCCGCCCGCACCTACGGCCCGCCGCGGCAGGCGTAGTTACGGACGAATCAGACACCGCTCAGCGGTACACGTCTCTCCGGTTATCGGGTTGGCAAAGAACTGGAGCCTGCTCTGTTGCCGGGTCCAGGTCAGGCGCAAGGATCCCCCTGCACGCGGACGACCAGAACGACCGCATCCGGCCGCCCACGGCGGCACCTGACGCAGGGGGAACAACCACGTGATACGCACCGCGGCGCTGGGGAGCGCCGCCACACTGATCACAGGCACGCTGGCGGCGGGCCTGATGCTCGCGCCGTCCGCCTCGGCGGCCTCGGCCGGCCGTGACAACGGGGCCGCGGAGGCGGTCGGCGTCCAGATCGCCGCCGCCCGCGCCGCCCGCACCGGGATCGAGTGGAAGGACTGTCCCGCGGACTGGGGCTTCGACAAGCCCATCCAGTGCGGCTGGGTGAAGGTTCCGCTCGACTACACCAAGCCCTTCGGCAAGACCATCGACCTCGCCGTCGACCGGATCGGCAGCACGGGCACCCCGGAGGAGCGCCAGGGCGCGCTCATCTACAACCCGGGCGGCCCCGGCGGTTCCGGCATGCGCTTCCCGCGCCGGGTCACCACCAAGAGCCCGCTGTGGGTCAACACCTCCAAGGCGTACGACTTCGTGGGCTTCGACCCGCGCGGCGTCGGCCACTCCGCGCCCATCTCCTGCATCGACCCGCAGGAGTTCGTCAAGGCGCCGAAGGCCGACCCGGTTCCGGACAGCGAGGCCGACAAGCGCGCCCAGCGCAAGCTCGCCGCGGAGTACGCGGACGGCTGCAAGGAGCGCAGCGGCGAGATGCTGCCGCACATGACCACGCCGAACACCGCGCGCGACCTCGACGTGATCCGTGCCGCCCTCGGCGAGAAGAAGCTGAACTTCCTCGGCGTCTCCTACGGCACCTACATCGGGGGGGTCTACGCGACCCTCTTCCCGACCCACGTGCGCCGCATGATCGTCGACAGCGTGGTCAACCCGGACCAGGACAACATCTGGTACGAGGCCAACCTCGGCCAGGACGTCGCCTTCCAGATGCGCTGGAACGACTGGCAGGACTGGGTCGCGAAGAACGACGCCGTCTTCCACATCGGCGACACCCGCGCCAAGGTCGAGGCCAAGTACCAGGAGCTGCGCGCCAAGGCCAAGGCCAACCCGCTCGGCGGAGTCGTCGGCCCCGCGGAGCTCATCGGCTTCTTCCAGGGCGCCCCGTACTACGACTCCTCCTGGGTCCCGGTCGCGCAGGCGTTCAGCGCCTACGTCGCCGGTGACGAGAAGCCGCTGATCGAGGCGATCGCCCCGGACATGTCCGACACCAAGGGCAACGCGGCGTCGGAGAACGGCAACGCCGTCTACACCGCCGTCGAGTGCGCCGACACCAAGTGGCCGACCAGCTGGGCCAAGTGGGACCGGGACAACAGCAAGCTGCACGAGAAGTACCCGTTCCTGACCTGGTCCAACGCGTGGATGAACCTGCCCTGCGCGACCTGGAAGTCCAAGCAGAGCACCCCGATCGAGGTCGGCGCCAAGCGCGGTCTGCCGCCGGTCCTGATCGTCCAGTCGGAGCGCGACGCGGCCACCCCGTACGACGGCGCGGTCTCGCTGCACAAGCGGCTGGCCGGCTCGCGTCTGATCACCGAGCAGAACGCCGGCTCGCACGGTGTCACCAGCCTGGTGAACCCCTGCATCAACACCCGGGTCGACGCCTACCTGCTCACCGGCAAGGTCGACGCCCAGGACGTGAAGTGCGGTCCGCACGCCACTCCGGTCCCGCCGGCCCCGGCCGCCGCGAAGGCCCTGACGGCCGAGGCCCCGGCCTCGGACCTGCCGGCCCGTGAGGAGCTCCCGGCCGTCCGCTAGGACCCCGGAAGAGCGACGGGAGAAGGCTCAGCGCGATCGGCGCCGGGCCTTCTTCCGTTCCTCCTCTTCCTCGGCCTTGACCTCGGCCGCGTACCGGTCGACGTACTCCTGGCCGGACAGGCGGAGGATCGCGTACATGATCTCGTCGGTGACGGCGCGCAGGACGGCCCGCTCGCCCTCCATGCCCGCGTACCGGGAGAAGTCCAGCGGCTCGCCGAAGCGGATCGTCACCCGCCGGATCTTCGGGATCTTCTGCCCGGGCGGCTGGATCTCGAAGGTGCCGAGCATCGCGCACGGGATGACCGGCACACCGGCGCCCAGGGCCATCGCGGCCACGCCCACCTTGCCCTTGTACAGCCGCCCGTCGTGCGAGCGCGTGCCCTCCGGATAGATGCCCAGCAGCTCGTCCTTGGCCAGCACCCCCAGCCCCTCGCGCAGCGCCGCCTGTCCGGCGTCCTTGCCGGAGCGGTCCACGGGGATCTGCCCGGCGCTGCGGAAGAAGGCGGCGGTGAGCCGCCCCTTGACCCCCGGGCCGGTGAAGTACTCGGCCTTGGCGAGGAAGGTGATCCGCCGCTTGAGGATCGCGGGCATCAGGAAGTGGTCGGAGAACGACAGGTGATTGCCCGCGACGATCGCGGCGCCCTCCTCCGGGATGTTCTCCAGGCCCTCGATCCGAGGCCTGAACAGCAGCCGCAGCAGCGGGCCGAGCAACACGTGCTTGAGCAAGTGGTAGAACACCAAGCCGCTCCCATCGATATCCCGTTGTCACGTCCAGCTTACGGACGGTGAGTCACGGGCCCGAGGGGTCTGCGCGATGTTCGTCATGCCTTGCGGGAAGCGGCCATCCCGGCGGTCAGCAGGCCCAGCACCACCCAGCCGAACCACAGCCAGCCGTTGCTGCCGAGGACCACGGAATACGTGGCGACGGCCACCAGAGCGGCGAAGGTCATGACAGCCATCGCCTTAACGGATCCGGTCATGCCTCATGGTCGCGCGCGAAGGCGGTCCTCCGCTACTGGCCACGCGCTTGGAGCGAGGCGAGATACGAGTTGTACGCCTCCAGCTCCTGGTCGCCGTCGCGGTCCGCGGCCCGGTCGGAGCGCTTCGCCGCCCGCTGCTCGGAGTGGTACCACTGGTAGACCAGCGCGATCAGCACCAGCACCGAGGGGATCTCGCTGAAGGCCCAGGCGATGCCGCCGCCCCACTGCTGGTCCAGCAGGGCGTCGATGCGCAGGGAGGCCGGCGGGTTCTCGTACGTCTTGATCATCGGCTGGCTCGCCATCATCAGGGCGATGCCGAAGAAGGCGTGGAAGGGCATGCCCGCGAAGAGCTCCAGCATGCGCATCACGTAGCCGGGGCGGTGCGGGCCCGGGTCGATGCCCATGATCGGCCAGAAGAAGATCAGGCCGACGGCGAGGAAGTGCACCATCATCGCGATGTGCCCGGTCCGGCTCTCCATCAGCAAGTCGAAGAGCGGCGTGAAGTACAGCGCGTACAGGCTCGCGATGAACATCGGGATCGTGAAGGCCGGATGGGTCACCACGCGCATGTAGCGGCTGTGCAGCAGCATCAGCAGCAGTTCGCGCGGCCCCTTGTGGCCGCGCGCGGCGGGCGGCAGCGCGCGCAGCGCCAGCGTCACCGGGGCGCCGAGGAGCAGCAGGATCGGGGTGACCATGCTGATCACCATGTGCTGGACCATGTGCACGCTGAACATGACCATGCCGTAGTCGTTCAGCTTGGTGCACATCACCAGGATCACCGTCAGTACGCCGATGGTGAAGGCCGTGGTCCGCCCCGCCGACCAGGAGTCCCCGCGCCGGCGCAGCCGCAGTACGCCCCATCCGTACAGGGCGAGCCCGATCAGGGACCCGAAGAGGAAGAAGGCGTCGAAGGAGAACTCCAGCCCGCGCCCGAGAGTGAAGGGCGGCAGGTCCATGTCCATACCCATGCCGTGCCCGTTGTGGTCCATCACTTCACTCCCTTGACTGTGGCGCCCCACCACAGTAGTGCCGCCCCCGTACGCTCGTGCGCGCGGGGGCGGCCGTAAGGGGCATACGGTCACAGAACCGTCTGGGCCTCGTCGTACCGCGCGGCCGGAACCGTCTTGAGGGTCGAGGTCGCCTCGGCGAGCGGCACCATCTCGATGTCCGTGCCGCGCAGCGCGGTCAGCATGCCGAACTCGCCGCGGTGCGCGGCCTCCACGGCGTGCCAGCCGAAGCGGGTGGCGAGCACCCGGTCGTACGCGGTCGGCGTGCCGCCGCGCTGGACGTGGCCCAGGATCACCGGCCGGGCCTCCTTGCCCAGGCGGTGCTCCAGTTCCACGGCGAGCCGGTTGCCGATGCCGGCGAACCGCTCGTGGCCGTACATGTCGACGCCGCCCTCCTCCAGGGCCATCGTCCCGGGGCGCGGCTTGGCGCCCTCGGCGACCACGACGATCGCGAACCGCTTGCCCGCGGAGAACCGCTCGCCGACGATCGCCGTCAGCTCCTCGATGTCGAAGGGGCGCTCCGGTACGACGATGGCGTGCGCGCCGGCCGCCATGCCCGAGTGCAGGGCGATCCACCCGGTGTGGCGGCCCATGACCTCCACGACCATCACGCGCTGGTGGGACTCGGCGGTGGTCTTCAGCCGGTCCAGCGCCTCGGTGGCGACCCCGACGGCGGTGTCGAAGCCGAAGGTGACGTCGGTGGACGCGATGTCGTTGTCGATGGTCTTCGGGACGCCGACGATCGGCAGACCGGCCTGCGAGAGCAGGTTCGCGGCCTTCAGGGTGCCCTCGCCGCCGATCGGGATGATGGCGTCCAGGCCGAGGTCGGCGACGTGGCCGCGGGCGCGCTCCACGCCGTCGCGCAGGTGCGCGGGCTGGACCCGGGAAGAGCCGAGGATGGTGCCGCCGCGGGCGAGGATGCCGCCGACGGCGTCGAGGTCGAGCTTGCGGTAGTCCGCCTCCAGGAGGCCCTTCCAGCCGTCGTGGAAGCCGATCACCTCGTCGCCGTGGTCGACGACGGCGCGGTGCACGACGGAGCGGATGACGGCATTGAGGCCGGGGCAGTCGCCACCGGAAGTGAGCACACCTATGCGCATGGCAGAAGAGACCTTTGCAACGTGGGCCGACGACCGGACCACGTCGTCCGGTTGGAACTACGGCCACCCTACAAGCGGTTTGGCGGTGGACTGAACCATCCTCCACACGCTGGTCGCGCTCCTCGTGCAAAACGACGTCGGCCCGGTTCCCCCAAGGGAAAACCGGGCCGAACACATGATGCGGGGGCCGCCCTGATGAGCGGTCCGCGCGGGTGCTACGCGGGCTGCGTCGCCGCCGCGATGCGCTCGGCGCGCAGCGCCTCGTACCACCGGTCGTCTATGGCCGGCAGCGCGTTCACGTCGAGGGCCAGCTTCAGCAGCAGGTCCGCGATCTGCGGGTTGCGGGCCATCACGGGTCCGTGCATGTACGTGCCGAACACCGTGTCGTTGTACGCGCCTTCGGTGCCGTCTCCGGTGCCGTTGCCGCGGCCCATGCTCACCCGGGCGAACGGGCGGGCCGTCGGGCCGAGGTGGGTCACGCCCTGGTGGTTCTCGAAGCCCGTCAGCTGGGGCAGGCCGAGCCGCGGGTCGATGTCGGCGAGGACGTCGCCGACGCACCGCTCGCCCTCACCGCGCACGGTGACCACGTCCAGGAGGCCGAGGCCCTCCTGGCGCTCGCCCATGTCGTTGACGAACTCCTTGCCGAGGATCTGGTACCCGGCGCAGACGGAGAAGACGATCGCCCCGTTCGAGACGGCGCGCTGCAGACCGCCGTCGCGCAGCAGGCGCTCCGCGGCCAGGCGCTGCGGCCGGTCCTCGCCGCCGCCGATCAGGTAGATGTCGCCCGAGGTGGGGACCGGCTGGTCGCTGCGCACGTCCACGCGCTGCACGTCCAGGCCGCGCTGGCGCGCCCGGCGCTCCACGACGAGGGCGTTGCCCTGGTCTCCGTACGTGCTCAGCAGGTCGGGGTAGACCCACACCAGACGCAGGCTGTTGTCGCTCATGCTCGTGTGTCCTCTGGAGGTATGAGTACTAGTTGCCGACGCGGCGGCGCACGTCCTGGAAGGCGGTGTAGTTGGCGATCAGCTCGATCTGCCCGGGCGGCGCCAGCTGCACGGCCTCGTCGAGGGTCTCGCACACCCGGAAGTCCAGGCCCGCGACCTCGAGGCGGACCGCGAGGTCCAGCTTGCGGTCGCCGATCACGAAGATCGGGTGGCCGGCCAGGCGCGGGTAGTCCACGTCCCACAGCCAGGAGGTGTCGGTGCCGTCGGCTCCGCGGGCGTTCACCGAGAGGATCACCGGCGCGGGCGCCGGGTCGATCAGCGAAAACGTTTCGAGCCAGCCCGCCGGGTTCTTCGCGAGCAGCAGCCGCAGCTCACGGCCCTGGAAGTTCACCACGTCGTAGCGGCCGGCGACGGCCTGCACCTGGTACATGCGCTCGAGCGCGACCTGCGGCGGGACGCCGAAGACCGCGGCCACGGCGGCCGAGGTGGCGGCGTTGGCCTTGTTGGCGCGGCCCGGCAGCTGGAGGTGGATCGGCCAGGCCGAGCCGTGCGGGTCCAGGACGTGGTCGCCGGAGAGCACCCAGGTCGGCGTCGGGCGGCGGAAGCCGCACTCGCCGCAGAACCAGTCGTCGCCGGGGCGCTGCATGACACCGCCGCAGGAGGGGCACGACCAGGCGTCGTCCTTCCACTCCTGGCCGGCCGCCACCCACACCACGTTCTGCGAGGAGGAGGCGGACCAGACGATCAGCGGGTCGTCGCAGTTCGCGACGATGACCGCCTTGGAGCCGGCGAGGCCCTCGCGCCACTTCTCCGCGAGCATGCGGGTCTCGGCGGCGCGGTCCAGCTGGTCGCGGGAGAGGTTCAGCAGGGCGATCACCTTGGGGGTGACGTCCCGGGCCACCCCGGCCAGGTACTTCTCGTCGACCTCGATGACGCCGTACTTGGCGTCCGAGCCGCCGGCGAGGGCGGAGGTGATGCCGGCCGGCATGTTCGCGCCCAGCGCGTTGGAGACGACGGGGCCGCTGGCGCGCAGGGCCTCGGCGATCAGCCGGGTCGTCGTGGTCTTGCCGTTCGTCGCGGAGACGAGGACGACGTCGAGGTGCTGCGCCAGCGCTCCGAGAAGATCGGGGTCGAGTTTGAGTGCGACCTTGCCACCGATCACCGATCCGCTTCCGCGTCCCGCGGCCCGCGACACCGCCGCCGCGGCCTTGCCCGCCGTCACGGCCAGCTTGGCCCGCGGCGAAAGCGGCTCTGTGTTGCCTGCCATCGTCCCTTGTCCTCCTTGCGTCGGTCGGCCCCAGCCTATCCAGTACCGGCCGGAGCCTTGACCGCGGCGCCCCCACGCCACGGCGGATCTCCTCATATAGTCGCCCGTCGTACCCTTACGGCCATGCGACAGCGCCCCATTCCCGGTACCACCGGCCTCGTCCGCACCATGAGCCTGCTGGGCGATCCGGTGCTCCACTCGGCCTGCGCGGAGGTCACCGAATTCGGCCCGGCCCTCGACCGGCTCATCGAGGACATGTTCGCGACGATGTACGCGGCCGAGGGGGTCGGGCTCGCGGCGAATCAGATCGGCGTCGGGCAGCGGGTGTTCGTGTACGACTGTCCCGATGACGAGGATGTCCGTCATGTGGGGCATGTAGTCAACCCGCGGTTGGTTTCCGCCGACGGGGACGAGTTCGTCGGGCCCGAGGGGTGTCTGTCCCTGCCGGGGCTTGAGGCGGGGACGGCCCGCTTCGACCACGCGGTGGTGGAGGGGGTCACGTCGGACGGTGCGGCCGTGCGGATTTCCGGGACCGGGTTCTTCGCGCGGTGTCTGCAGCACGAGTGCGATCACCTGGACGGTGTGGTCTACGCGGACCGGGTGACGGGCCTCCGGGCCCGTAGGCTCCGCCGGGCGATCCGGAAGGCGCCGTGGGGTGGTGCCCGCCAGGTCTGAGGCGTGGGCCGGTGGGTGGTGAGCCCGGCTGCGCCGGGACCTGGGGCTCTGCCCCAGACCCCGCGCCTCAAACGCCGGCGAGGCTGGGTTCGGCTCCGGCCCGGCCCCGCGTCCTGAACACCCCTGGCGAAGCCGGGAACGCTGCGGCCGGGCCCCGTCAGAAGCCCGGGCCGTCCTCGCGGTTGCCGGCGGTGGCCAGGCGGCCCCAGAGGAGGTCGGTGAGGCCGGCCACCAGCTCCGCGCGTTCGCAGGGGCGTTCGCCGAGCCACCAGTCCCCGGCGGCGTGCATCATGCCGACGATGCCGTGGCCCCAGACGCGGGCCAGCCGTTCGCCGCCCGGGCCCAGGTCCACCCGTTCGCCGATGACCTTGGCCAGCTCCTCGCCGAGCCGGCGCAGCAGCGGGGCCGAGTGCAGGCCGACGTCGAAGCCGCGCTCGGTGCTCTGGGAGTCCTCCGCCGGATGCATCAGGAAGCGGTAGACCTGGGGGCGGGCCTCGATGGCGGCGAGGTAGGTGTCGAGGGTGGACTCCACCCGGCTGCGCCGCTCGGCCGGGGCGTCGAGCGCCGCCCGGAGGGAGTCGAGCAGGGCGTCGGTGTGCCGGACGGCGAGGGCCTGGTACAGGCCCGCCTTGTCGCCGAAGTGGCGGTAGAGGATGGGCTTGGTGATGCCGGCCTCGGCCGCGATGGCGTTCATGGAGGCCTTGGGGCCGTCCCTGAGCACCACCCGGTCGGCCGCTTCGAGCAGCTCCCGGCGCCGGCGCTCGGCCGCTCCCGGCTCGCCTGCCTGCTGCGTGGTCTCCATGATGTGTTTCTCTCCCCGCCCGTGCGATGTGCGTGACGCCCACGCAACGTAACACCCCGCCCACCTTGACGATCGAAACCGGCAGTGCTTGACAGTACTTACTGACCGGTAACAGACTGTGGTCATCGTGCGGGTTACCGCTAGTAACCCGCACCGCACATGGACGAGCACAGACAGGTGGAGGGGACATGGCGGAGTTCACCATGGAGCTCAACGACGACCAGAAGCAGGTACGGGACTGGATCCACGGCTTCGCCGCCGATGTGATCCGGCCCGCGGCCGCGGAATGGGACGAGCGCGAAGAGACTCCCTGGCCCGTCATCCAGGAGGCGGCGAAGGTCGGCATCTACTCGCTGGACTTCTACGCCCAGCAGTTCTTCGACCCGACCGGCCTCGGCATCCCGATGGCGATGGAGGAGCTCTTCTGGGGCGACGCCGGCATCGCCCTGTCGATCGTCGGCACCGGGCTCGCGGCCATCGGCGTCGTGGCGAACGGCACCGAGGAGCAGATCGGCACCTGGATCCCGCAGATGTACGGGACCCCGGACGACGTGAAGGTCGCCGCCTTCTGCTCCTCCGAGCCGGACGCGGGCTCCGATGTGGGCTCGATGCGTACGCGGGCCGTCTACGACCAGGCCAAGGACGAGTGGGTGCTGAACGGCACCAAGACCTGGGCGACCAACGGCGGCATCGCCAACGTCCACATCGTCGTGGCGGTCGTCGACCCGGAGCTGGGGACCAAGGGGCACGCCTCCTTCATCGTGCCGCCCAACACGCCGGGCCTGTCGCAGGGGCAGAAGTTCAAGAAGCACGGGATCCGCGCCTCGCACACCGCCGAGGTGGTGCTGGAGGACGTACGGGTCCCCGGCTCCTGCCTGCTGGGCGGCAAGGAGAAGCTGGACGAGCGGCTGGCGCGGGCCCGTGAGCGGGCGCGCGGCGGCGGTGCGGGCGAGCGCGTGAAGAACGCGGCGATGGCCACCTTCGAGGCCTCCCGGCCGGCGGTCGGCGCGATGGCGGTGGGCACCGCGCGCGCCGCGTACGAGGTCGCCCTGGAGTACGCGAAGACGCGGACGCAGTTCGGCCGGCCGATCATCGACAACCAGGGCGTGGCCTTCCAGCTCGCCGACATGCGGACGCAGATCGACGCGGCGCGGCTGCTGGTGTGGCGGGCCTCCTGGATGGCCGTCGCGGGCCGGCCGTTCACCTCGGCGGAGGGCTCGATGTCGAAGCTCTTCGCGAGCGAGGTCGCGAAGAAGGTGACGGCGCAGGCCGTCCAGATCCTCGGGGGGAACGGGTTCACCCGGGAGTACCCGGTGGAGCGGATGCACCGGGACAGCGCGATCTACACGATCTTCGAGGGGACGAGCGAGATCCAGCGGCTGGTGATCGCGCGCACGCTCGCCGACATGCCGATTCGCTAGGCGCTGTGCCTTGGCGGGCTGGGTGGGGTTCCGCCGTCCCGCCGGTGCGGCGCCGTTGCCGGGGGCTCTGCCCCCGGACCCCCGCGCCTCAAACGCCGGCGGGGCTGGATGTCCCGGGTGGGGCCGGGTGTGATCCTGGCCACGCGCGTGCGGGGCCGGAAGATCGTCCCCGCGTGCGTCGGCGGTGGCGTCGCCTGCTGTGCCCGGCGGGGGGTCGGTGAACGATCCGGATACCGGGCATGAGCGCATGGTAATCGGGCATACACACCCTGAACTGGACCGCGAATATGGGTTCCGTCCGGGGGTGGCGATCAGTAATACTCACCGCCACCGTGGATCGCGGATTCGACCGGGTGACCACCGGCCCTCCCGCCCCACTTTGCGAGGAGGTGCGCCATGTGCTCCCACCAGCCCCCCTGCCCTGCCGCCGACAGACCGGACCACGATGCCGCCCGCACCGTGGCCTCCCACCCCGAACAGGGTTGGAGCCTGCTCTGCAACGGCGTGGTGATCTTCGACGACACCGGTGAACTGCTCCCCGAAGGCCGAACGGTGGAACCCCGCCGACCGGCCCTGGTCTGAGCGAGGAGGCAGCATGCGCCAGCAGCTGATCCGCAAGCCCGTCCCCAAGCCCGCCCCCCGAGACCTGGACCTGCGCACACCGTCGGGCAGACCCCTCCCGTACTGACGGGAGGCCAGGTGTCGGACCAGGTGTTACGACGTCCACCGGCCGGAGTTCAGCCGGTGGACGAAGCCGCCCCGCCCCGGAACGCGATCTCGTACGCCGCGTCGCCGATCGCCGCCCGTGCCTGTCGCTCGCCCTGGTCCCGCAGGGCCGTCAGCGAGGGCGAGCCCATCTGCGGCCTGCCCACCGTGCGCCACCAGGCGTGTCCGGTGCCCAGCAGGCGCGCCGCCAGTTCCCCGTCGCCCAGCGCGGCAACCGCCGCCGCCAGCAGGTCCAGGCCGAGGGCGATCCCGAAGCGGTCCCCGAGCAGCCGCTTCCCCGACAGCATGGCCCGCACGTGCCGAGCCGCCTCCCCGTGCTCGCCCAGGCCCAGCGCGGCCACCGCCAGGACGTAGTCCGCGTACGCCCGCAGCCAGCGCTCGCCCAGCTCCGCGCAGGCCTCCCGCAGGGACCTGGCCTCCTCCGTCGCCTCCTCGAAGCGCCGCAGGTCGCACAGGGCGTAGGAGGTGGCCAGCTTGCACAGCAGCCAGCCGGGGGCGCTCGTCCGCCCGCCGTGGGCCGCCCGCGCCCGCGGACCGGCCAGCGCGAGGGCCCGTACGGGATCGCCCGGCATGAGCACCGACACGGCCTGCAGGTAGGCCGCGCGCAGCTCCCGCTCGGGATCCGCGAGCCGCGCCGCGCCGAGCGTGCACTCCTCGCCGATCCGCCGGGCGGCGTCCATGTCGCCCTGGAGCAGGGCGACGAGGCCGAGCGCCCACAGGGCCTGGTTGTACGCGGCTCCCGTGGGCGGTGAGGTCTCCAGGGCCCGCTCCAGGAAGCCCCGGCCCTCGTGGACGTGCCCGCAGGAGAACCAGTAGAACCACAGCGCCCCGGCCATCTCCAGCGCCGCCGTCGGATCGGAGCCCAGCAGGTGCTCCAGGGCCGTACGCAGCTGCGCGTGCTCGGCGGTCATCCTGCGGTACCAGTCCACCTGGCCCGGCCCCAGCCAGCCCCGGTCGGCGGCCTGGGCGAGCGCCGCGTACCAGTGGGCGTGCCGGTCGGCGACGATCCGGGTCTCGGCGAGCTCGTCCAGCCAGTCGTGCCCGTACTCGCGGATCGTGTCCAGCATCCGGTAGCGGGCCCCGCTGCCCCGCTCCTCGGTGCGGCGGACCACGGACTTGGAGACCAGGCCCGCCAGTACCCGTTCCACCCGGGAGGCGGGCAGCGGGCCGCCCGAGCATACGGCGCGGGCCGCCGCGACGTCGAAGTCGCCGGTGAAGACCGACAGCCGGGCCCACAGCAGCCGCTCCAGCGGCTCGCACAGCTCGTGGCTCCAGCCGATCGTGGTGCGCATCGTCCGGTGCCGGGGCAGCAGGGCGGAGCGGGTGTCGGTCAGTACGTCGAAGCGCGCGCCGATCCGCTCGGCCATCTGCTCCAGCGACCAGATCCGCATCCGGGCGCCGGCGAGCTCCAGGGCGAGCGGGATCCCGTCGAGGCGGCGACACAACTCGGCGGCGAGCGAGGCCCGTTCCGGGTCCTCGAAGCAGTCCGCCGCCTGCGGGGTCGCGGCGAGGGCACGCGCGCGGAAGAGGGCGAGGGCGTCGCTGTCGGGCCCCTCGCAGGGCAGCGGGCGGATCTCCACCACCTGCTCGCAGGGGGAGCCGAGCGGCTCCCGGGAGGTGACCAGGACCGTCAACCCCGGGGCGGACTGGAGGAGTTCACCGACGAAGTGGCGGCATTCGGCCACCATGTGCTCGCAGGTGTCCAGGACGAGGAGGAGTTCCTTGTCGGCCATCCACGCGCACAGCTCCTCGTCGAGGGGGCGCGGGGAGTGGTCGGCGAGGCCGACGGTGTGGGAGACGGTCGTGGTGAGCAGCCCGGGGTCGCGCAGCGGCGACAGCTCCACCCACCACACGCCGTCGGGCCGCGCCTGACCGGCGGCGGCGACGGCCCGCAGGGCGATCCGGGACTTGCCGACGCCGCCCACGCCGGTGAGGGTGATCAGCCTTCGGCGCCGCAACAGGTCGTCGAGCAGGTCGAGTTCGTGCTGTCGGCCGATGAACCCGGCCGCTTCGGGGGGCAGGTTCCCGGGCGCGGCGCCGACGGCCGGCGCGAGATCGCCGTCCGGGGAATCTGCCTGATTGTTGTTGACCGAGTACTCACCGAACACGGATGTATTGTGCGTGATCCCCTTTGCCGGCAGGGCCGTTCAGGCCGGATCGCCGTACGGCTTCACGCCACGAGGGTGATCCGGCGCTCCGCCGAGAAGGCGCCCCAGTTGCCGTCGGGCAGCCGTGCGCGCAGCTTGACGGCCCAGACGGTGCCGGCCGGCTCGGTCACGGTGAGCCGGTGCTCGGCCCGGCCGCTGGGTACGGCGCCGATGCCGAACTGGATGACGGTGGTGGGCTTTCCGTTGACGTACAGCTCGTACTCGCGGGTCTCGTGGCCGGTGTCCGGGGCGGTCCAGGTGAGGGTGACAGTGCCGGGGGAGGCGGCCGCCGTGAAGTCGGCGGGCGCGGTGCCCGGGCCGTCGCCGGAGGCGGGCGGGGTCGTCACGTCCACCGGCGGGCCGTCGGGGGAGGAGTTGTCCGCGCCGTCGCGGGCCCGCACGGTGAAGGTGTACACCGTGTCCGGCTGGAGGCCGGTCAGCACGCTGCCGCTCTCGCCCGGGCCGGCGGTGTGGATCCGGACGCCGCCCTGGTAGACGTCGTACGCCGTCACGCCGGTGTCGTCCGTCGCCGCCGACCAGGACACCTGGGCGGACCGGGGCCCGGTCGCCCGTGCGGTGGTGGTGGCGGGCGCGGCGGGCGCGCTGCGGTCCTCGGCCTTGGCGGCGGGGGTGGTGGCCCGTGCGGTGGGGGCGGCCGGGGAGAGGTTCCCGGCGGCGTCCTCGGCCTTGACGGTGAAGGCGTAGCCGGTCTGCGGGGTGAGCCCGGTGATGTCCACCATGGTCTTGTCGGCCGGGAGTTCCCGGACCAGGCGGTCGCCCTCGAAGACCCGGTAGCGGGTCACCCCGTCGTGTTCCGCGGCGGCGTTCCACATGACGTGCACGGTGGTGGCGCTGCCGGCCTGGGCGGTGAGCCCGGCGGGGGCGGGCGGGGGCTCGGAGTCGGGCGCGGTGCATGCGGATGCGCCGGCGAGGAGCAGGCAGAGCGCGAGCGTCGGGGCGGTGCGTCGGACGTGGTGCACGGCGGTGCCTTCCTCCGCTTCCGCGTAAAGGTCTAGACATATATGGCACGCGGGGGCCGTGCCGGGCAACCCCCGCGCCATGGGTTCCGGCCGGTTCGTGTTCCCATCGGCCTGTCTGGCATTATTGCGAGCTCTTTGCAATAGCGGTTGATCATAAACAAGGATGTGCACAGCATGACGGCCCGGACAGCACGGGGAGTGGCCGCGACGACGCTGGCCTCCGCACTCATCGCGGGCGTGGCGGCCTGCTCGAACCCCGGAGGCCCTGCGGGAGGCGGCCCGGCGGACTCCGTCGTCGTCGGCATCGCCACCGAGCCGGAGAGCCTGAGCCCCCTGCTCGGCTACGGCAAGGACGGCAACTCCAAGATCTTCGACGGACTGCTCGCGCACGACGCCGGCATGAAGCTGAAGCCCGCGCTGGCCGAGGCCCTGCCGGAGGTCTCCCCGGACGGGCTCACCTACACCTACCGGCTGCGCCGGGGCGTGAAGTTCAGCGACGGGGTGCCCTTCTCCGCCAAGGACGTCGTCTTCACCTACCGGACCATCCTCGACGCGAAGACGAACAACGCCTCCAAGACCGAGCTGGACGCCGTCGCCGGCGTCGAGGCGCGCGGCGAGGGCACGGTCGTCTTCACCCTGAAGTACCCCTACGCCCCGTTCGCCGAGCGCACCGTGCTGCCCATCGCCCCCGAGCACATCGCCGGCCGGCAGGACGTGAACAGCGGCGACTTCACCACCCACCCCGTCGGCACCGGCCCGTACGTGCTCACCGGCTGGTCCAAGGGCGAGAAGATCGGCTTCAAGGCCAACCCCGGCTACTGGGGAGGCGAGCCCGCGGTGAAGAAGTTCACCATGGCCGTCATCAAGGACGACGACGTCCGCGCCACCCGGCTGCGCTCCGGCGAGCTGGACGGCGCCATCCTGCCGCCCAACCTCGCCCAGGGCTTCAGGAAGGACGCGGCGCGCCGGGTGCTCGCCGCCAAGACCTTCGACTACCGCAACGTCACGCTGCCCACGCACAACACCGTCACCGGTGACGTGGCGGTCAGGCAGGCGCTCGACATCGCCGTGGACCGCAAGGCCATGGCCGACAGGCTCCTGGAGGGCGCGGGCAAGGCCGCCTACGGCCCGGTCCCGACCGACAGCCCGTGGTTCACCGCCGGCACGGAGCGCCCGTACGACCTCGACCGGGCGAAGAAGATCCTCGACGACGCGGGCTGGAGGACCGGCGGGGACGGCATCCGCGTCAAGGACGGGGTCCGGGCCTCCTTCCCCCTCTGGTACACCTCCGGCGACAAGCTCCGCCAGGACCACGCGCTCGCCTTCGCCTCCGACGCGCGGAAGGCCGGCATCGAGGTCAAGGCCGAGGCCGGGACCTGGGAGGTCATCGAGCCGCGGATGAAGACCGACGCCGTCCTCGCGGGCGGCGGCTCGCCCGCCGACCCCGACTTCGACCAGTACCAGCTGCTGACCTCCTCGCTCGGCGGCGACGGCTTCAACAACATGGCCCGGTACGACAATCCGGCCGTCGACGCCGCCCTCCTGGACGGGCGCCGGAGCGGTGACCCGGCCGCGCGCAAGGCCGCGTACGACACCGTGCAGCGCGAGCTCGTGAAGGACCCCGGCTACGTCTTCCTCACCCACATCGACCACCTGTACGTGGTGAACGACCGGTGGGAGGGCATCAGCACCCAGGTCGAGCCGCACGACCACGGCCTCGGCTCCGGCCCGTGGTGGAACGTCGAGAGCTGGAAGCCGAAGCAGAAGTGAGCCGCGTCCAGCCGATGGCGCGCATGGCCGGCCGGCGGGCGCTGCTCGCCGCCCCCGTCCTGCTCGCCGTCACCTTCGGGGTCTTCGCCATCGCCGCGCTGTCCCCCTTCGACCCCGTGAAGGCCTACGCCGGCACCGCCGGGCTCACCGCCTCCCAGGCCGAGCTCGACCAACTGCGCGCCAACCTCGGCGTGGACCAGCCGCTGGTCGGCCGGTGGTGGGACTGGCTCACCTCGGCGCTCACCGGGGACCTCGGGACCTCCTCCGTCATGCGCCAGCCCGTCGCCGACGTCATCGCCGAGCGGGTGGGCTGGTCGGCGCTGCTCGCCGCCTGCGCCTTCGCGGTCGCCGTGCTGACCGGCACGGTGCTCGGGGTACTGGCCGCGCGCCGGCCGGGCGGGTGGCTGGACCGGGGCGCGTCCTCGCTCGCCTACACCCTGGAGGCCGCCCCGGCCTTCTGGCTCGGGCTGCTCGCCATCTGGTTCTTCTCGGTGCGCCTGGGCGTGCTGCCCGCCGGCGGCCTGACCGACGCGGGCAGCGACGCGGTCACCCCCGGACAGGTCGCCTCGCACCTGGTGCTCCCGGCGCTGGTGCTGGGCGTCTCCCAACTCCCCTGGTTCTTCCTGTACGTGCGCCAGGGCGTGGCCGAGGCGCTGGAGGAGGACCCCGTACGCGGAGCCCGCGCGCGGGGCCTCGCGGAGCGGACCGTCCTGCTCGGCCACGGGCTGCGCTCCGGCATGCTGCCGATGCTGACGCTGATCGGCTCCCGGGTGCCGGAGCTGATCACCGGCGCGCTGCTGGTGGAGACCGTCTTCAGCTGGCCGGGCATCGCGGCCGCGACCGTACAGGCCGCCACCTCCGTCGACTTCCCGCTGCTCGCGGCGCTGACCGTGCTGGCCACGGCCGCGGTGCTCGCCGGGAACCTGCTGTCCGACCTGCTGTACGGGTTGGCGGACCCGAGGGTGGGCTTCGATGGCTGACCCGGTGTGGAGGCCCGCCGGGCGGGCCCGGCGGTCGACGCGGACCCTGCGCGTGCGGACCTCCGCGGTCATCGTCGCGCTGATCGTGTCGGCGGTGCTGCTGGTCCCGCCGCTGGTCCAACTCGACCAACAGGCGGTCGACTTGTCGGCAAAGCTCCTGCCACCCTCGTGGGCCCACCCCTTCGGCACCGACGACGTCGGCCGCGACCTGCTGCTGCGCTGCGTGTACGGACTGCGGGTCTCGCTGCTCGTCGGCCTCGTGGCCGCGCTGGTCGCCACCGTCATCGGCACGGCGGTGGGCGCCGCCGCGGGCGCGCTCGGCGGCTGGACGGACCGGGTGGTGATGCGGGCCGTGGACACGCTGTCCTCGATCCCGCACCTGCTGCTGGGCGTCTTCATCGTTGCGATGTTCCGGCCGGGCGTCTGGCCGGTGGTGGCCTCCGTGGCCGTCACCCACTGGCTGTCGACGGCCCGGATCGTCCGCGCCGAGGTGCTGTCGCTGCGCGGCCGCCCCTACGTGGACGCGGCCGTCTCCGGCGGCGCCTCGCGGTGGCGGGTCGCCGTACGGCACCTGGTACCCGGGGTCCTCCCGCAGGCGGGCCTGGCCGCCGTGCTGATGGTCCCGCACGCGATGTGGCACGAATCCGCCCTGTCCTTCCTGGGGCTGGGCCTGCCCGCGCACCAGGCCAGCCTGGGCAACCTCGTGCAGACCGCGCGCGGTTCGCTGCTCGCCGGCGACTGGTGGCCCACGCTCTTCCCCGGGCTGCTGCTGATCGTCCCGACGCTGGCCGTCGCCGGCCTCGCGGGCGCCTGGCGCGACCGTATCGATCCCCGCCGCCGCTCGGAGCTGACGCTGTGACCCACCGCCTTTCCGGTGCCGCCGGTCCGACCGGCCCTGCCGGTGCCGCCGCCGATCCGGCAGGTCCTGCCGGTTTCGCCGGTCCTGCCGGTCCGAGCCGTTCCGCCCGTCCTGCCGATCGGACCGGTTCCGCCGGTTCCGCCGGTTCCCCGGCGGTTCTCGCCGTCGACGGGCTCTGCGTCCGCTTCCGGATGCCGGCGGGCCGGTACGTCGACGCCGTCACCGGTGCCACCTTCTCCCTCGCCCCCGGCGAGTGCCTCGCCCTCGTCGGCGAGAGCGGCTGCGGCAAGTCCGTGCTCGCCTCCGCCCTGCTCGGGCTGCTCCCGGGCAACGCCGAGACCGCCGGCTCGGCACGGCTCGCCGACGGCCTGGACCTGCTCGCCGCCGATGAGCGCACCCTCGCCCGGGCCGTACGGGGCCGCCGTGTCGGCCTGGTGCCGCAGAGCCCGGCCGCGCACCTGACACCGGTCCGCACCGTCCGGGCCCACTTGGAGGAGACCGTCCGCGAGCTGACGGGCGGAGCCGGTCGGCCGGGTCCGGCTCCGGCGGCCGGACCGCGGCCGCCAGGCGCGGCCGGCCGGGATCCCCGCCGGAAGCGGCTCGGCAAGGCCGCCGTGCGCGCGGCGGCGGAGGCGGCCGCCGAGCGGGCCGCCTTTCCCGCCTCCCATCTCGACCGCTACCCCCACCAGCTCTCCGGCGGCCTCGCCCAGCGCGCCGCTACCGCCCTCGCCCTCGTCGGGGACGCGCCGCTGCTCCTCGCCGACGAGCCGACCACCGGCCTGGACCGGGACCTCGTCCACCGCACCGTCGACGAACTACGCGCCCACACCCAGGACGCCGGCCGGGCACTGCTGCTGATCACCCACGACCTCGCGGCGGCCGAGCGGATCGCCGACACCGTCGCCGTCATGTACGCCGGCCGGATCGTCGAACTCGCCCCGGCCGAAGCCTTCTTCGCCGCGCCGGGCCCCCGTCACCCCTACGCCCGGGGCCTGCTCGACGCACTCCCCGAGCGGGCCTTCACCCCCGTCCCCGGCGCCCCGCCCGAGCTCGGCGCGCTCCCGGCGGGCTGCGCGTTCGCCGCCCGCTGCGCCGCCGCCGACCGGGTCTGCCGCGCCGCGCGGCCCGCCCTCACCGAAGGGGTGGCCTGCCACCATGCTTGAGCTCAAGGACATCACCGCGGGCTACGCCCCCCACGCCCCCGTCGTCCGCGGCGCCCACCTCACCCTGCGCCCCGGCGAGTCCCTCGGCCTGCTGGGTCCCAGCGGCTGCGGCAAATCCACCCTGGCCCGGGTCGCCGCGCTGCTGCACCGTCCCGAGCGGGGGACCGTGGCCCTCGACGGCCGCGCCGTGACCGGCTTCGCCCATCGGGCCCCGCGCTCCCTGCGCATCAGCGTCGGCGTCGTGTTCCAACAGCCCCGTCTCTCGGCGGACCCCCGCCTCAGGCTGCGCGACCTCGTCGCCGAACCCCTCCTCGCGACGGGCCGGCGTACGGAAGTGGATTCCAGGGTCGCCGAGTTGACCGAACGCGTCGGCCTCGGCCGTGATCTGCTCGCCCGCCGCCCCCACGAGGTCAGCGACGGCCAGCTGCAACGCGCCTGCCTGGCCCGGGCCCTGGTGCTGCGGCCGCGCTGGCTCGTCTGCGACGAGATGACCGCGATGCTCGACGCCTCCACCACGGCCGCGCTGGTCGCGCTGGTCGAGGAGTACCGCGCCGAGACCGGCGCCGGGCTCCTCGCCGTCGGCCACGATCCGGTGCTGCTCGGTCGCTGGTGCGACCGCACGACCCACTGGGGCGAGATCGTCAAGGACTGACCGCCCGTCACGGACGGTCAACACCCGTACGGCGGACACGTCTTTCGCCCGGAGGTCCCCCTTCCTGCGCCACCATGGGCGCCGAGTAAGGAGGTTTCGATGGTGATTTCGCTCTCCGTGGTCGTCCTGCTCCTCATCCTCGCGTGGATCTTCGTGCGCAGCGGCGGCCTCAAGTTCTCGCACGCCCTCGTCTGCGTGCTGCTCGGCTTCTACCTGGCGAGCAGCAGCATGGCCGCGACCATCCACGACGGCCTGACGGCGACCGCCCAAGTGGTCTCGGGCCTGAGGCCGTAGGGGGTCTCTCCGACCGTGAACCCTTGATCATCTGTTGCGCCTTCGTGAATCAATCGGCTTTTCCATGGACTCCTCGGGCAGTGCGATCTAGCGTCTGGCGGCGGCGCGATGTCATACGCACTGTCAATAAAACTGAAGAGAAAGGGAGGAAGTCCGGATGTTCCGAAGAGCGCTGAACTGCGCTGTGGTCCCGGTCATCGCCGCCTTCACGGTGATGTACGGAGTCTCGCCGGCCCAGGCCGAGGAGATACCCAAGGCCCCCGGCCACCGCCTGGTCAGCCACTACGACGGCAGCCCCGCGGCGGCCGTCCCGCTTCCCGGCGAAGCGCCCCCGCAGCACCCCTTCCTCGCACCCAACGGCCGCAGCGGCATGCACTCGGACGCGGCGGGCAGCGCCACCTCGCCCTGGTCCGGGCCGCTCGGCAAGGACCTACGGGTGACCAGCGAGAAGATCGCCGCGCTCGGCGGCGAATGCGCCACCGCCACCTTCGACGGGGGCGGCCGCCTGGTCACCGTGTGCGGCACCTTCTCGGGATTCAAGGTCAAGCTCCTGGAGCCCCGTACGCTCGCGACGCTCGCGGAATACCAGCTCCCGCAGCGCTCTTCCACGGTCGAGGCGATCACCTCGCTCGACTTCTCGAAGATCTTCAAGGACACCTCGGGCGGCGCCTACTTCTACCTGGACAACCAGGACCGCGCGGTGCTGGCCGACTCCCGCCAGCACATCCTGCGCCTCGCCCACTCCCAGAACCCCGACGGGAGCTGGAAGTTCACGGTAGACAACGACTGGGACCTCACCGGACAGGTGCCGCACGACTGCGTCGGCTGGACCAACCTGTGGCCCAGCGGCACCTGCGATCCCGTCACCTCCGTCATGCCCGACTGGAACGGCCGCATCTGGTGGGTCACCCGCCAGGGCCGCGTCGGCACCGTGGACCCGGCGACCTCGCGGATCCGCTCGATCCAGCTCCCGGGCGAGGAGATCCAGAACTCCTTCTCGGTCGCCGAGGACGGTGTCTCCATCGTCAGCGACCACGCGCTCTACAGCTTCCGCGCCGCCGCCGACGGCACCCCCGAGGTGCGGTGGCGCCAGACCTACGACCGCGGCACCGGCACCAAGCCCGGTTCCGTGAACCAGGGTTCGGGAACCACCCCGGACCTCTTCGGCAACGGCTACGTCGCCATCACCGACAACGCCGACGACCGGATGAACGTCCTGGTCTACAAGCGGGGCGTGAACGTCCCGGCGGACCAGCGGCTCGTGTGCAAGGTCCCCGTCTTCGGAGCGGGCGCCTCGACCACCGACAACTCCCTGATCACCTGGGGCAACAGCATCGTCGTCGAGAACAACTACGGCTACGAGAACCCCACCACCCTGCTCCTCGGCAAGTCCGTCGTCGGCGGCGTGTCCCGCATCGACGTCCGCGCCGACGGCAGCGGCTGCGACACGGTGTGGGAGAACGCGATCCGCGCTCCCTCCGTCGTCCCGAAGCTCTCCACCGCGAACGGGCTGCTCTACTTCTACGAGAAGGAGCCCAACTTCTGGGGCGTCGACGCCTGGTACCTCACCGCCGTGGACTTCCGCACCGGCGAGCGCCGGTGGCGGCAGCTGACCGGAACCGGCCCGCTGTACGACAACAACTGGGCGCCGATCACCCTCGGCCCCGACGGCACGGCGTACGTCGGCGTCTTCAACGGCATCGTCGCGGTCCGCGACGGCGGCTGATCCCGCCGGCCGCCTCCCTCCGGAGCCGAGCCCCCGCCGAGCGGCGGGGGCTCAGTCCTCGTGCCGCCACAGCGGGTGCTCCCGCTCGGCCCACTCCCGCCGGACCGAGCCCGTGCGCATGCCGCGCCGGGCCTCCGGATCGGCCAGGGCCCTGCCGATGTGCCCGGCGAGTACGATGCCGAGCGCCAGGGCCAGCCAGTCGTGGACGAAGGTGGCGCCGGTCCGCCAGACGAGCGGAGCGAGGCCGGTGAACCACATCAGCAGCCCCGTGCCGAGCATCACCAGGACCGCTCCGGCCAGCCAGCCCGCGTACACCTTCTGCCCGGCGTTGAACTTTCCGGCGGGCCTTCGCCCCGTACGGTCCCGGCGCAGCGCGGCCCGCAGCCACAGCCGGTCGTGCGGACCGAAGCGGTTCAGCCGCCGCAGGTCGGCGCGGAAGGCGGGGGAGGCGAGGCCCAGCAGGAAGGGGAGCGGGAGCAGCAGCCCCGACCACTCGTGCACGGTGACCACCAGGTGCCGGCGGCCGACCAGTTCCGCGAGCGGCGGCAGGTAGAGGCAGGCCGCGCCGGCCACGCACACCAGGGCGAGCGCCGCCGTGCTCCGGTGGACCAGGCGCTCGGCGCGGCTGAAGCGGCGTACGCGCGCGGGCCGTTCAGACAGTAGGGGCATCATCGCGTCCGTTCGAACGGCCCACCCAGGCGTCGACGTCGTAGCCGAGGCGCTCCCAGTAGCCCGGCTCGACCTTCTCGGTGAGGGTGATCCCGGACAGCCACTTGGCCGACTTGTAGAAGTACATCGGGGCGACGTACAGCCGCACCGGCCCGCCGTGGCTGTGCCCCAGCGGCCGGTCCTGCATGCGCAGCGCCACCAGGACGTCGTCGCGGCGGGCCTGCGGGAGGGTGAGGCTCTCGGTGTACGTGCCGTCGAAACAGTCGAAGCGGATGGCCCCGGCCTCGGGTCGCACCCCGGCGGCGTCCAGCAGCCGCGACAGCGGCACCCCCTCGAAGGGGGTGCCCGGGACCCGCCAGCCGGTCACGCACTGGACGTCCCGGACCACCCGGGTCTGCGGGAGCCGCCGCAACGCGTCCAGCGTGTACTCGGCCGGGCGCTCGACGAGCCCGCCGACGGTCAGCCGGTAGTCCTCCGGGCCGCGCTCGGGGACCGACGAGGCCACCGAGTAGTAGCGGAAGCCGCCGCCGTTCGGCAGCAGCCCAGTGACCCCGGTCGGGTCCTTGTCGGCGACGGCCTCGAAGCCGTGCTGCAGGTAGGGGGCGGTGACCAGCCCGGCCGCGCCGAGGCCGAGCATCCCCAGGACCAGCCGGCGCCCGACCGGGGTGCCCCGGCCGTCGGGGTCCGCGCTCTGTTCTGTACTCACCCGCCGATTCGACCACCGCCGGTCCCCGGGCACCAGGGGCCGCCGCGGTACGTCAGACTTCCGTCACACCCGGCGGTCAGCGGCGCCGCCGCCACTCCTCGGCCAGGAGACGGTAGGAGTGCACCCGGTCCGCGTGGTCGTGCGTGATCGTCGTGATCAGCAGCTCGTCCGCACCGGTGGCCTCCTGGAGGCGGTCCAGGTGGTCGGCCACGGTCCGCGCCGAGCCCACGAACTGCGTGTCCACCCGGTCGGCGACGAGCGCCCGGTCCGCCTCCGACCAGGGCAGGGCGCGGGCCTCCGCCGGCGTGGGGTAGGGGATGGCGCCCTCGGCGGTGCGGATGCTGCGCACCCAGGGCGCGTACCCGGTGGCCAGCTCGCGGGCCGTCCCGTCGTCCTCGGCGACGACCACGTCGGCGGACACCGTCAGGTACGGCCGGTCCAGCTGCGCGGACGGCTTGAAGGCGGCCCGGTACCCTTCCGCCGCCTCCAGCACCGAAGCCGGGCTGACGTGGTAATTGGCCGCGAACCGGAGCCCGCCCCGGCCCGCCGTCTCCGCGCTGACCCCGCCGCAGCTGCCCAGGATCCACACCTGTACGTCGGCCCCCTCGCCCGGGACGGCGTGCGCCTCCACCCCCTCCGGGGTGCGGTACTCGCCGCGCAGCAGCGCGAGGACGTCGTCGACCTGCTCGGCGTAGTCCTGCGGCTGGGCGCCGGGCAGGTTCAGCAGCTTCTGCTGGAGGGCCACCCGCGGATGGCCCAGCAGGTGCGCGAAGGAGAACCGGTCCGGGATGCGCAGCCCGTTCGGCGTGTACCCGCCCACGACCGGGGTCGCCGGCGCCGCGGGCTCCCCGGAGGGCGGCGCCGACCGCCCCGCCGAGCGGCCCAGACCCAGGTCGATGCGGCCGGGGTGCAGGGCGTCGATGAGGCCGAACTCCTCGACCGTCGACAGCGCCGTACGGTGCCCGAGCTGGACGGCGCCGGAGCCGAGCCGGATGGTGCGGGTCGCGGAGGCCGTCAGGGCCAGGACGACCGCCGGGGAGGTCCCGGCGACCCCCGGATTGAGGTGGTGCTCGGCGAACCAGTAGCGCGCGTAGCCGAACTCCTCGGTCCGCCGGGCGAGGTCGATGCTGTTCCGGAGGGCCTGGGCAGCGGTGGAACCGGAGGGGATCGGGACGAGGTCGAGGACCCCCAGGGGGATGCCGGACATGGCCGGGCTCCTTAAAGGTCGGGGAAGTCGGGGAAGTCGGAGAAGTCGGGGTCGGGGATCGCCCGGCGCAGCACCGGGGCGATGTCCGACTGGAACGGTTCGAGCGAGGCGCGGTGCTCCGCGTACGTGAGCCCGCCCGGCTCGGCCTGCAGGTGCAGGGCGGTGTGGCCGAACTCCTCGTGGTAGCGGTGCACCTTCTCGATCACCTGCTGGGGGCTGCCGATCAGCGCCGAACTCCGCTCGACGAAGTCCTCCAGGGTCGGGAAGACGGGTTCGATGCCCTGGAGCCGGTGCGCGGCCAGGTACCGGGCGAAGGCCGGCCGGTACGCCGCCACCGCCTGCTGCGAGGTGGGCGCCGCGTGGTACCCGGCCGTGCCCGCGCCGACGACCGCGTGCGCCGGATCGTGCCCGTAGTGCTCCCAGCGCTCCCGGTAGTGGCGGATCAGTTCGGCGTACGGGCCGATGGGGTGGGTGACGTTCGCCGAGAAGAGCGGGTCCCCGTAGCGGGCGGCGAGGTCCACGGACTCCCGGCTGGTGGCGCTGCCGTGCCAGACGCGGAGCGCCGGCTGGAACGGCCGCGGCAGGACTTCGGCCGCGGCCGGCGCGGGGCGGAAGCGCGGCTCGGCGCTCACCTTGTCCTCCCGCCAGATCCGCCGGAACAACTCGTAGCCCTCGGCGTTGCGCTCCCACTGGTCCTCGGGGGCCAGGAACTTCACGAGGCCTCGGCCCGTCGGGCCGGCGCCGCGCCGGGCACGGCGAGACCGAGGTGGTCGCGCAGGGTGGTGCCCTCGTACTCGGTGCGGAAGACGCCCCGTTCCTGGAGCAGCGGGACGACGGTGTCGGCGAAGACGTCCAGGCCGCCCGGCGTGATGTGGGGGACCAGGATGAAGCCGTCGGCCGCGTCCGCCTGCACCAGCGCGTTGATCGACTCGGCGACCGTGCCGGCGGAGCCGACGAAGGTCTGGGCGGCGGTGGTGGCGATGACGAGCTCGCGGATCGACAGGTTCTTGGCATCGGCGAGCGCGCGCCACTGCCGGGCGGTCTCCAGCGGGTCGCGGAACTGGCGGACGCTCGCCCGGCCGAGGGCGACGGTGTTCTCGCCGACCAGGGGATCGATGTCGGGCAGCGGGCCGTCCGGGTCGTAGCCGGACAGGTCCCGGTTCCAGACGTGCTCCAGGTACTTGATCGCGGTCTGCCCGCTGACCTGGAGGCGGCGCACCTCGTGGGCGGTCTCGTGCGCCTCGGCGTCGGTGTCGCCGAGGACGAAGGTGGCCGCGGGCAGGATCTTCAACTGGTCGTGCGTACGGCCGTACGCGGCGAGCCGGCCCTTGACGTCGGCGTAGAACGCCCGGCCCTCGTCGAGGGTCGCGTACCGGCCGAAGATCGCGTCGGCGGAGGAGGCGGCGAACTCGCGGCCCTCGTCGGAGTCGCCCGCCTGGAAGATCACCGGCCTGCCCTGCGGGCTGCGCGGCACGTTGAACCGGCCCTCGATGTCGAAGTGCTGCCCCCAGTGGGAGAAGGACCCGGCCCGGCCGTCGCGCAGGAAGGCGCCCGAGGCGGCGTCGGCGAGGATCTCGCCGCCGTCCCAGGAGTCGAACAGCTCGGTGGCGGTCGCCAGGAACTCCTGGGCGCGGGTGTAGCGGTCCTCGCGCGGCAGGAATCCGCCGCGCCGGAAGTTCTCGCCGGTGAAGGCGTCCCAGGAGGTGACGACGTTCCAGGCGGCACGGCCCTCGGAGAGGTGGTCGAGGGAGGCGAACTGACGGGCCACCTCGTACGGTTCGTTGAAGGTGGAGTTGATGGTGCCGGTGAGGCCGAGGCGGTCGGTGACGGCCGCCAGGGCGGCGAGCACCGTGAAGGTGTCGGGCCGGCCCACCACGTCCAAGTCGTATATGCGTCCGCCCTGTTCGCGCAGGCGCAGACCCTCGGCGAGGAAGAGGAAGTCGAACTTGGCGCGCTCCGCGGTCTGCGCGAAGTGGCGGAACGAATCGAAGTCGATGTGGCTGCCGGCCGCCGGGTCGCTCCACACGGTGGTGTTGTTGACGCCCGGGAAGTGGGCCGCGAGATGGATCCGCTTGAGCGGCTTGGTGCTCATGTTCGTCCTTCCGGAAGGTCCGGGGTTCGGGGCCGGTCAGGCGGCGCGGTGCGCGGCGTAACGGCTCGCCGGCCGGGCCAGTCCCAGCAGGCCGCGCAGGGTGTCCGCCTCGTACGCCCGGCGGAAGGCGCCGCGCCGCTGGAGCTCCGGCACCAGCCCCCGGGTGAGGGCGGGCAGGTCGTGGGCGAGCACGCCCGGCCGGAGCCGGAAGCCCGACATGCCCGCTTCCCGGCGCTCCTGGAGCAGGTCCGCCAGCTGCGCCGGGGTCCCGGCGAAGACCGCGCCGTCCTCGGCGTACGCCTCGCCCGCGAGGGCGTCGAGCCGGCCCAGCCGGTCGCGGGCCGCCGCGTGGTCGTCGTCCAGGAACACGGTCAGCTCCCCGAACAGGTGCAGGGGCTCGGCCGCGAGCCCGGCGGACTCACGGGCCTCGCGGATCGCCGTGACGGCGGCGCGCGCCCCGTCGGTGTCGCGGGCGGCCACGTATCCGACATCGGCGGAGCGGGCGATGAGTCCGTACGCCGGGCCGCTGTCGCCCAGCGCGCTCACGACCGGCCGGCCCTGCGGCGGGCGCGGAGTGATCGACGGTCCCCGGACCTTGAAGTGCCGTCCCTCGAAGTCGATGTAGTGGAGCTTGTCGCGGTCCACGAACCGGCCGGTGGCGGCGTCGCGGATCTCGGCGTCGTCCTCCCAGCTGTCCCACAGCCGCCGGATCACCTCGACGTGGTCGGCGGCCTCCGCGTACAGCTCGCCCTCGGGGAGCGGGACGGCGCGCCGGCCGAAGTGCCGGCCCTCGTACGGGAGTCCGGACACCTGGATTCGCAGGCCGGCCCGGCCGCGGCTCACGTGGTCGAGGGTGGCGACGGCCTTGGAGATGTGGAAGGGCTCGGTGTGCGTGGCGGTCACGCTCGGGACCAGCCCGATGTGCCGGGTCAGCGGCGCCACCCGGGCTGCCGTGAGGACCGCGTCCAGCCGCCCGCGGACCCGGTCCGTCCGCTCGTCGGGACGGTCGGGGGAGGAGGACTGGAGGGCGAGCCCGTCCTCGAAGGTGACGAAGTCGAGCAGTCCGGCCTCGGCCTCGGCGACGAGCCCGGCCCAGTAGCGGGCGGTGAACAACTCGGCGGGCCGGGCCCCCGGCTCGCGCCAGGCCGCCGGGTGCCGGCCCGCGCCGTCGAGGGCGACGGCGAGATGGAGTTCGGACACGGCGGATATCGCCTTCCTGATCGTCCGTACGGAAAAGGGGAAAGGACGCGGGATCACGAAAAGGAGTTCAAGGAGTTCCTCGCGACGACGCTACGCCCGATGGCTGAGCCATACAATGACCGGGATATTAAGGGAATTTGGCGACTGTGTTGCCCGGTGCCGGACCGCCGCGCTCATGAGTTGGTCAGCGGGAGGCCGGGCGGGTTCACCTCGGAGGTGGTGACGGCCTCGTTGGACAGGTTCCAGGCGGCCAGGAGCTTCCCGTACTGTCCCTCCTTGATCAGGTGGTTGATGGCCTCGGCCACCGGCTTGGCCAGCCCGCTGTCCTTCTTCGAGGTCGCCGCGATCAGGCCCTGGAGGGTTTCGCCCGCGCCCGAGGAGGAACCGGCGTTGCGGGTGGGTGCGTTGCCGTTCGCGGTCTGCGTGATGTGGTAGGCGATCGTCGGGTTGGGGCCGAAGTCGAGGTCGATCTTCTTCCCGCTCAGGGCCAGGTAGGCGCTGTTGGAGTCCGGGAAGTACTTGACGGTGATGTCCTTGCCCTCCGCCCGGAGCTTCTGCTGCCACTCCAGCAGGATCTTCTCCTGGTTGGTGCCCTTGCTGACGGCGACCGTCTTGCCCGCGAGGTTGCGGTAGTCGCCCCCGAAGGTCCAGGGGTCGTCCTTCAGCGCCTCGAAGGCCAGGTTGTCCTGCCGGTAGGAGGCGAACTCGTACTTCTTCTTGCGTTCCTCGGTGACCGTGACGTTGCTGAACGCCACGTCCACCTTGCCGCTGTCGATGCCGACGAAGAGGTTCTCCCAGGTGGAGTTCTTCACCACCGGCTTGAGGCCGAGGGTGGCGGCCACCAGGCGGCCGAGGTCGGGCTCCGTCCCGGTGAGCGTCTTCTGGTCGGTGCCCACGTACGTCAGCGGGGGGAACCCGCCGGGCAGCGCGCCGGCCCCGATGACGAGCTCGCCGCGCTCGCGGACATCCGCGGGCAGCTGGGCGCGCAGGGACTCGACGACCGGGGCGGACAACTCCGTCTGCTGGGCGGCGCCGTTGGACACCGCGCCGACGGTGACCTTGCCGGAGCCGGTTCCGGTGGCCTCGGCGTCGCCGCCGCACGCGGTGAGGGCCGAGGCGAGGGCCACGGTGGCGGTCGCGGCGCCGAGGCCGCGGACGAGTCTGGTGCGCAGGGAGCGTCGGCGTTGCATGGTGTTCCCTTTCGGGTCGGGAATGGCGGTTGGGGCGGGGCGCGGGCGAGTCAGAGCACCTTGCTCAGGAACTCCCGCGTACGGGCATGGGCGGGTCGGTCCAGCACCTGCTCGGGAGGGCCCTGTTCGACGACACGGCCCTCGTGGAGGAAGACGACCTCGTCGGCCACCTCTCGGGCGAAGCCGATCTCGTGTGTGACGATGACCAGCGTGGTGCCGCCGGTGGCCAGGTCCTTGATCACCGAGAGCACCTCGCCGACGAGTTCGGGGTCAAGGGCGGAGGTCGGTTCGTCGAAGAGGATGACCCCGGGCCGCAGTGCCAGGGCACGGGCGATGGCCACCCGCTGCTGCTGGCCCCCGGACAGTTGCCGGGGGTAGGCGCCGGTGCGGTCCCCGAGCCCGACCCGCTCCAGCAGCTCGCGCGCCAGCGCCTGGGCCTCGGGGCGGCTCAGTCTGCCGGTGGCGACGGGGGCCGCGGCGACGTTGTCCAGCACGGTCAGGTGCGGGAAGAGGTTGAAGTTCTGGAAGACGAAGCCGATGCGGCCGCGCTGGGCGAGGATCGCCCGCTCGCTCAGCTCCTTGAGCCGGTCCCCGTGCCGCCGTACGCCGATCAACTCGCCGCCGACGCTCACATACCCGGCTTCGGGCCTCTCCAGGTGGTTGATCACCCGCAGCAGGGTGGACTTCCCGGAGCCCGAGCGCCCCAGGACCGCGGTGACCGTGCCCGGCCGCACCGTCAGGTTCACCCCGTCCAGGACCCGGCGGCCCCCGAACCACTTGTGCACGTCGTGGACTTCGATCGCGGTAGCGGTCATCGCGCCGTCTCCGTACGGAAGCGGGCCCGCAGGTCGCCCAGCGCCGCCCGGGCCCGCTGTACGGGGGTGGGCGGCAGGGTGCGCAGGGCGCCGCGCGCGTAATGCCGCTCCACGTAGAACTGGACGACGGAGAGGAGGCTGGTCAGGATCACGTACCAGACGGTGGCCACCAGCAGCAGCGGCACCACGTCGCCGGGGTAGGTGGCTGCCAGGCCCTGGACCGAGCCGAACAGGTCGAGCAGGGACACGTAGAAGACCAGCGAGGTGGCCTTCACCAGCCCGATCAGCAGGTTGACGTACGCGGGAACGATCGCCCGCAGCGCCTGCGGGAAGACGATCCGGGCGAACTGGTACCGCTTGGGCAGGCCCAGCGCGGCGGCCGCCTCGTGCTGGCCCTGGTCGACGGAGAGCACGCCCGCCCGAACCACCTCGGCCGCGTACGCCGCCTCGGCCAGGCCGAGTCCCACGACCGCCACGACCATGTCGGTGGCGAGCCGGGACTCGTCGAAGGTGAGGAAGGAGGGGCCGAAGGGGACCCCGACGCTCAGGGTGGGGTAGAGCGCGCCGAGGTTGTAGAGGAAGAGGAGGACGACGATCAGCGGCACGGAGCGCAGCAGCCAGATGTACGTCCAGCACACCCATCGCAGCACCGGGCTGGCGGACAGTCGCCCGAGGGCGAGCAGCACCCCGCCGGCCAGGCCGATGACCGCGCTGTACGCCGTCACCTGGAGGGTGATCCACAGCCCGTCCAGGATGACCGGCCGGAAGAACCAGTAGGCGAAGCGGTCCCACTGGTAGAAGGGGTTGGTGAACAGCCCGTGGGCGGCCTGGGCCACCAGGACCAGCACGACGGCGCCGGCGATCCACCGCCCGGGCCGGCGGAGCGGGAGGACCCGCTCGGCCGGCCCGGGCGGCCCGGAGGGGCCGGCGGGCACGGCGAGGGGAAGTGATTCTTTCAGGGACACGGCAGCAGCTTCGATTCGGCGAAGAATCGCTGTCAACGGTCCGGATATCGATATCCACGCAAGCGTGCGGCCTTTTCATCCGCCGTACACAAAACGCCTCCCGGTGAAATGAAACCGCGGTTTTGCCTTTACAGCCAGGGGAACTGGTCGGCCGCGTGACGGTAGGCGCGGAAGACGGAGTTCTGGGCGCCGGCCGAGGACTCCAGCCCCACGCCGTCGCCGAAGGAACGGAACTGCGGGACCACGAACTCCCACACCACGTCCCCGCCGGGGGTCACCTCGAAGAGCCGGCCGAAGGAGCCCTCGGCGATGAAGGTGTTCCCGTTGGGCAGGCGCTGCGCGCTCGACATGTAGGGGCTGTAGAAGTTCTGCGGCGGGTTGTCCGTGTACGACCACACCTCCTTGCCCGTGCCCGGGTCGATCTCCAGCACCCGCGAGTACGGCACGGAGGTGGTGTCGCGGTAGGTGCCGTTGTCGAAGACGAGGATGGTGCCGCCGGCCAGCTCGTGCGGGTGGTGCTGCTGCGCCAGTACGTCGGGGCCGATCCGCCACCGGACATCCCCGGTGGAGCGGTCGACGGCGATGGTGGTGGACGCGCTGCGGAAGCCCACCACGACGGAGCCGTCGGCGAGCTCGTTGACGGTGTTGGCCATCGGCCAGTGCTCGCGGGCGAAGTGCGGGTTGAGGGGGACCTCTTCGGGGTCGAGGTGCTCGATGGCGGCCCAGCGCCACACCACCTCGCCGTCCCAGGTCAGTTCGTGGACGACGTCCCCGTAGATGACCCCGCCCTCGGCCTCGGAGCCGGGGATGCCGCCCTTGATGCGGGCCGCGTCGGCGGGGTCCAGGGGTTCGACGACGGTGATGAGGAGGTTGCCGTTGCGCAGGACGGTGGCGTCGTGGTGGTGGAAGGGGTGCCGGGCCTCGCGGAGCACGGTGGAGTCGGGGGCCAGCTCCTGGAAGATGCCGCCGTGGTAGACGTCCCAGATGGGGAAGAGGGTCGGGCTGCTCGTGTCCTTGGCCGCGTAGAAGAGATTGCCGTTGGGAAGGAGCTGCGCCTGACGGCCGGGCGGGTGCGGGGAGTTCCAGGTGTGGGCGGTGCGGCCCTCGATGTCGACGAGGTGGATCTCGCCGGCACTGGTGATCGGCGTGTAGAGGGTGTAGCCGCCGTAGCTGCGCTCGGGGTCGTGGGCGATCAGGCCGACGCCGCGGCGGCGCAGGGTGTTCTGGTCGACGGTCATGCGCATCTCCTCGGACGGGGCGTGGTGGTGGGGTTCAGCGGACGGTGACGGCGGCCGGGTCGACGGAGGTCAGGGGCGCGGTGTTCAGGTACCGCAGCAGCGCGGCGCGGTCGGCGGCGCCGGGCAGGCTCTGGGCGGCCTTCGCCCAGGCGGCTTCCTCCTCCAACTGCGCGAGCAGCTCGGGGGAGAGGGAGGCGCCGTAGGCGTAGCGGGGCTGGAAGGCGTCGACGTGGCCGGGCTGGAGGGCGCCCTTGGACTGGGCGAGGACGGCCTTGCGCGCGGCCGCCGGGTCGGCGGCGATCTCCCGCTGGGCGCGCAGCAGCGTACGGAGCACGGCGGTGGTGGTCTCCTCGTTCGCGGAGGGTCCGGCGACGAGGAGGGTCCTGGCCGTGTAGCCGGTGAAGGGGAGTTCGGCGTACCGCTCGCCGAGTGCGGTGCGCGCGGCGTCGTAGGAGCTGGGGAAGGTGACCCCGGCGTCGATGTCGCCCCGGCCCAGGGCCGGAGTGACCTGGTTCGGCGCGAGGTTGACCACGGTGACGTCGGCCGCCGACAACTGCGCCGAGGCCAGCATCCGCGACAGGGCGTACTCGACGTTGGTGCCCTGCGGGACGCCGACCTTGCGGCCCTTCAGCGCGGCGAAGCCGGTGATCTGCCGGTCGGTGCGGGTGAGCAGGCGCCAGTCGGTGAACCGGGACAGGTCCGCGACGATCCGCAGCTCGCGGCCGCCGAGCGCGGCCGTCACCGCGGGCAGGTCGCCGACGACGCCGAGCTGCGCCTGGCCGCCGAGTACGGCGTTGAGGGCGTCGCGTCCGGTGGGCTGGGTGGTGACGGTGGCCTCGATGCCCTCGGCGGACCACAGGGCGTGCTCCTGCGCCACGTGGACGGGCGCGCCGCCGAGGTGGTCGCTGCCGACGAGGGCGACGGCCGGCCGGCCGCCGCCGCCCGCCGGGCCGGCGGATCCGGCGCAGGCGGTGGCGAGGGCGGAGAGCATGGCGGCCAGCAGTACGGCGGCCACCGCGCGGGGTCTGGGCATGGGGGAGGGGTCCTTCCGTGGACGGGGGAGAAGACGGGGTCAGGCGGAGCCGAGGTGGGTGGCGGTCAGGGTGCGTGGACGGGGGTCGGGCGGCCGGTTGGGCATGGTGGGGTCGGCCGGCGGACGGGGGAAGGGGCGGGGGTCAGGCGGAGCCGAGGTGGGTGGCGATCAGCGTGCGCAGACCGGGGTCGGGCGGGCCGGCGGGTACGGCGTGGTCGGCCAGCACCCGCCCGGGAGCGCCACCGAGCACGATCACCCGCTCGGCGAGGGCCAGCGCCTCGTCGATGTCGTGCGTGACGAACAGCACGGTGGTGCCGCGGCGCTGCCACAGCTCCCGCAGCAGGGTCTGCATCCGGGTGCGGGTCAGCGCGTCCAAGGCCCCGAACGGCTCGTCCATCAGCAGCACTTCGGGCTCGGCGGCCAGGGCCCGGGCCAGCGCCACGCGTTGCTGCATCCCGCCGGACAGCTGCGCCGGGTACTTGTCCGCGCCGTCCGCGAGCCCCACCTCGGCCAGCGCGGCGAGGGCGCGCCGGCGGCGTTCGGCCCGCGGCAGGCCGAGCCGCTTGAGGGCGAACTCCACATTGCCGCACGCCGTGCGCCACGGGAACAGCGCGTAGTGCTGGAAGACCACGCCCCGCTCCGGGCCCGGCCCGCGCACCGGTTCGGACCCGGCCGTCACCCGCCCGGCGGTGGGCCGTACGAACCCGGCCACCGCGCCCAGGACCGTGGACTTCCCGCACCCGCTGGGCCCCAGCAGCGCCGTGAACGACCCGGCGGGCAGATCCAGGTCGGTCGGCTCCAGCACCGGCGCGCCCCCGTAGCCGGCGGACAACCCCTCCAGCCGCACCCGTTGGCTCATGACGCACCCCAGTGCACGAACCGGCGGCCGACGGCGGCCAGCACGAGGTCGACGGCCACGCCCAGCAGCCCGAGCACGAGCAGCCCCGCGAACATCCGGTCCACGCGCAGGAACTGGCCGTCCACCTGGAGCCGGTACGCCAACCCGCTGTCCGCACCGCCCAGTTCCGCCGCCACCAGGGCCAGCAGCGCCACCGAGGCGCCGTAGCGCAGCGCCGCGAGCAGGGCCGGCGCGGCGGCGGGCAGCAGCACCTCGGTGAACCGCCGGTGCAGCGGAGCGCCCAGGGTCCGGGCCGCCCGCAGGTGGGTGACGGGCACCCGGGAGACCCCGTCGTGCACGTACAGCCAGACCGCGAGGAGGACGGCGTACGCGATCAGCAGCCGCTTGGCGGTCTCGCCGATGCCGAACCAGGCGGTCGCCAGCGGCACGAGGGCGATGGCGGGGATCGGACGGAGGAAGGAGATGACGGGCGTGACGGCGGCGGACAGCTTCGGCAGGTAGCCGGTGGTGAAGCCGAGGGCGCCGCCGACGACCGCACCGAGGGCGAAGCCCTGTCCCGCCCGGGCCAGGCTGGCGCCGAGGTCGGCGGCCAGGACGCCGCTGCGGGCGCTGTCCGCCAGCGCGGCCGCGGTCTGCGCCGGGGTCGGGAGCAGCCCCGGGGCCACCCCGCCGGAGCGGGCGAGCAGGTACCACAGCGCGAGTACGGCACCGGCCGCGCCCAGGGCCGGACCGAGCCGGGCCAGGGCGCCGCCGGGCGGTGAGGGGGTGGCGTGCACGGGGCGGCTCCTCGGTCGTGTCCCCGGTCGTCGGAGGACGTCATTCATAAGCGAGGTCAATAATTGACCATGCTTATGAAGGGAGTGTTGCGGCAGTGCGAAACCTCCCGGGACCACCCGGCGCTGGATCGGCCATGAGGTACGTTCGCCAGCGTGTCTCGCCCCGAACCCACGCCCGAAGCGATCGAGGTCGGACGGGTGATCCGCGGCTGCCGCAAGCAGCGCGGCGTCTCCATGGCCGCACTCGCCACCCGCTCCGGCCTCTCCCAGCCCTTCCTCAGCCAGCTCGAACGCGGACTCGCCACGCCCAGCCTCAGCTCCATCTACCGGATCGCCGAGGCCCTGGACGTCACCCCCGGTACGTTCCTGCGGCCGCCGGGCCGCCCGGGCACGGTCAGCCACGAGAGCGACCCGCAGGTGATCCGCGTCAGCGAGGCCGCGGGGCAGGTCGCCCAGGTCCTCATCCCGGGCGGGCGCAGCGGGCTGATGGAGGCTTACGAGCACCACTTCGAGCCCGGCCGAGGAGAGCGCGGCTGGTTCGAACACCCCGGCGAGGACTTCCTCTACGTCCTGGAGGGCGAGATCGTCCTGGAGCTCGAGGGCGAGGAACCGCTGACCCTGCGCGCCGGCCAGAGCGCCCACCACCGCGGCGAGGTCCCGCACCGCTGCCGCCTCACGGGCCCCACCGCGGCCCGCACCCTGCTGGTCATCGCGAACGGCTAGGTGCCGTCCCGCAGTCGGTCCACCGCCGCCAGCCGGGCCCCGATGTCCAGGCTCCACAGCCGTACGGTGCCGTCGGTGCTGCTGCTCGCCACCGTCCGGCCGTCGGGGGCGAAGGCCACGCTCCACACCGCGTTCGCGTGGCCCGCCAGCGCCGCCACCGGGCGCCGGGCCGGCACGTCCCACAGCCGCACCGTACGGTCGTTGCCGCTGCTGGCCAGTGTGCGGCCGTCGGGGGAGAAAGCGATGCCCCGCGCCGAGCCGGTGTGTCCGGTCAGCGACGCCTCCAGGCGGTGCAGCCGGGCGTCCCACAGGCGTACGGTGCCGTCGTTTCCGCTGCTCGCGAGCGTCCGGCCGTCCGGGCTGTAGGCCACGCCCCGAACCGCGCCCGTGTGACCGGTGAGCACGGCCAGCGGCCGGCGACCCGCCACGTCCCACAGACGGACCGTCAGATCGTCGCCGCCGCTGGCCAGGGTGCGCCCGTCGGGGCTGAACACCACGTCGTTGGCGAAGTCCGTGTGGCCGCTCAGCACGGCGAGCTGCCGCCGCGCCGCAACGTCCCACAGCCGGACCGTGCCGTCCGAACCGGCCGAGGCCAGGGTCCGCCCGTCCGGTGAGAAGGCCACCGAGAACACCGTCCCGCCCTGGCCGGTGAGGATGCCCGCCGGGCCGCGCGCCGCCACGTCCCACAGCCGGACCGTGCCGTCGGAGCCCGCCGACGCCAGGAGCCGCCCGTCGGGGGCGAAGGCCACCGCGAAGACGGTCTCGTCGTGCCCGGCGAACGCGGCCACGGCCCGGCGGCCCGCGACGTCCCACAGCCGGACCGCGTGGTCCGCTTCGGCGGTGGCCAGCAGTCCGCCGTCCGGGCTGTAGGCGGCGTGCCAGACCTCCGTGAACGGACGCGACGTCAGCACCGCGCCGCGCAGGTCCCACAGGACCACCGACTGGTCGAAGCCGGCCGTGGCCAGCACCGCTCCGGCGGGGTCCACCGCCACCCCGAGCAGGTAGTCGGTGTGCCCGGCGAGCGTCGCCGTCAGCCGGCCGCCGCGCACGTCCCACAGCCGGGTCGTACCGTCGCCGCCCGCGCTGACGACCGTCGTCCCGTCCGGGGTGTAGGCGACGCCGTTGACGTCGTCGCTGTGGCCCGTCAGCGTGGCGGCCGCCCGCCTCCCGGCCACGTCCCACAGCCGTACGGTCCGGTCCACGCCCCCGGTGGCGACCGTCCGGCCGTCCGGCGCGAACGCGGCCCCCAGCACCTCGTCCGTGTGCCCTTCGAGCACGGCCGGCTGCCGGGCCCCCACCGGGTCCCACAGGCGTACGGTGCGGTCGGCTCCGGCCGAGACCAGGGTGCGGCCGTCCGGGGCGTACGCCAGCGCGTTGACCCTCCCGGAGTGGCCCGCGAGCACCCCCACGGGCCGGTGGTCGCCCCCGGCCTCCCACAGCCGGATGGTCCCGTCGGGCGCCGCGACGGCCAGCACCCGCCCGTCGGGGGCGAAGGCCACGGCCCGGGCGCCGGCGGTGCTCGCCGGGAGGACCCCCACCGCCCGGTGGGCGGCGGTGTCCCACAGCCGTGCCGGGCCGTCCGTGGACGTGGCCGCGAGGGTGCGGCCGTCGGGGCTGAAGGCGACCGCCCGCACCCGCCCGGCCAGGGCGAAGGTGGCGAGCGTCCGCCGGTCGGCCACCCGCCGCAGGGTCACCTTCCCGTCCGAACCGGCGGTCGCGAGCGTGCCGTTGCCCGGCGCGAAGGCCACCGCGTTCACCGGCCCGCCGTGGCCGCCGAGCCGGGCGATGAACGGCTGCGCCTGTGTGCTCAGCAGCGCGCCCCGCGCCTCGGTCGTCGCGGCCGTCCGGTACGCCTCCCCGGCCAGCAGCATCGACGCCTCCGGCCGGCCCGCGGCCAGCGCCGCGGACTGCAGGGCCAGCGCCCGCGAGCGGGCGACGCGTTCCTGGCCCAGCGCGCCCGCCCGCTGCTGGTACGCCAGCCCGCCCGCGCCCACGGCGAGGACCAGCAGGACGACGAGCGTGGCCAGCATCCGCTGCCGCAGCCGCACCTGGCGGCGGGCCTGCCGCGCACGGGCGTCCTCCCCGGCCAGGCTCGCCCGCAGGAAGGCCTCCTCCAGCGGGCCGAGCCGGCTCCGGCCGCCCCGCCGATCGGCCGCTCCGCCCTCCTCGGCCCAGGCGCGGGCCGTGTCCAGCCGGGTCCCGCGGTAGAGGGCGGAGGGATCGCGGCCCTCGCGCTCCCATTCGGCGGCGGCGTGCGACAGCTGCTGGTGGATCAGGAGGCCCGCCCGGTCCTCGTGGATCCAGCCGCGCAGCCGCGGCCAGGCGTGCAGCAGGGCCTCGTGGGTGATCTCGACGGTGTCGCTGTCCATGGTGACCAGCCGGGCCCGCACGAAGGCGTCGAGGGCGGCCCCGGCCCGCTCCGCGTCCGCCGACTGCTCCATCAGCGCGGTCCGGCCCATCCGGCGGCGCGTGGCGCCCGTACCCTCGGAGACGTGCACCAGCCGCACCAGGGTCCGGCGGATCGTCCGCTGCCCGTCCGGGTACAGGCGGGCGAAGACCGCCTCGGCGGTGTGCGCGATCGCGCCCTGGATGCCGCCGGTGAGCTCGTACCCGGCGACGGTCAGCGTCGCCCCGGAGCGCCGCCGCCACGTGGCCATCAGCGCGTGGGAGACCAGCGGCAGCGCGCCGGAGGGCGTCCCGGCATCGCGCAGGAGCAGGGGGACCAGGCCCGGTTCGAGGGTCAGCCCGGCGAGCTCCGCCGGGCGCGTGATCGACTCCCGCAGCTCCGCCACGGACATCGGGGGCAGGACGAACAGCCCCTCGGTGAAGACGGAGGCCAGCTCCGGCAGCTCCAGGCAGCTCCCGGAGAAGTCGGCCCGTAGGCCGAGCACCACCACGGCGGGGTGGTCGGGCCCGGTACCCGCCGGGCAGGCGGTGGCCAGGGCCGTGAGCACCCGTACGAAGGCGCTCCGCTCGTCCTCGTCGGGGCAGAGGGTGAACAGCTCCTCGAACTGATCGACGATCAGCACCGGCCGGGCGGGTGGGGATTCCCGGTCGCGCTCCCCGTCCCACAGCCGGCGGACGGCTTCGAGCAGCACCCGCGGCCGCTCCCGCACCTCCCGCACGCCGATCCCGGGATCGCTGCCCAGCACCTTCGCCGTGCGGTCCAGCAGCTCCTCCAGCGGATGCGCCGTGGGGGTGAACCGCACCACCGGCCAGGTGTCGGCGCCCGCCATCGGGAAGCCGCCGGGGCGCCGCAGGGCCGGTACGAGGCCCGCGTTCAGCAGGGAGGACTTGCCGGCGCCCGAGGGGGCCACCAGCATCAGCGGCCCGCGCCCGATCCGCTCGAAGACCCGCTCCACCAGCTCGGCGGTCGCCCGCTCGCGGCCGAAGAACCAGCGCGCGTCCTGCGCCGTGAAGGCCGACAGCCCGCGGTACGGACACGCGCCCTCCGGCGGCGGGACCTCCGTCTCGTACGCCATCCGCAGCAGTTCGCCCCCCGCCCCCAGCACCTCGTCGCAGCGCCGTGCGACATCCACCGTGACGCGCTTGGCCCCGGTCTCGATCTTGCTCAGGTAGCCCTTGCTGTAGTGCGTCCGCCGGGCCAGGTCGGCCAGTGACATTCCCCGTTGCACCCGCAGACGCCGCAACCGCGCGGGGAAGGACGGGACGGCCGTGTCCGGTGATTCGCGCTGGCGCTCGGTCTTCCGTCGACGGTCCGGATCCCCCACAGCATCCCCCATGGCACGGCGCCGCCCTGGGGGCACCTCCCAGCGGTAGCTGGGGGAGCAGCGGTACGGCAGGGCCCAGGCTACAGCGGGGGTCGGACGTACGGCCCGGTCTTGGGGGTGGTATGACGAAAACAAGAACGCCCGGGGCCGCCGGACGGCGGCCCCGGAAGCGGTCCTGACGGGGTGTGTCCTACGGGTTCAGGCGGATCGAGTTGATGGGCGTGAGGTCGGCGTAGACCCCGGTCTTGGCAGCGATGGGGTTGCCGCAGCCGGCCCCGTTGGAGCCGGTGCACAGGTTTGCGGTCGCACCGCCGTACTGGTTGTTGAGGACCCAGTGGTTCCCGTACTGATCGGTCAGGTTGTGGGCCCCGTAGCTGTAGAAGACGTGGGTCGGCTTCACGGCGGGGTTCTGGTTCTGGGGGTAGATGCAGACCGCCCCGTCCGGGCAGCCGGCCCACGCGTCGGCCGGCTGGCCCAGGGCCGTACCGCTGAGTGCGATCAGGGCGGCGGCTGCGGTGGCGAGCGCGGCGGCGCCGCGGAACATCTTGCGCATGATTTCCCCTCGTGGTCTTGCCCGGTGCGGACGGCTCCAGACTGCGGCCGGGCGGGCGGCCCGGTCGACGGGTTGCCCGTTGCCTCTCCGGGGGCCGCCCGGGAAACCCCCCGCGACCAGCCCGGCCGCGCGAGCACGGGCAACCCGGCCGGCGGCGGGCCGTACACTCCGACGGCCCTCAAAATGAGGCCGTTTGCCCACCGGAGGTATCCATCCGCTCACCCGGTGTGGCGAGAGGCGGTGATCGCCCATAACTTCGGTTTCGTGACGAACCGACAGTTCACGGTCCTCGCATGCATCTCCGTCGTCATGGCCGCAGGCCTCGGCGTGGCGACGCCGCCCGCCGCCGCGGCGGCCAGGCACACGGTGCATCCGGGAGAATCGATCCAGGAAGCGGTGGACGCCGCACAGCCGGGTGACAGCATCACCGTGCTCGCCGGCACCTACCACGAGAGCGTGCACATCACGAAGCCCCTGACCCTGAGCGGGTCCGGCGCCAAGACCGTGATCACGCCGCCGGCCGCCGCTCCCGCGCGGCGCGCCGACAACGCCTGCGTACAGTCGGGCAACGGTATCTGCGTCATAGGGACGGCCGAGAAGCCCGTCGACCGGGTGACGATCCGGCAGCTGAAAATCACGGGCTTCAAGAAGAGCGGCATCTGGGCCTCCCGCACCGACCGGATGAAGGTCGAGCGGGTGACCTCGGAGGACAACGGAACCTGGGGCATCGCACAGGAGCGATCCACGCGCGGGGTGTTCCGCCGCAACCTCGCCCGCGACAACGCCGAGTCCGGCATCTTCCTCGCCAACACCATCGAGCGCGAGGGCGGCGCCACCGACACCCTGGGCGCGCTGGTCGACGACAACATGCTGACCGGCAACCGGATCGGGGTCACGGTCCGGCGCGTCAGGAACCTCGACGTCACCGACAACATCGTCACCGGCAACTGCGGCGGCGTGTTCGTCGTCGGCGACGAGGGCGATCCGGGCGCCGGGGACATGACCATCAGAGGCAACGAGATCCACGAGAACAACAGGTTCTGCAAGGGCAACACCCGCCTCCCCGACATCCAGGGCGTCGGCATCGTCCTCACCGGAGCCGAGGACACGGTCGTCCGTTCGAACTCCATCCGGGGCAACAGGGGCTCCTCGCCACTCTCGGGCGGAATCCTGCTCTTCAAGAGCTTCGTGGGCGCCAAGAACACCGACAACGTCATCCAGGACAACGACGTACGGGACAACCTGCCGGCGGACCTCGCCAACACGGGAACCGGAACCGGCAACAGGTTCCTGGACAACCAGTGCGTGACCTCCCAGCCCGCAGGGATGTGCTGACCAGTGTCGCCCCTCCGCAGAGGAATCGAGGCCACATGACCACGGTAAGTCCGACCCCCACACCGACCCCCACCCCCACCCCCACCACCCTCGCCACCGACACCCCCGCCGCCCAGCCCGCCATGCGGCTGCGCGAGCTCGTCTTCGGGGCGGCCTGCGCCGCCGCCGTACGGGCGGCCGCGCGCCTCGGCGTGGCCGACGCGCTCGGGGAGTCGCCCGCCACCGCCGCCGAGCTCGCGGCGGCGCTGGACTGCGAACCGAAGCCGCTGCACCGGCTGCTCCGCGCCCTGTCCTGCTACGGGATCTTCGCGGAGAGGGCGGACGGGACCTTCGTCCACACGGAGATGTCACGGCTGCTGCGCGAGGACGATCCGCACAGCCTGCGCTACATCTCCCTGTGGTGCACCGAGCCCTGGACCTGGCAGGCCTGGCCCCGGCTGGAGGACGCGGTCCGCTCCGGCGGAAGCGTGTTCCACGAGCTGTTCGGCAAGGGCTTCTTCGACTACCTGCACCAGGACGCGCACGAATCGGCCCACGTGTTCAACCGGGCCATGACCACCTCCAGCATGCAGTCGGCCCTGGACGTCGCGGAACTCCTCGACCTCACCGGAGTCTCGGTGGTCGCGGACATCGGCGGCGGCCAGGGGCACGTCCTGGCGAGCCTGCTGGAGAAGCACCCGGACGTACGAGGGGTCCTGCTCGACCTGCCGGGAGTGGCGGCCAAGGCGGACCCCCGGCTGCGGGAGGGCGGGCCGCTCGCCGACCGGGCCGCCATCGTTCCCGGGGACTGCCGCGAGGCCATCCCGGTCCAGGCCGATCTGTACATCATCAAGAACATCCTGGAGTGGGACGACGACAGCACCCGCAGGACCCTGCGCAACGTCATCGGGGCGGCCCGCCCCGGGGCCAGGGTCGTCATCATCGAGAACCTCGTGGACGACACCCCGTCGATGAGGTTCACCACCGCCATGGACCTGCTGCTGCTCCTCAACGTGGGCGGCGCGAAGCACACCAAGGGCAGCCTGGTCACCCGTATGACGGAGGCCGGACTGGTGCTCGGCGAGATCCGCCCGGTCAACGCCTACCTGCACGCCTTCGAGTGCGCGGTGCCCGGCTGACCCCGGCCGCCCTCACATCGGAGGCGAACGCCGAACGCCCCCGAGACCGGCACGGAGCCGGTCCCGGGGGCGTGGTGCGGGCGCCGCCGTCAGGCCGTTCCCGTCATGAGGCTGTTGTTGACGAGGTCGAGGAACTCCCGCGGCGACTTGCAGCGGTCGGCGTCGGCGGGCAGCGGACGGCTGTGGCGGGTCTCCAGCTCCCCGACGATGCCGAGGAGCCCGAGGGAGTCGAGACCCCACTCGTCGAAGCCCGAGTCGGGGCGGCTCGCCATGGCGGCGGGGTCGACGGTCACGCCGGCGCCCTTCTTCATCAGGGCGGCCAGTTCTTCCATCGTCAGTCGAGCGGTCATGACGGCCATCTCCTCAGGCTTGCACCGGCGTACGCCGGTCGGTGATCAGACGCATTTCGGAGCGCGCGAGGAACTGCGAGATCTCCACGTCGGTGGTGGGGACGCCGTCCTTGGCGCTGTCGAGCAGCCGGGCGAGCACGGCCGCCTTGTTGCCGCCCTCGACGCCGAGCGCCAGCGCGGGACGGGCGGCGAGCGGACCGCGCATGTCGAGCAGCCGGACGACGAAGTCGTCGCGCTGGAAGACGGTGCTGGCCTCGATCGGATTCTCCGGGTCGTCGACCGCGGCCTCGTCCTGGCCCGCCAGCAGCCGGGCGAGCGCCATGCCGCACCCGTCCTTGGCCGGGTAGAAGAGCGCGTGCCGCCGGATGGCGTCGGACTCGGGCCCGCGGGTTGCGACGTGGTGGACCGCGGGGACCGCCGCACGGGTGAAGAACAGGCGGGCCGACGCCGGATCGGTCAGGTCCCGGTCCTGCTCCAGGTACGGGTTGATTGCCTCTTCCAGAGCCCTGACCTGGGGTTGGCCGGCCACGTGGCGCAGGGCCACGAGGAGGTCGCCCTCGACCTCGACCGCCCGTACGACGCGGTTGCCGTGCATGAAGACGGAGGTGCGGTGCAGCCGGGTCTTCTCGTCGACCTGGGCCTGCGGGGAGGTGTAGCCGGCCAGCAGTTCCGCGACGACGGCTTCGCTGCCCGGCTTGACGGTGAAGGTGAGGGCGTGGCGCACGATGCCGTCGCCCCGCCGGGGGACCGTGGCCGGGGCGAGGGAGGCCAGGCGTTCGGGCGCCGGGGTGGTCCCGGTCACCCGCATCACGCTGAACCGAAGCGAGCGGGTGTCGCGTACGCAGCCGTGCAGCGGCTGGACCGAGGCGACGTGGTCCTCGCTGTTCACCCACGCGAGGAAGCGCGGGGCGCTCTCCCATTCGCTGGTGATGAGCCACTGCGAGGGATTCTCGATCGACTGGCACAACTCGTCGCTGATGTGCCCGGGTACGGAGGCCACCTGATTGCGCAGGCGCTCGTACACCTCCAGGAACTGGTTCTGGGCTCCGTCGTACAGGTCCAGCAGCAGCACGACCCGAAGCCTCGAGCCGTCGAAGGCGGACTGGGATATCCGTTCAGACAAGGTTGTCATCGTTCACACTCCTTCGAGACTTCGCGGTCGCCACGGGGTCGGCACCACCCGAACCCGATCGTTGTCCGCTGGCGCCATGCGCGCGAGAGGGGAGCACCAAGCGGGTGAACGGGCGAGGGAACGGCCCTCGTACAGGGCATGGAAGAGCCATGAAGGAAAACGTCGACCACCGCGTCCCCGTCCTCATCGTGGGCGGCTCGCTGGTGGGCCTGTGCACCTCGCTCTTCCTGGGCCGGCACGGCATCGGGCACATGCTGGTCGAGAAGCATGCGGGTACCTCCCTGCACCCACGCGGACGCGGTATCAACGTACGGACCATGGAGCTGTTCCGGGTCGCCGGTGTGGAGGCCCGGATCCGCGAGGCCGCCTCGGTCCTGGCCGACAACCACGGCATCCTCCAGGGCGGCTCCCTGACCGGTGACGACCAGGAGTGGCTGTTCGAGGAGATCGATCCCGGTGGCAGGCTCGCCCGCTTCAGCCCGTCGGCATGGTGCCTGTGCAGCCAGAACGACATCGAGCCGGTCCTGATGTCCGTGACCCCCACCCTCGGGGCGGAGCTGCGGTTCTCCACCGAACTCCTCTCCTTCAACCTCGACGACACCGGTGTGACCGCGATCGTGAAGAACCGGGACACCGGGGAACACAGCACCGTGCGCGCGGACTACCTCGTCGCCGCCGACGGGCCGCGCAGCCCCGTCCGGGAACAGCTCCGCATCGGCCAGAGCGGCCACGGGGACCTGTTCCACAACGTGAGCATCACCTTCCGGTCCCGCGGCCTCGCGGAGGTGGTCGGCGACCGCCGCTTCATCGTCTGCTACCTGACCAAGCCCGACGCGGACGGGGCCCTGCTGCCCGTGGACAACCGCGAGCGGTGGGTCTTCCACGCGCCCTGGCACCCCGACCGGGGCGAGACGATGGAGGACTTCACCGACGAGCGCTGCATCGCGCACATCCGGCGGGCGGTCGGAGCGCCGGACCTGGACGTCCGGATCGACGGGAAGGCTCCGTGGCACGCCGCGGAGCGGGTCGCCGAACGGTACGCGGCCGGGCGGGTCTTCCTCGCCGGCGACTCCGCCCACGAGATGTCGCCCACCGGGGCGTTCGGTTCGAACACCGGCATCCAGGACGCGCACAACCTGGCGTGGAAGCTGGCCGCGGTGCTGGGCGGCACGGCGGGCCCTGGGCTGCTGGAGACGTACGAGGCCGAGCGGCTGCCGGTCGCGCGGGCCACGAGCGAGCGCGCCTCGGCCCGCTCGGCCGAGCACAGCCATCCCGGCTACGAGCCCGACCCCGCCCCGGCCGCCGACACGGCACCCGGCCCGCGCGGCGGGCGCCAGAGCGGGGTGCTTTCCGTGGCCATGGGCTACCGCTACCGGGAGGGCGCTGTGCTGGGCACCGACCCGGAGGCGCCCGTCGTCCCCGAGCGGATGAGGCTCGTCGGCGATCCGGGTACGCGCGCCCCGCACATGTGGCTCACCGAGTCCGGGGAGCGCAAGTCCACGGTGGACCTCTACGAGCGGTCCTTCGTGGTGCTCTGCTCCGAGGGCAGTCCGTGGCGGGCGGCGGCGCGTTCCGTGGCCAAGAGGCTGGAGGTGGCCATGGACGCGTACGAGATCGGCACCGGCCCGGAGGCCGACCTGGTGCCGCAGGACGGTGCCGACTGGGCCGAGGTCCACGGCACGACGCAGGCCGGTGCACTCGTCGTCCGCCCGGACGGCTTCGTGGCCTGGCGCTCGGAGGGGGCGGTCGACGATCCGGAAACCGTCCTCCACAAGGTCATGAGCACGCTGCTCTTCCGGTCCTGACCTCCCCTCCGATCCCCCTGCACCGCCGGAGCGCGGGCGGCGCAGGGGGATCGGTCGTGTCCGGCACCGGGGCGGCCACGTAATGAACTAATCGGTTTAGTCTTGACAGTGAACTGAATCGTATAGTTCATTTCACCCATGGACATCACCGCCGCCACCGTGCGCTCCACCGCCCGCGTCATCCGCCCCTTCCACACCTTCGAAGGCGAGGGATTCCCGGTCCGCAGGCCCTTCCCGCAGCCCGAACTCCCTTACCTGGACCCCTTCCTGATGGTCGACCAGGTGGGACCCCACCAGCTCGCCCCATACGAGGCGAAGGGCGCCCCCGCCCACCCCCACCGCGGGTTCGAGACCATCCAGTACGTCATCGACGGGGCCATGGAGGACATCGACTCCGAGGGCAACAAGCGGGTCATGAACCCCGGCGAGGTCCAGTGGCTCACCGCCGGCTCCGGCGTCGTCCACCTCGCCCGCCCCACCCCCGGCCTGCTCGCCGAGGGGGGACCGCAGCACCTGCTCCAGATATGGGTCAACCTCCCGGCCCGCCTGAAGTCGACGCCGCCGCGCGTCCAGTACGCCTCCCCGGCCGACATCCCCGCCGTCCCGACCGACGGCGGCGCCGAGCTCAAGGTGATCGCCGGTACCACCCACGGGGTGACCGGCCCCTTCGGGACCCACACCCCCGTGCTGGTGGTGCACGCCCGGCTCGCGGCGGGCGGCCGCGCCGAGTTCGACGTCCCGCGCGGGCACAACGCCGTGCTGTACGTGCTGTCCGGCAGCGCGGCCACCCCCGACAGCACGCTCCCGGACGGCCACCTCGCGATCCTCGGCCGGGACGGCGAGCGGTTCACGGTCGAAGCCCCGGAGGCGGCGGCCGAGGTGCTGGTCCTGGCGGGCGAGCCCATCGGCGAGCCCGTGGCCCGCAGCGGCCCCTTCGTCATGAACACCGTGGCCGAGCTCCGGCAGGCGGAGAGCGACTACCGTCGCGGCCTGATGGGGCGCGTCGCGGTGTGACCGCCCGGTGGAAGACCGAACGGTTCAGTTCATATACTGGACCTCCGCCCCCTCACCTGCGACGCGGCAGACGCGAAGGACCCCCATGGACGCCGAGACGACGAACGCCACCGACGAGTTCGGGATTCCGATCATCCCCGGCCCCTCCGACGCCGCCCAGCGCAAGCGGCAGGCGATCATCGACGCGGCGGTCACCGAGTTCCTGGCCGAGGGCTACTCCGCGGCCTCCATGGACGCCATCACCAGCCGCTCGGGCGTGTCCAAGGCGACGATCTACAAGCACTTCGGCAACAAGGAACGGCTGTTCCTCGCGGTCATCGCGGGCATCCTGCCCCAGACGTACGCCGGCCTGGAGCCCTGCAACTCCGCCCTCGCCGAGGCCCCCGACCTGCGGGAGGCGCTGATCCGGCTGCACACCGACTGGGCCCGGGTGCTGCTGCGCCGCGACATCGTGTCGCTGCGCCGTCTGGTCATCGGGGAGACGGAGCGCTTCCCGCAGCTGGGCCGGCTCTGGTACCGGGTCACCTACGACATGAACAACGGGCCGATGACCGAGGCCGTCGTCGAACTCAACAAGCGCGGACGGCTCGACACCCCCGATCCCGCGCTCGCCGTCCAGCAGCTGGTCGCGTCCACGGTCGGAGTCCTCCAGCTGGTCCACACCTTCGCGCCCGACTCGGAGATCGACGACGCCGAGCTCGCCCACGTCATCTCCGCCGGGGTCGACCTCTTCCTGGCGCGCTACGCCGTCCCGGGCGGGAAGTAGGCGTCAGGGGACCGGTTCCCCGCGGATCCCGTCGCCGACGAGGTTCGCGACGTGGTCGGTGATCGTGTCGAGGATGTCCGCCGAGACGGGGGCGGCGTCCTTGCCGAGGACGAGCAGACTCAGGGTCAGCCCGTCGGTCATGGCCGCCAGATAGCGGGCCAGGGTGGGGGCCGGGACCCGGAGCTCGAAGTCCATGCTGCGGCCCAGCTCTTCGATGAGTTCGGTGTAGGTGTCGGCGTACAGCTCGTACTGGCGCCGCGCGAGGTGCTCGAAGCCCGGCTGGCGCAGCGCGTACTGCGTGAGCTCGTAGGTGAGCATGTGCTCGCCGGGGTGGGCGCACACGTGCTCCCAGTACGCCCGGAAGCCGGCCCGGATGGTCTCCCGTAGGGTGGCCCGCGGCCGGATCGCCTCCTTCACCACCGTGATGTAGTGCTCGGTGATCGCCTCGATCACCGATTCCAGCAGCACCTGCTTGGAGTCGAAGCAGTAGTGGAAGACGCTCAGCGACACGCCCGCCTCGGCCGCGATGGACCGGGTCGTCGTCTTCGCGACGCCGTCGCGGGTCATCGCGCGGAGAGCGGCCTCGGTGAGCTGCCTGCGCCGCTCGGCCAAGGACTGCCGTGCCATGGGGTTCCCTTCGCGTTCGGGGAAGGCGGCCGGGGGGGGGGGGCCCGCCCCCCCCCCCCGGCCGCCCCGGGTCAGCTGCTGTACACGCCGACCTCGTGCAGGGAGTAGCCCCACTGAGTGGCGCGCTGGACCCCCTGGACGCGGACGTAGCGGGCCGTCACCCCGGAGAACCGGGCGGTGTCCAGGCCGCCGTCACTCGTGGTCGTGGACCACACGTTCTGCCAGGTGCTGCCGTCCGTGGAGACCTCGATGCGGTACGCCTTCCCGTACGCGCGCTCCCAGTCGAGGGTGACGCGCCCCACGAGGCTCGCGGAACCGAGGTCGATCCGCAGCCACTGGTCGTCGTTCCACTCGCTCGCCCAGCGGCTGCCCGAGTCGCCGTCCACGGCCCGGCCGGGGGAGAAGTCGACGAACGGGTTCCACCACTGGCTGGTGGAGGCCGACGCGGACGAGCCCGTGGCGAGGTTGACCCCGGCCTTGTGCTTCTCGGAGTTGCCCCAGGTGGTCAGGTAGGACTCCGCGCCCTTGAACAGGTCGTCCACCACGCCTTGCCCGCCGACGTTGCGGATGTCCTCGATCCAGTCCGGGACCAGGCCGTAGTGGGCGGCGCCGTCGGTGTTGAGGTCCCAGGTGCGCGAGCCGGTGGTCTGCCTGTCGATGACGGAGCCGCCGTCGGTGCTGCGGAAGGGGTAGCGGACCGGGTTCGGGGCGTCCGCGCCGCGCGGTCCGGGCCAGCCGCCGACGCCGTTCATGTCGGTGCCGTAGCCGTAGCCCACGTTGTACTTGTCGCGCAGCGCGTCCGTGCGCTTGGCCTCGGCGCTGAATCCCTCGGCGCCGCTCATGTAGCTGGCGACGAAGCCGCCGAGCTTGTAGACCCGCTCGGTCCAGTCCAGGTCCATCCAGCTGTGCGAGGAGATCACGCCCGGGTACGACTCGGACTCCAGGATGTCGAAGGCCCGGCCCGCGGCCTTGACGCCCATGTGGTCGATCTCCAGCATCATCTTGCGTTTCATCAGCCCGCGCACCGCGTACTCGCCGAGTTCGGTGAGACCGCGGGAGTTGCACCGCGCGTCCGCCGCGTACGAGGGCACCGACACGCCTGCCGGGAGCTCCTTCTGCGCGGCGGGCGCCGCCGCGAGCCCGATGGGGTTGTCGTGCTGCGGGCCGGTGCACTGCTCCGTCTGCCAGAAGGTGCCGGTCGACAGGAACTGGCCCACGTTGATCGCGGTGCCGAGCGCACCCTCGTCGAAGCGGACCCCGCACAGGGCGTTGTCGAACTTGTGGCACAGGAACATGCTGCGCACGCCGAGGCGGTGCAGTTCGTCCAGGCCGCGGTCGATGTCCGCCTTGCTGCACTGCCCGACGTCCAGGATCTGCTTGCAGCCGAAGGGCTCGGAGGTCTCCACGCCCAGGATGACGGCCAGCTTGCCCTGCTTGATGACGTCGCGGGCCTGGGCGGAGTCGGTGACGATGCGGAACCAGCCCTTTCCGGGGCCGCCGTACATCTTGTCGATGAACGCCTGCATGTCGTAGGTCTTCTGCGCCTCCAGGCGGATGGCGGTCATCTCGTCGCAGCCGCGGTCCTTGAAGAAGTAGACCGAGCAGATCACCCCGTTGGTGACGAGGTCGTTGACGAGGACGCGCTGGCCGCCGCGCCAGGCCCGCTCCACCCAGGCGTAGTAGTTCTGCTGGTGGGTGAGCGAGTCGTGGGCGGGCCAGTCCTTGAAGGTCGGCCAGCCGTTCGGGTCGTGCTTGCCGTCACCGCCCTTGGTGATGAAGTCGAAGACGGCGAGCGTGCCGTCGGGGTAGTGCTCGGGGCAGTCCTTGAGCGCGTCGGCGACGCCCAGGTCGGAGAACGGCTTGCCGCAGATGAGCCGGCCGCCGAAGCCCTCGTTGGACATGAGGTGGTCGTGCGCGTCGACGAAGCCCCGGACCCGCCCCTGGGCGTCGGTCCCCTTGAAGGGCTCGCCGGTGACGTTGATCTGGGAGTCGGGCGCGGGCCGCGCGACCGGGTTCCACCAGTCGGCGTCGGAGGCGGCGGAGCTGGGCACGGGGCCGAGCACCATGGCCACCACGGCGAGGAGCAACGACAGAACCGCGAGCGGCCTTCGCCTGCGGTGTGGGGGTCGGGTCATGGTCATCACTCACGTCTTCGGCTGGATTGTCATGGACCACACAAGGTTGGGAACGAGGATGGCTACCGGCGGTAACACAGTCAAGAGTCCGGGACGGTTGACCTGATGTGCCGTCAGGCCGCGTTCTCAGGTAGTCTCGATATGTGAAACAAGTTGTCTCACATTCCGGCATGCTGGTTAGGGTGAGGCATGAACGAGGAGCGGATACCGCGCAGTTGGCTGATGCTGGCCCTGGGTACCGGCGGCCAGACCGCCAGTACCGTCGTGCTCTACGGACTGCCCTACCTGCTCCCCGCCTTCCAGCGGGAACTCGGGCTCTCGCTGGGCGCCGCCGGCCTGCTCGTCACCTGCCCGGTCATCGGGATCCTGCTCGGCCTGATCGGCTGGGGCGTGGTCGCCGACCGGTACGGGGAGCAGAAGGCCCTGGCCACCGGACTGCTGGCCGCCGCCGGGGTGCTGGCCGCGGCGGCATCCGTACGCGGCGTGTGGGCGGTCGGCGCGCTGCTGGTCCTCACCGGGGCCACCGGATGCTCCGTCCACTCGGCCTCCGGGCGCCTGGTCATCGGTTGGTTCCCGCCCGACCGGCGCGGGATCGCGATGGGCGTCCGACAGGCCTCACAGCCGCTCGGCACCGGGCTGGCCGCCGCCGCCCTGCCGCCGATCGCCCACCACGGCGGCCTGTCCGCGGCCTTCGGCTTCTGCGCCGCGCTGTGCGGGGTCACGGGGCTGGCCATCGCCCTGTTCGCCGTCGACCCGCCGCGACCCGGCCGGCCGGCCGGCGTACGGACCTCCGTGCCCTACGGCGGCGGCTACCTGTGGCGGCTGCACGGCGCGGCCGCGGTGCTGTGCGTGCCGCAGTTCGTGGTGACCGGGTTCTCCCTGCTCTTCCTGACCGAGGCGCGCGGCTGGTCCCCGGCCGCCGCCGGCGGGGTACTGGCCGTGGCCAACCTGGCCGGGGCCGGGGTGCGGCTGTTCGCGGGCTGGTGGTCCGACCGGGTGGGCGGCCGGATCCGCCCGATGCGGCTGCTCGCGGCGGCCACGGCGGCGAACCTGGTCCTGCTCACGGCCGGAGCCGCCTGGGACTCGCCGTTCGCCACGGCGGCCCTGCTGCTCGCCTCGGGTCTGACGGTCAGCACCAACGGGCTGCACAACACGGCCGTCGCCGAGTACGCCGGCCCCGAGTGGGCGGGCCGGGCCCTGGGAGTGCACGGGATGGGGCAGCACGCCGCGGTGGTCCTCGTCCCGCCGCTGGTCGGCGCGCTCATCGCCGACCGGGGCTACACCCCGGCCTTCGCGCTGACCGCGCTGTTCCCCGTACTGGCGGTGGCGCTCCTGCCGACCGCCGACCGGGCGGCGTTCTGGCCGGGGCCGGTCGCCCGGGGCGGTGCGCCGCGTACGGCGGAGGTCTCCCGCTGACCGGGCGCGTCTCCCCGCCGCGGCCTACCGTCGAGGTATGAGCGGGATTCTCGTGGTGTACGAGCTGGCGGGCGACGACGCACGGTCGGTCCTGCGCGTGCATGCGGTCCCTGCCGCCCCCGGAACGACCTCGGTGCCCGGCCCGCGGACCTTCTGCGGCCGGGACACCTTCGCCATGGAAGCGGCCCCGGCCGAGCCGCACGCGGATCCCGGGGCCCCGTGGTACGCCCCGGAGCACGCCGGCCGGATCTGCCCCGCCTGCGACGACGCGGTGGGCAACGGCTGACGTCCCCCACGCACAGGAAGGCCGAACCATGCCCATCGCCACCGTGAACCCGGCCACCGGCCAGACACTGCAGACCTTCGACGCCCTCGGCGCGGCCGGCGTCGAGCGGTGCCTGGCGGACGCCGCGGAGACGGCCGCCACCTACCGGCGCACCTCCTTCGCCGAGCGGCGCGGGCTCCTGATCCGCGCGGCCGAGCTCCTGGAGGAGGAGCTGGAGGACATCGCGCGGACCATGACCACCGAGATGGGCAAACCGCTCGCGGCGGCCCGCGCCGAGGCCGCCAAGTGCGCGAAGTCCATGCGCTGGTACGCCGACCGCGCGGAATCCCTCCTCTCCGACGAGATGCCCGCCGACGTCGACGTGAGCGACGCCGGGGCCTCCGCGGTCCGCGTCTCCTACCGGCCGCTCGGGGTGATCCTCGCCGTCATGCCGTGGAACTTCCCGCTCTGGCAGGTCGTCCGGTTCGCCGCGCCCGCCCTGATGGCCGGCAACGTGGGCCTGCTCAAGCACGCCTCGAACGTGCCCCGGACCGCCCTCTACCTCGGCGACCTCTTCCACCGGGCCGGCTTCCCCCGCGGCTGCTTCCAGACCCTGCTCATCGGTTCGGCGGCCGTGGAGGGCGTGCTGCGCGACCCCAGGGTGGCCGCGGCCACCCTGACGGGCAGCGAGCCCGCCGGCCGCGCGGTCGCCGCCGTGGCCGGGGACGTGGTCAAGAAGACCGTCCTGGAGCTGGGCGGCAGCGACCCGTTCGTCGTGATGCCGTCCGCCGACATCGCCCAGGCCGCGCGGACCGCGGTCACCGCCCGGGTACAGAACAACGGACAGTCCTGCATCGCCGCCAAGCGCTTCATCGTCCACACCGACGTCCACGACGAGTTCGCCGAACGCTTCACGGCGGGCATGGCGGCCCTCACGGTGGGCGACCCGATGGAGGAGACCACCGATGTGGGCCCGCTGGCCACCGAGGCGGGCCGGAGTGACCTGGAGGAGCTGGTCGACGACGCCGTGGAGCACGGCGCGACGGTCCTGTGCGGCGGCCGGCGCCCGCCCGGGTTCGAGAACGGCTGGTTCTACGAGCCGACGATCCTCGCGGACGTCACCCACGCCATGCGCATCGACCAGGAGGAGGCCTTCGGCCCCGTCGCCACGCTCTACCGAGTGGACAGCCTGGACGAGGCCGTCGAGCGGGCCAACGACACGCCCTTCGGCCTCAGTTCCAACGTATGGACCCGCGACGACGCGGACATCGCCCGCTTCGCGGACGACCTCCAGGCGGGCGGCGTCTTCGTCAACGGTATGACCGCCTCGCACCCGGCTCTCCCCTTCGGCGGCGTCAAGCGGTCCGGCTACGGGCGCGAGCTGTCCGGCCACGGCATCCGAGAGTTCTGCAACATCACCACGGTCTGGCAGCGCTAGGCGGTTGCTCCGGCCGCGCCGAGCTGCGCGGGGGCGAGTGCGATCGTATCGATCGTATCGAGCTATATGAGCGGGAGAATCTTGACGATCGAATTCTGGCTCCATAGAGTCGGCGCGGCCTCACCCAGCCGCAAGGAGCACCCCACATGCCTGTGCGCCGCCCGCGAACCCTGCTCGCCATGGCCCCCGAGCTTCTGCCCCGCCTGCTGGACGACGCCACGGCGCGCCGCCTCCACGAGGTGGCCGCGCTCGATCCGGAGTGCGTCGCCGACGACTTCGGCAGACCCGGGGTGGCGGCCGCGCTGGCGGAGGCCGAGGTCCTGCTCACCTTCTGGGGGGCGCCGCCCGTCGACGCGCGGGCGCTCGCGGCCGCGCCCCGGCTCAAGGCCGTCGTGCACGCCGCCGGTTCGGTGAAACACCTGGTCACCGATGCCTGTTGGGACCGCGGCATCACGGTCTCCTCCGCCGCCCTGGCCAACTCCCTGCCGGTGGCCGAGTACACCGTCGCCATGGTGCTGCTCTCCAACAAGCGCGTGCTGGACCTGCGCGAGGAGTACCGCCGCGTCCGGGGCCTGCGCCACGACTGGCACCAGCGGTACGGCCACGTCGGCAACTACCGCCGGACCGTGGGCATCATCGGCGCCTCCCGGATCGGCCGCCGCGTCATCGCACTCCTGCGCCCGTACGATCTCGAACTCCTCGTGTACGACCCGTACCTGAGCGAGCGCCAGGCGCAGCGGCTCGGTGCACGGGTCGTGGGGCTCGACGAGCTCTGTCGCGCCTCCGACGTGATCAGCCTGCACGCGCCGGCGCTGCCCGAGACGCGGGCGATGATCGACCGCCGGCGGCTGGCCCTGATGCGTGACGACGCCACTCTGATCAATACGGCCCGCGGCTCGCTGGTGGACGGGGCCGCGCTGACCGAGGAGTTGGCCTCGGGCCGCCTGCGAGCGGTCATCGACGTCACCGAGCCGGAGGTCCTGCCGGCCGACTCCCCCCTCTACGACCTGCCGAACGTGCTGCTCACCCCGCACATCGCGGGTTCCCTGGGCAACGAGCTCCACCGGATGGCGGATTCCGCCATCGCCGAGATCGCCCGCTATGCCGCGGGCCTGCCGTTCGCGCACGGAGTCCGCCGCGAGGACCTCGACCGGACCGCCTGAAAGGCTGCTCCGCGCCCCGGACTGATCGTATTGAGCAATAGTTCATATGCTCTTGACGTTCAAGATGCGGCGGGCGAATGATTCAACCCGTTCAGCCCACTCGCCACAGGAGCAGCTCATGAAGGCTCAGTCCTCGCGTGCGTACGGCGCGGTGGCCGCAGCGGTGTCCCTCGCCCTGCTGACCTCCGCCTGCGCCGGTTCCGACTCCACCGCCTCGGCCGCCTCCGAGGAAGGCGGCAAGCCCGTCACCCTCACGTACTGGACCTGGACCGGTGGCGCCGAGGCCGCGGCAGCCGAGTTCAACAGGACGCACCCCGACATCCAGGTGCGGTTCTCCCAGATTCCGGGCGGCGCCGACGGCTACAGCAAGATCAGCAACGCGATCAAGGCGGGCGACGCACCGGACGTGGCGACCATCGAGTACAACGTGGTCCCGGAGTTCGCGAGCCAGGGCTTCCTGGAGGACCTCACCGCGTCCTCCGCCGAGCTGGTCAGGAAGAGCTTCCCCGCCGGCGTCCAGAACCTGGTGACCTTCGGCGGCAAGACCTGGTCGGTCCCCTTCGACGCCACCCCGCAGGTGTACTTCTACCGCAAGGACCTCTTCGAGAAGTACGGCGTGAGCGTCCCCACGACCTGGGACGAGTACCGCGCGGCCGCCGAGAAGATCAAGGTCGCCGACCCCGAGGCGCGGATCGGCTCCTTCCCGACGGACGCCCCGCTGGAGGCGGCCCTGTCCTGGCAGGCGGGCGCCAAGTGGTTCGAGGTCAAGGGAGACGGCTGGAAGCCCGCGATCAACGACGCCGCCTCCCGGAAGGTCGCCGACTTCTGGCAGGGCATGCTCAAGGACGACCTGGTCTTCAACTACGGCGCCGGCACCCCGCAGGAGAGCAAGTCCAAGGCCGACGGCACCAGCGTCAGCGTCCTGGGCGCCTCCTGGAGCGCGGGCGGCATGATCTCCGCCATGCCCGACCTCAAGGGCAAGTGGGGCATCGCCCCCGTCCCCCACTGGGGCACCCCGGCCACCGGCATGTACGGCGGCACGAGCTTCGCCGTACCCAAGGGCAGCAAGCACGCCAGGGCCGCCGCCGAGTTCATCAAGTGGGTGACCACCGACCCGGCCGCGATGACGGCCCGCATCGGAGCCCTGAAGAACCCGAGCAGCGCCCTGCCCGCGAACCCGGCCATGGCCGACGTGGCCGCCAAGGCCTTCGACACCTCCTACTTCGGCGGCCAGGACCTCTACAAGCTCACCGGCGACCAGATCGCCACGATCGTCCCCGGATGGACCTGGGGCCCGGTCTGGGGCAAGGTCAACGCCGACTTCAAGGACGAGGCCGCCAGGAACGGCCTGGCGAGCGGACTGGACAAGGCCCAGGAATCGGCCCGCACGGCGATCGAGAGCCGCGGTCTCAAGCTCGCCAAGTGACCCAGCCGGGGGCCGCCGCACACCGCGCCGGCTCCTCCTCGGAACCCCACGCGCCGCCAAGGAGCACCCCCGTGCACGCACCGCCCACCGCCCCGGCAGCCGCCGGCACCACGCCGCGCCGCACACGACGCGGCGCCGTGGTCCTCTTCCTCTCCCCGTTCTTCGCGCTGTTCGCCGTCGTGACGGTGGCGCCGGTGGCGTACGCGGGCTGGATGAGCCTGTACCGCGAGCAGTCCTCGGGGCTCGGGTTCGGGGGAGTGGAGCGCACCTTCGCGGGCCTGGCCAACTACGCCGCGGTGCTGGCCGATCCGGCGTTCCGCGCGTCGTTCCTGCACGTGGCCTCGTACTGCCTGGTGTACATACCCGTGATGATCGGCGGGGCGCTCGCCGCGGCCCTGCTGGTCGACTCGGCCCACGCCCGGGCCAAGCGCTTCTTCCAACTCGCCCTCTTCCTGCCGCACGCGGTACCCGGACTGATCGCCGCGATCATCTGGATCTACCTCTACACCCCCGGCCTCAGCCCGGTGATCGAGTGGATCGACGCCACGGGCGGCAGCTGGAACTTCTTCTCACCCGCCCACTCCCTGTCCTCGATGGTCAACATCGCCGTCTGGCAGTGGATCGGCTACAACATGGTGATCTTCTTCGCCGCCCTCCAGGCCGTGCCCCGCGAGATCGTCGAGGCCGCCACGGTGGACGGCGCCGGTGCCTGGCGCATCGCCCTCGGCATCAAGGTGCCGGTCATCCGCTCCTCCGTGGTCATGACCGTCCTCTTCACCTGCGTCGGGGCCGTCCAGCTCTTCACCGAGCCCACACTGCTCTCCGACCGGGCACAGGCCCTCGGCAAGGACTGGTCGCCCACCATGTACATCGTCGGCAAGGCCTTCGTCGACCACGACTACGCGGCCGCGGCCGCCGCCTCGCTCCTGCTGGCCCTCGTCGCCGGAGCGCTGTCCTTCGTGGTGACCCGGATCGGGAAGCGGTGGCAGGAAGCATGAGCACGCGATCGGTCTCCCGCAGCGGCTGGTCCTCCAAAGCCGCCGTCAACACGGTGCTGTTCGTCCTCGCCGCCTACACGCTGATGCCGGTCAGCTGGCTGCTGATCGCCGCCACCAAGAACCGCCGCGACCTCTTCGGTACCAACGGCTTCAGCCTGGGAGACTTCAACCTCTTCTCCAACATCCAGGAGGTCTTCAGCCACAGCGACGGCATCTACGGCCGCTGGCTCCTCAACACCCTCCTCTACGCCGTCGTCGGCTCGGCCCTCTCCTCCCTGATCTCCGTCGCGGCGGGCTACGCCTTCGACAAGTACGGCTTCGCGGGCAAGGAGAAGCTCTTCGGCGTCGTCCTCGCGGGCGTGCTCGTCCCCGGCGCGGTCCTGACCCTGCCGATGTACCTGCTGGCCTCCGAGGCCGGGATCACCGACACCTACTGGGCGCTGCTGATCCCCTCGCTGGTCAATCCGTTCGGCGTCTACCTCGCCCGGGTCTTCTCCGAGGGCTACGTCCCGTACGAGGTGATCGAGGCGGCCCGGGTGGACGGCGCGGGCGAGGTGCGCACCTTCCGCTCGATCGTCCTGCCGATGCTCGCCCCGGGCTTCACGACGCTGTTCCTCTTCTCCTTCACCGCGAGCTGGAACAACTTCTACGGCGCGCTCGTCATGCTGAACGACCGGAAGCTGTACCCCGTCAACCTCGGCCTCCACATGTGGAACGTGTCGACCACCGAGAGCCCCGAGATGTACGCCCTGGCCATCACCGGCTCCCTCATCGCCGTGGTCCCGCTGGTGATCGCCTTTCTCGGCCTCCAGCGCTTCTGGCGCTCGGGCCTGACGGCCGGGGCGGTGAAGTAGTCAGCCCAGCGCGACCTCGATCCGCTGGGTGGCCCCGGCCCGTCCGGTCAGGTCCCCGAAGGTGAGGGTGAGGGCGGAGCCCGTGGAGGTCGAGGTCACGGTGGCCGGCTTGGAGAGGACGGAGGCCACCGGCCGGTTCCACGTGACGGTGAGCCCGGTCTGCATCCGCATCGGGTCGGACACGCACACGGTGGCCGTGCCGTCGCCGTGCTCCCGTACGAGGACGCAGGCGGGCTTGTCGGCGGTCAGACCGCCGAGCGTCCCCGCGAACCAGAAGTTGACGGCGGTGACGCCGAGCGAGGGCACCGCGATGCCCTGCCGGTCGTTGTCGTTGGCGAGGACGGTCAGCCAGCCGGTGTCGGCGGCCCGCGCGGCGGTGGCCGCAGGGCCGGCGCCCGGCATCAGGATGTAGGAGCAGGAGGCGTTGACGGGGTCGACCCCGTGGTCGAACCAGAGGGTCAGATAGCGGCGGGTGATCGGGTCCGTGGTGCCGCCGGTGTTGATGTCGTGCCAGGAGCCGGTCCGGGCCTCGCGCAGCGCCCTCACGGTGGCCCCGCCGGGGAACACGTACCCGCCGTGACCGGCGATCTGCGCCCACTTGGCCCCGGTGAGGGTGGCCGACCAGCCGAGGGCGGTGGACTGGACGGCGCCGTTCACGGTGAGGGCCTGGCCGCCGCTCGCGCCGAGGTTGCGGTTCTCGACCACCGTCTCGACCGGGGTGCCGTCGGTGCTCCGGACGGAGCCCGCCAGGCCGACGATCGAGTCGGCCAGGCAGAACCAGGACTTCTTGGCGTACAGCGTGCTCGACAGCCCCCGCAGGAACTGGCCCAGCGCGGCGTACTCCCCGTCCGTGGCGCCGCCGACCCAGTTCACGTCCGGCCTCGGCAGCCCCCAGGCGCCGCCCTCGGCGTCGGCGAGCGGCTTGCGGGAGACGGTGGTCCCGGGCAGCCGGTACGGATCGACGGTGGGCCAGAAGGCGTCCGTGTACTGGCCGTTGGCGTACGTGTTCCCCCACCACTGGAGCATGCCGGCCCCGGCGTGCCAGCCGCGGAGGTTCTCCCCGTTGCCCGTCTCGTAGAGGCCCATCCGCTTGGAGGCCATGCTGATCGAAGCCGCCCAGCCGGGCCGGCGGTGGACGGCACGGTCCATGCTCGGGAAGAGCCGGTGGGCGGTCGGTTCGGCGAGGGCGGTCACGGAGTTGTCGTCCCGCACCGCCTTGAGCCGGGCCAGCGCGGGGACGCTCAGGTCGGTGTCGGTGAGGACGGGGCTGTAGTAGTCCCGCTGCATCCAGCCCTTGACCAGGCCCCGCCAGCGCTGGTTCTCCGTACCGCTCGCGGCCGTGCCGAGCAGGGCGATGGAGGCCATGGTGCCGTGGCCGCGGCCGTGGTCGCCGCCCTGGAAACCGTAGGAGTTGGTGCGCGGGTTGCCCCGACTCGTGGCGCGGCCGGAGACCGCGTCCATCATCAGGCCGTTGAAGAGGAACGGCGCGAAGGAGGCCTCCACCGAGTCGAGGACGAGCTGCCGATGGGGATCGGTGACCGCCCAGGCCGATCCGCTCAACAGGGAGAAGAGGCCGGCCAGTCCGCCGAGCAGCACCGCGCCGTACGAGCCCGTGTAGGAGAGGTAGGTGTGCTGGACGAAGGACCCGTCGGCGTAGAAGCCGTCCCCGCTGGTGACGAACGGGAAGACGGGGGAGAGGGCGTCGCGGGCCAGCGCGATCTTGGCGGGGTTCTTGCCGAGGATGCCGCGCAGGGCCAGCGACCGGCAGAGGTCCACCCGGTTGGCGCCCGTGCTGGTTCCGGTGTAGGCGGCGACCGAGGAGTCCGGGACGAACGCGTCGACGGCGGCGAGGTGGTTGGCGATCCGGTCGGCGGACAGCTGGTCGTAGAGGACCGTGGTGATGTCCAACAGGAGCTGGGGCGAGCCGATCTGGAAGTCCCACCAGTTGCCGAACCGGCTCTTGGCCGGGTTGTAGGCCTGGTGGTAGACGTGGTCGAGACCCGTCACGACCTCGGTGAGGAGCGCGGTGTCGCCGGTCAGACCCGTGCCGGGCTGGGCGTACGCCTGGGCCATGGTGGCGAGCCGGGAGTAGCTGAGCGTGATCGAAGCGGACACCGTCAGGGGCAGGTCCGGCCAGAGCGATCCGCTCACCGGCGCCATGGTCGCGCGGTGTTCGGCCGCCTGACCGCCCATCAGGGCCAGCTTGGCGTCGAAGGGCGCGGCCGCGGGGTCGAACCCGCTGCCCAGGACCATCTCGCGCCACTTGAGGCGCAGGGTGTCGTACGCGTCGCCTGCGGCGAAGGCGGGAGCCGCCGAGGAGACGGCGGCCACGGGCGAGGCTCCGGCGAGGAGTGCGGCGCTGCCGGAAAGGCGCAGGAACGAACGGCGGGACCATGGGGTGGACATGGAGCCTCCAGGGCTGCGGCACGACCGGCCCGCCGGGCGGCGGGCCGCCCCGCCGACCGTTTCTAGCACGCGCTCGAAATGGCGCTCAAGAGGCGCGTAAAGATCGATACGCTCGAACGATCACCGGAAGCGGCCGTTCGGGTGGCACCCGCACCCGGTGCCGAGCTGCGGCGGCCGTCGCTCCGCGGAGCGCCGTAGGTTCGCTGCGGAACTCTTGGAGGCCCCATGGTGTCCGTCGACAAGACCGACGAAGCATCGAACGCGGTGGTCCAGGACGCCGTCACCGACCGGCGCGTGGCGTCCGGCTCCACCGTGCTGCGGATCCTGTCGACCACCGATCACAAGCTGATCGGCAACATGTACCTCGCCACCGCCTTCGCGTTCTTCCTCTTCGCGGGCGTCCTGGCCCTGCTCATGCGCGCGGAGCTCGCCCGGCCCGGCCTGCAGATCTTCTCCAACGAGCAGTACAACCAACTGTTCACGGTGCACGGCACCGTCATGATGCTGCTCTTCGCCACACCGACGTTCACGGGCTTCGCCAACGCGGTGATGCCCTTGCAGATCGGCGCACCCGACGTGGCCTTCCCCCGCCTGAACGCCTTCACCTACTGGGTCTACCTGTTCGGCGGCCTGACGGTGGTCAGCGGCTTCCTGACGGCGAGCGGGTCCGCGGCCTTCGGCTGGTTCGCCTACGCCCCGCTCAACGGCGCCGTCTACACACCCGGGGTGGGTGCGGACCTGTGGGTGATGGGCCTGGCCGTGTCGGGGCTCAGCACCATCCTGGGATCGGTCAACTTCATCACCACGATCGTCTGCCTGCGCGCGCCCGGCATGACCCTCTTCAGGATGCCGATCTTCACCTGGAACGTGCTGTTCACCTCGATCCTGGCGCTGCTGGCCTTCCCCGTTCTGACCGCGGCCCTCCTCGCGCTGGAGGCGGACCGCAAGTTCGGGGCCCACGTCTTCGACGCGGCGAACGGCGGGGCGCTGCTGTGGCAGCACCTGTTCTGGTTCTTCGGCCATCCGGAGGTGTACATCGTGGCGCTGCCGTTCTTCGGGATCGTCAGCGAGATCCTGCCGGTCTTCAGCCGCAAACCGATCTTCGGGTACGTGGCCCTCGTCGGCGCGACGATGGCCATCACCGGCCTGTCCGCCACCGTATGGGCCCATCACATGTTCGCGACCGGCGCCGTCCTGCTGCCGTTCTTCTCCCTCCTGTCCTTCCTCATCGCCGTCCCGACCGGGGTGAAGTTCTTCAACTGGATCGGGACGGCGTGGAACGGCTCCCTGTCCTTCGAGACGCCGATGCTGTGGTGCGTCGGCTTCCTGGTGACCTTCCTGCTCGGCGGGCTCACGGGTGTCCTGATCGCCTCGCCCCCCATGGACTTCCACCTCACCGACAGCTACTTCATCGTGGCGCACCTGCACTACGTGCTCTTCGGCACCATCGTCTTCGCCACCTTCGCGGGCTTCTACTTCTGGTGGCCGAAGCTGACGGGCAAGCTCCTCGACGAACGCCTCGGAAAGATCCACTTTTGGACCCTGTTCACCGGCTTCCAGCTCACCTTCCTCGTCCACCACTGGCTCGGCGAGCAGGGCATGCCCCGCCGGTACGCCGACTACCTGGCCGCCGACGGCTTCACCCTCCTCAACACCCTGTCCAGCATCGGCGCCTTCCTCCTCGGCCTGTCCACCCTGCCCTTCCTGTACAACGTGGCGCGGACCCACCGGTACGGCACGGCCGTGGGCGTCGACGACCCCTGGGGCTGGAGCCGCTCGCTCGAATGGGCCACGAGCTGCCCGCCCCCTCGGCACAACTTCGACGCCCTGCCGCGCATCCGCTCGGACTCACCGGCCTTCGACCTGCACCACCCGGAGGTGAAGTCGCCGTGAGGGCAGAGGCATGGATGTTCAGCGGTGTCGCCGTCTTCTTCGTCGTCACCGGCGCTGTCTACGCGCGGTATTCGACCGATCCGGCCGGCATCGCGGCCCTCGCGGTGTCGTTCCTGATGTCGGCGCTCATCGCCGCCTTCCTGTGGCGGCAGTACCACCGGGGCGGCGACCGGCCCGAGGACCGCAAGGGCGCGCAGGTGTCGGAGGGCGCGGACCGGCGGTTCTCCTTCCCCGCCCGGAGCTACGCCCCCGTGATCACGGCCGTCGGGGCGGCCCTGATCGGGCTGGGCGTGGTGCAGGGGCTGTGGCTGGCGCTCATCGGCTTCGGCGTCCTCGCACCGGGCGTCTTCGGATTCGTGTTCGGGACCGGGGACCGGGCCTCCTGACGGAGCGGCGGCCGGAGCGGTCAGCTCCCGGGTCCGGTCTCCCCGTCCCGGCCCGTCCGCCGCGGCGCCGCCAGGACTTCGGCGACCCGCCTGCGGTGGGTCTCCGTCATCGGGGGCACGAGCCGGTCCCGGTAGTACCACCGGCTGAGGGCCACGCGTAGCCGCTCCGCAGCGCGCCGGACCCCGCGCGGCCGTGCCGCGGGATCCGGACGGTCGGGCTCCGGGCGGACGGGCTCCGGGACCGCGTGCACGAGCAGCACGTGCCGCCGCGCGCCGTTCAGCGGCCGGTGCGACGGTCGGTATCCGCCCTCGACCGTCTGGCGCACCTCGTCGGTCTCCACCCCGTGCTCCAGCAGCTCGATGTCCCCGCGCTGGAGGGCGAGACAGACGCGCCGCGTGAGCCAGAAGGCGACGGGAGGTGCGAGGACCAGGGCGCACCTCAGGGTCCAGGTGATGGCCTGGACGCTGATGTCGGAGATGAAGGCGAGCAGGTCCTGCGCGCCCGCCAGCAGCAGCACCGTGTAGGCCGCGAGCACCGCCACGCCCAGGGCCGTGCGGACCGGCCGGTGCCGCGGCCGGTCGCACAGGTGCTGCTCCTCCTTGTCCGGGCTGATCCACCGCTCGAAGAAGGGGTACGCGTACAGGCCCGTGAAGAGCACCCCGGGCAGTACGACGCCGGGCACGAGCGGGTTCCACATCAGGGTGTGGCCCCACAGCCGGGTCTCGAAGCCGGGCATCAGCCGCAGCGCCCCCTCCAGGAAGCCGACGTACCAGTCGGGCTGCGCCCCCGTGGAGACCACGTCCGTCCGGTAGGGGCCGTACGCCCAGACCGGGTTGATCTGCGCCAGCGCCCCCAGCACGCCGAGCACGCCCGCGACCATGAAGAACAGGCCGGCCGACTTGGCCGTGTACTGCGCGAAGAACGGCTTGCCGACGACGTTGCGGGCGGTGTTCCCCGGGCCGGGCCACTGGGTGTGCTTCAGGTGGACGACCAGCAGCAGGTGGAGCGTCACCAGCCCGAGGAGCAGGCCCGGGACGAGGAGGATGTGCACAGGGTAGAGCCTCGACACGATGTCCTCGCCCGGGTACTCGCCGCCGAAGACGAAGAAGCTCAGATAGGTGCCGACCACGGGCAGCGACAGCATGATCCCCTGCGCCGTGCGCAGCCCGGTCCCCGACAGCAGGTCGTCGGGGAGCGAGTAGCCGGCGAAGCCCTCGATCAGGGCGAGGAGGAACATGGTCAGTCCGACCGTCCAGTTGACCTCGCGCGGGCGGCGGAAGGCCCCGGTGAAGAAGATCCGCAGCAGGTGCACCCCGATGGCCGCCACGAACACGAGCGCCGCCCAGTGGTGCATCTGGCGCAGCAGCAGACCGCCCCGGACGTCGAAGCTGATCCGCAGCGTGCTGGCGTAGGCCTCCGAGACCCGCAGGCCGCGCAGCGGGCCGTACGAGCCCTCGTAGGGCACGTCACCCATCGACGGCTGGAAGAAGAAGGCCAGCCAGGTGCCCGTCAGCAGGAGCACGATCAGGCTGTAGAGGGCGATCTCGCCGAGCAGGAAGGACCAGTGGTCCGGGAACGCCTTCCGGACGCCCCCCTTCGCGATCTCCGCGAGCGGCAGCCGGGCATCGAGCGCGGCCGCCGCGCGGCGCACCCGGTCCGCCGTGCGCGCTGTCTCCTCCGCCGGTGGCATGCGACCGAGCATGCCGCGCGCGGCGCCCGCTCCCGGGGAGGCGCGCAGCGGAGGTCACTCGGGGACGGTGTAGCGCAGGAGCACGGCGACGCCGTCCTCCAGGGGCAGCTCGTCCTCGGGTACGGCGATCAGCTCGGCCTGGGTGCCGGCCGCAGCCCGGATCAGGGCGGCCCCGGGGGCCGGCTCCTCCCAGTAGTAGTTCAGGCCGAAGGCGTTCAGGTCCTCGCCCGACAGGGCCAGCTGGGTGGGCGCCGTGCCGACCCACAGGTGCCGGGAGATCCGCACCGGGAGGTTGAGGATCAGGGCCCGGGCCTGCCCGCGCTGGAAGGCGGCCACCGCGGCGTCGAGCCCGTCGACGTACTCCGGGTGCCGGGCGTGCTGGCCCAGGTAGGCGTCCAGCTGGTGCCGGTCGTGGTCCGAGAGCCTGCCCTCGAACAGGAGGCCGAGCTCCTCCTCCATGAGAGCCCGCCCGGGCTCCGGCCGCCGGTAGTGGCCGTCCTTGAGCTTGACGAAGTTGCCGAGCAGCTTCTTCGGGGCCGACCGCAGCAGACTGTTCACGGACCACGGATCACCGGCCAGCACCACCAGCTCGACGGCCTCGGCGCTCACGGCGGCCACCAGCTCGGCGAGGAGCTGCTCGGCCTCCTTGGGCCAGCCCTCGACCGGGATCCGGTGGCGCACGCGTGCACCGGGCGCGACCCGGCTCATCGGCCATCTGCCGGTCTCGAAGTCCAGCTGGAGCTCCTCCTCGCCGCCCGCGGCCTCGGCCAGGTGCACCCGGCGGATGGCTACCGTCGCGTACGGGATGTCCGGGCCGTGCTGGAGGGCGAGCGCCAGGGCGTCGGGCAGCATCCCGAAGCGGGCGGTGTCGCGGTCGGGCGGTTCGGGGAGCCCCTCCGCCAGGACGAGGCTCCCGTGGGCGGCGAAGATCGCCTGGCCGTGCCTTCCGGCCACCTCGCGGTCGCTGCCGACCGCGGCCTCCAGCGCCCCGACGGTGGCCTCGTCGGCGTCGTGGGCCAGCAGGCTCCGGCGCAGCTTGCGCCAGCGCAGGTCGAGGGCCCGCTCGGGATCGTCGAGGTCCCGGGAGGTGTCGAGGCAGACGGACGCGACGGGGCCGGGATGGGCGTACAGGGGGCCCAGGAACTGCAGTTTCACGGCGACCTCCCGGGGTGCGGACCGGGACCTCTACCTGATCGCCTGCCCGCTCCGGGACCCCCCGAACCACGGCCTCCGACGTGCGGGGCGTGCGGCGGGCGGGAAGACTGGTGGCATGGCGAACAAGGTCGCGAACAAGGCAGCGCTGGTGGGCGGCCCGGACGATCTGACCGAGCGGATCGTGCCGCTCGCCGATCCCGGAGAAGACCTGAAGATCCCCCACCGCGGCGGATACGAGCACTTCAAGGCCACTCCACGCCACCAGGACGGCCCCGAGGGACCGCTTCCGGTCTACGAGTGGTGGGAACGTACGGAGATCGCCGAGTAGCCCCCGAGTGACAGTCGGGCCCCCCGCTTGGTGGGCCAAAAGAGGGGCGGGTTAGCATATGAGCACCGCCTAGCTCGAAAGATAGAACCTGTGACTGTCAACGAGGACTCGTTCACCAGCTGGAAAAACCGCGAGGAGATCGCGGAGTCGATGATTCCCATCATCGGGAAGCTGCACCGGGAGCGGGACGTCACGGTCCTTCTCCACAGCCGCTCCCTGGTGAACAAGTCGGTGGTCAGCCTCCTCAAGACCCACCGATTCGCCCGGCAGATCGACGGCGAGGAGCTCTCGGTCACCGAGACCCTGCCGTTCCTGCAGGCGCTCACCACGCTCGATCTCGGCCCGTCCCAGATCGACATCGGCATGCTCGCCGCGACGTACAAGGCCGACGACCGCGGTCTCTCGGTGGAGGAGTTCACCGCCGAGGCCGTCTCCGGCGCCACCGGTGCCAACAAGATCGAGTGCCGCGAGGGCCGCGACGTCGTCCTGTACGGCTTCGGCCGCATCGGCCGCCTCGTCGCCCGCCTCCTCATCGAGAAGGCCGGCTCCGGCAACGGCCTGCGCCTGCGCGCCATCGTCGTCCGCGGGGGAGGCGACCGGGCCGCCGAGGACATCGTCAAGCGCGCCTCGCTGCTGCGCCGCGACTCGATCCACGGCCAGTTCCAGGGCACCATCACCGTCGACGAGGCGAACAGCACGATCGTCGCCAACGGCAACGAGATCCGGGTGATCTACGCCAACGACCCCTCCGAGGTCGACTACACGGCGTACGGCATCAAGGACGCCATCCTCATCGACAACACGGGCAAGTGGCGCGACCGCGAGGGGCTCTCGAAGCACCTGCGTCCCGGCATCGACAAGGTCGTCCTGACCGCCCCGGGCAAGGGCGACGTCCCGAACATCGTGCACGGCGTCAACCACGACACGGTGAAGCCGGACGAGCGCATCCTGTCCTGCGCCTCCTGCACCACCAACGCGATCGTCCCGCCGCTGAAGGCCATGGACGACGAGTACGGCGTGCTGCGCGGCCACGTGGAGACCGTCCACTCGTTCACCAACGACCAGAACCTGCTGGACAACTACCACAAGGCCGACCGCCGCGGCCGCTCCGCGCCGCTCAACATGGTCATCACCGAGACCGGTGCGGCCTCGGCCGTCGCCAAGGCGCTGCCCGACCTGAAGGCGCCGATCACCGGCAGCTCGATCCGCGTCCCCGTCCCGGACGTCTCGATCGCGATCCTCAGCCTGCGCCTCGGCCGCGAGACCACGCGCGAGGAGGTCCTCGACTACCTCCGCAACGTCTCGCTGCACTCGCCGCTGAAGCGCCAGATCGACTTCACCACGGCCCCCGACGCGGTCTCCATGGACTTCGTCGGCTCCCGCCACTCCTCGATCGTCGACGCCGGCGCCACCAAGGTCGACGGCGACAACGCGATCCTGTACCTCTGGTACGACAACGAGTTCGGCTACTCCTGCCAGGTCATCCGCGTCGTCCAGCACGTCTCCGGGGTGGAGTACCCGACCTACCCCGTTCCGGCGGTCTGACCTCCCCGCACGGACGACACGCACAGCGCGCCGCGCCCCGCCCCGGATCACCGGGGCGGGGCGCGGCGCGTCGTCGCACTCCGGGCCGCTACCTCCTCGGCTTGGCCGCGGCCGGGGTCTTCACCGGGGCCTTGGCCTTGGGGTGATCGCCCTTGCCGCCCTTGCCGTGGCCGTGGCCCTCTTCTCCGTTGTCGAGCGTGGTGCCCTCGATGTCGGTGAAGTCGATGCGCGTCTTGGCGTGGCTGGTCTTCGGGTACTTGACGAAGACCGAGCCCTTGCCCGACTTCTCGCCGTACTCCTCGAACAGCACCGCCCACGGCGAGCCGCCGCGCACGATCAGCTCGTCGCCCTTGGCCGGATGGACCGTGGACGGGGGACCCCCGTCCACCCACAGCTGGGCGCTGACCGTGTCCAGGACGGTCAGGTCCACCGTGTCCTGGCCGCCGCGCGAGAGGACGCCGATCCGCTCGGTCTCACCGGTCGCGATCCGCAGGCCGAGCAGCGGCGACAGGGCCGGGGCCGGGAACCGCAGCATCGGCAGCGCCTCGACCCGGAGCGTGGTGAACTCGTCCACGACACCGACGATCCTGTCCTGGCGCGTGGTGCCCACGATGGTGACCTCGTCGTCGCCGCCGTCGGGGCTGACCAGCACATCGCCCACCACGTGGGAGAAGTTCAGCACCTGGGCGGAGTTCGACCGGGTCAGCCGTCCGCTGTCGGCGCTCGTCGGGGTGAAGGTCAGCTGCTCGTCGGCCGCCCCGCCCCGCACGCTCACACCGTGACCGTTCGCGTCGAGGTTCACCACGGGGATCCCGCGGATGCCGACGAAGCCGCCCGGGATCCCCGGGTAGCCCGTGACGGTCTCCTGGCCCACGTGGACCAGGAGGTCCGCGGTCGCGCCCGTGAGGGTGAGCGAGTGCTGGGCGATGGTCACCGCGAGGGACGGCGACGCCGGGCTCACATTCCCGGCGAGGTCCTCCAGCAGTACGGCGAAGTCGTACGTGCCGTCGTCGAGCGCCGAGCTGGTGACCTCGTACTCACCGCCCGAGGTGACGGTGTCCTTGCCGACCACGGCCGGGCCGGCGGCTCCCGCCGGATCGGCGGTCAGCCGCACCAGGGCGTTGGGCTCGACCGGTGAACCCTGGAAGGCGGGCTTGGGGATGGTCGTGATGTTGTCGATGTCGTTGCCGCCGGTGTCGCTCGACGACAGCAGGTCCGGAGCGGCCGGGCGGGCCGGCGCCGTGGTGTCGAGCGTGATCAGCAGCCGGTGTGCGCTCTCCGCACCCGCACCGACGACGTGGGACACGCCGGCCAGCCGCGGGTCGTCGGACGGGTCGAGGATCACCACCTCGGCGGTGATGTGGTTCTCCCCCTCCACCAGTACGGGGTCCAGGACGATCCGGTACAGCCCCGGCTTGGTGACCGGGTTCACCGGCTGCGCGAATCCGACGCGCTCTCCGTCCCGCTTCACCGCCACCTTGAAGCCGGGGGCGTCGTCCGCGAGCGTGGCCGTGGCGTTCTGCGGCGACAGCGGGATGCCGGCGGCCCGCAGCTCCGCGTCGTCGACCCGGAGGAAGAGCTCCGGTCCGGCGATCCTGGTGACGTCGTCGTTGTCGAAGCGGCCCGAGTCGGACTCGCGCTTGAGGTCGAGGCCGAAGGGTTCGGGCGCCGCCCGGTTGACGACGGTGAGGTCGTACGTGGCCTGCGGCGGGTCGGTCGGCGAGGCGTCGCCCGGGCTGGTCGGGTCGGTGATCCCGGCGTCGCTGATCACGACGAAGTACGGCTCGTCCTTGACGACCGGGATCGCGAGCCGGCTCGTCGAACTGCCCGGCCTGGTCGTGGCGACGGTTCCGGTGGCGACCCTGTTGCCGAACTTGTCGTACGCGCGGACCTGGAGCCCGGAGATCACCTCGTTGAAGGCGATCTCGGCCTGCAGGTGCCCGGTGTGGCGCGGCTCGATCCGGAAGAAGTCGACGTCGGTCGCGCTGTGCAGGGTCAGTCGCGGCTTGGTGACCCTGTTGTTCGCGCCGATCGCGGCGGCGACGGCGGTGTCGATCGACTCGTTCGGCTCGGAGGCGTCGGGGAAGGCCCCGAGCAGCGAGAACGTGTCGTAGTAGGTGCTCTGCGGGCTCGTGGAGGTCAGGGGGGTGCCGTTGCCGGTCCAGCTCGCGTAGCCGATCCCGTCGACCGCCCACACGCCGTTGTACTCGCCGATGCGCAGGGTCTGCTGCAGGGACCCGGTCACGGTGCGGCAGTTCGGGTTGTTCCCGAAACGGCAGGGGGCGTTGAGATCGGGGTCGAAGGGGGCGTCGCTGATCCTGAAGTCCTGCGACCAGGTCGCGCCGCCGTCCCGGCTCGCCGTCCCGTAGAGGTCGAGCAGGAAGTTGTTGCCCGCGTTCCGCCGGCCGCCGCGGGTGTCGTACCAGTGGGCGACGATGGTGCCGTCCTGGTCGATGTGGGCGGTGGGCATCACGGCGAGGGTCTGACCCGGCCCGTGGTCGACGCGGGTGGGCGCGGCGAAGGTGGCGCCGTTGTCCGTGGAGCGGGCGATGCGGACGTCACCGTCGTCGCCGTTGCCGAAGGTGTCGTTGGGGTCGTCGTTGGCGACCACGTAGACGTTCCCGGGCCGGCCCGGGTCGGGCAGCACCCACGGCTGCATCGAGCCCTGGAGCCAGAAGTCGGTCCCCGGGATGTCACCCGCGCCGTTCTGCACGTTGCAGGTGACGGTCGCCTGTCCCGCCGCGAACGCCGTGGTCCGCTGCTGGACGGTGCCGGCGGCGAAATCGGCCCCGCCCGAGCCGTCGCGGAGCACCTGCACGGTGCCCGCGTCGGCCGCTCCGTCGGTGCCCTCGTTGCAGATGTTGGCGTGGTAGGCCACGTAGAGGTCGCCGTTCGCGCCGACGGCGGCGTGGGAGGGCCAGGGGTTTCCGTCCGCCGCCACGGAAAGGACGCTCGGGGTCGACCAGTTCGCGCCCGCGTTCACGGAGCGGGAGTACTGGATCTGCCACGTTGGGCCCGCGAGGTGCGTCCAGACGACGTAGAGGTTGTCCCGGTAGGGGCTGGTGGGATTGGAGTCGGCCACCAGCCATGGCTTGTCGTGGTTGTTCGGGCTGTTGCCGCTTACCTGGACGGGGGTGTAGGTCTGGTTCCCCGTCGTCGTCAGGTCGTTGATCCGGGCGACGCCCACCCCGAAGCTGTTGGCGGTGGTGTTGAAGCTCGACGAGAGATGGGTGACGAACAGGCGGCCCTGCGAGTCGAAGGCGAGGGTCGGGTCGCCGAAGCACGGGACCGTCGTCGTCCGCGTGATCGGGAAGGCGTCCTTGCCGAAGTTGTTGTCGATACGGACCGTGCATCCCCGCATGACGGCGACCTGTGACGGTCTGCGGGGATTGGCCACGGCGTTGTGCGGTTCAAAACCGGTGTTGTCGACGACCCGGTCATCGCCCGCCCAGGCGGGCGTCGCCGCCTGGACGAACACAAGCGACTGCAGTACGAGGAGAATACTGCCGACGATGGTGAGGGCGCGCTGTCGAATTCGGTGGTTCAGCATGCACCCCCCTCTCGGATTCTGCTCATCCCTCTCCTTCTGGCCCGGCCGCCCGCGGGTGCACCCCGACGGCCTGCTCATCTCGCGAGAGGACTGTGGCAGCGCGCCGCCGCCTCACCCGGGGAACCCATGACCGAATCGCGGGAATTCACCGAGATCCCCGCCAGAACCACCCGTCCGGAGGACCGTTGCCGCACGGACGGGGGACCGCGTCGCGTTTTCGTGATCTTCGGGATCGCGGGGCCGCCAGGATGTGCGGCATGTCATCCCCCCACGCATCCCCCCGCCTCGCCCGCCCGCCCTCCCTCGTCCGCCATCTCCTGCCCGTCGTGCTCGCCGTGCAGGCGCTGCTGCTCGCGGCGCCGGCGGCCGTCCCGGCCGCCCACGCCCTCACCCTCGCGCCGAGGTCCGCGCCGGCCGTCGCCTGCGTACGCGCCGCCGACTGCGGCGGCTCCGTCGTCGTCGGCCCGCTGTCCGAGGACCCGCCCAGCGAGGGCCCGTGCACCAGCCATGAGCCGGTGGTCTGTCAGATCCGCGCCGAGACACCGGAGGAGCGCGTCGAGGCCCAGGAGGTCCGGATGCGCTACCACGCACTGCTCGGCGACATGGACCGCACCGCCTGCGAGATGCGCGCCCAAGGGGCGTCCGAGGAGGAGATCGCCCGGACGCTGGTGCAGATGCGCAACGACGCCAAGGACGTCACCCGCGCCGGCATGAGCCCGGAGCAGGTGCGGCTGCTGGAGGAGCGCAACATGAAGAAGTACGGCAACCCGCTCGGCCCGACCGCGGACCAGCTGTACGCCAAGTACGGCTCCTGGTCGGCGGTTTCCGCCGCCGCCACCCGCACGAACGCCGAAGTGGACCGCGAACTCGGTCTGGAGTACCGCCCCTGCCCCTGCGAGGTGGAACCGCCCTACGCGGCCTGACCCCGGTCAGCCGGCGCTCGGGTGCGGGGTCAGCCACTCCTTGTCCGCCCACGTCACTCCGGGCGGGATCCGCTCCCCGTACCCGGCGTCGTCCTCGATGCGCAGCCGTACGGTCTCGTGCACCCGGGCGCCGTCGGGGACGCGGCGGCGCCGGTAGGTGAGCAGGGCCCAGACCGCGCCCATGCGGTGGACCGTGCCGAGCGCGTGAGCGGGGTCGAGCGTGAGGTGCTTCGCGTACGCCCCGTTCTTGAGCAGCAGGCCGGAGTCGAGGGCGCCGTCCACGATCCACTTGAGAGCGACGGTGGGCAGCTTCGGGTCGTCCTCGAAGGTGCCGCCCACGTCGGAGTGGACCCCGGCGAACCAGACCTCCTCGATCACCGGCCCCCGTGCCCCCGCCTCCTCGGGGGGCTGCACGAGGTACTCCTCGTACGGCCGGCGCTTCTCGTCGATGGAGACGGCGTGGCGGACCCGGGCGACGTTGGGGATCCGCCGGGTGTACAGCCAGCGCAGGTTCCAGCGCAGCAGTCCGGCGGCCTTCACCGAGTCCCACACCCCCATGAAATGGACGGGGATGCCGGTCCGTTCGTCGACCTTCCTGCTGAACGTGCCGGCGAAATGGTGCAGTTGCTTCCAGTCGTCGTCGCTGAAGGTCCGGTTCTTGGCGTAGACGGCGATGGCGTACGGAACCAGGTTCTCCGAGCCCGGGCGGAGCAGGCCGACCGCCTTGAGCAGCCCCGCGAGAGCGCGGGCGGTGTACGCGCCCCGGCTGAAACCGAAGAGGAGGATCCGGTCGCCCGGTTCGTAATGGTGCATCAGATACGTGTACGCCTCGGCGAGGTTCGCCTTGAGCCCCGAGCCGAACGCGAGCCCGAACAGCTTGGAGAGCTTGCGGGCCGGCAGCGACCATGCTCCGGCGGCGGAGAAGGTGCCGACGCCGGGGTCGTAGTAGGCGATCTGCGCGGTGGGGTCGCCGAGGTCGAGCATCTCGTAGAGCTTGACGACGTTGGTGTTGCCGCGGGCCTTGAGCTGATTGCCCGTCCCGTCCAGGCACACCACGATGTTCTTGCCCATCACGGTCTCCGAGGGACATACGTCATATTCATTCCTATACTAGGAGCAAAGCCTCCCACCGGCCTGCCGGTGCGTCACGCGGAGGTCTCATGGCCGGTTTCACGGTGCACCTGGACGAGAACGCGGGGCCAGCCTCCACGCACGCGCTCGTCATCGGGGTCGGGGCCTACACGCATCTGGACGGCGGCCCGTCGCCGACGGACCACCCGGGCGCCGTGGGCATGCGGCAGCTGTCCTCACCCCCTCTCTCGGCGCGTGCGTTCGCGACGTGGATGATCGGCGAATACAACGACAAGGGCAGACCGCTGGGAAGTCTGGCACTGCTGCTGAGCGAGGCCGCTCCCGCCCCCTTCCCCAACCCGAAGACGCAGGTCGGGCATGTGGTGGAAGCGGCAACCATCGACAACATCGTGGCCGCCGTCACGGAGTGGAAGGACCGGGGTGACCACGACGAGGCCCGGCTCGTCTTCTACTTCTGCGGTCACGGGGTCTCACTGGGCACCGACTCCTCCCTCCTGGCGGCGGACATCTTCGCCGACAGAAACAGCCCGCTGAACGGCGCACTGCACTTCGAGGCACTGGTACGGGGACTCAACAACTGCAGGGCCGCCCAGCAGGTCTTCTTCGTCGACGCCTGCCGGGAAGGCTCCGACGCACTCGTCAACACGGCGGGCAGGGACACTCTCGGGCGGGTCGTCGTCGGGGGGAACCTGCGCCCCACCGCTTTCGTGCCACGAAAACACGCCGTCCTCTACGCGACCCTGCTCGGCACGGAGGCCGTCGCACGTGCCGGTGGCCTCAGCCTCTTCACGGACGCGCTGCTGCGGAGTCTCGACGGCTCGGGGAGCGAGAACACCGCAGACAGCGTATGGCGGGTGACCACCCTCAACCTGCTGCGCTCGATCGTCCGCTTCATTCAAGAGCCTCCGTTCGCCGGTGCTCTCGTGAACGCCTCGACACCGGTCAGCAACGAGTCGTTCGACTTCGACTTCCACGAACTGAGAGGCGACCCGGTGGTCCCGGTGTACATCGGCTGCGCGGACCCCGAGGACAACGCGCGTGCCGAATTCATCTGCCGGCGCCGCGGCCGGGAGCCGCTGCGCCGGCCGCTGCCCGACCCCGGCGAGGAACCCGACCTCCGCGAGTGGGCCCCGTTCCTGCCGTTCGGCCGATACCAGGTCGAGGCCGTCCTGGGCCCCGGAGACCAGCGCAGCAAGAAACTCGACGCCCGCCCGCCGTTCTTCCGCGTCACATTGGCCCGGCCATGAGCACCGCACTCGCCGTACGGCTCCTCCTCTCGTCCTCGCCCACGGGGGAGTCCAACGAAGCGGTGATCGTCGGCGACATCCTCTCGGCCGACCTCAAGGGCGAGAGCCGGCGCAACATCCTGATCCCCTGCGGGATCGAGCCCCGCCCGACGGCGTACCCCGTGACGCCCGGCCGCTATCTCGTGTCGGCGACCCTGCCGTCCGGGCTGGTGCTGACGGAGGATGCCGTGGCGGTGGAGGGCAAGGAGACCGCGGTGGACTTCGTCATGATGGATTCGCCGTACGAGACACACTCCTGGCAGTACCTCATGGGCAACATCGAGTCGGGCAGGGTCTACCACGGCCCCGCCGAGGTCCCGCTCGCCGAGTCCGTCGCCTCGCGGTCCATGGTCGCCCCCGCTCCCGCCCGCGGCCCCGCCCCCGCGACGGACGTCGACCTGACCGCGCTCGCCACCTGGATCGGCGACGCCGCGCCCGCGAGCTGCAGCTTCGCGTCGATGCTGGCGCTGGGAGAGAACCCGCCGGGCGATCCGGTCTCCGGGCGGATCGCCCGGGGCGAGCCCCTCGTCCTTCCGCAGCCCGATGTACTGGGGGAGGAGGTCAGTCCGCTCTACCGCTTCGGCCCCAGCGGACCGGTCGGAGTCCCCGGCGGTCAGCCCGGAGAGCGGCAGTTCCTGCTCGTGGAGGCCGCCGGATCCGTACGGCTGGTCACCCTCCCCCTGCCCTGGGGCAGCAGCCAGGTCGAAGTCCTGGTCAACCTGCGGCAGAGCCCGACGGGCAGCGCCGTGGCCATCGCCGTCCGCGACCCGGCGGTCGGCGCGGGGCTCGCGTACATGTCCCAGGGAGCCCTCGACATGGCGGCCAAGCTCTTCACCGATGTCGAGGAGATGCTCTACTCCAAGTTCGAGAACCCGCTCGCGGCGGCGGCCGGGGCCTACGTCCTCATCGGCACCGACCACACGAGGGCCGAGACCTACTGGGACCCGTGGCTGGAGCGGCTGGCCGACTCCTTCCCCTGGATCAGCGACGGGGCGATCCTGCGGGCGGTGCGGCTGCTGCGGCGCGACCCGCCGGACCTGCGGAGGGCACGCGACGGGCTGATCGAGGCCTTCGAGCGCGGCATCCCCTTCTACACGCTCGGGCTCGTCTGGCTCGTCGACGGGCTCTCCGCCTTCCCCGACGACCCCGCATGCGCACGTCGCCTCGACGAGGTGCGCCGCCTGTCCTGGATGACCGACATGCGCCAGCCGTTCCTGATCCTCGACCTGCGGCAAAGGAGCACGTGATGATCCGGCTCAGGATGATGCCCGCGGAGGACGGCGACTGCCTGCTCCTCGAATACGGCAACGGCGACTTCACCCGGCGGGTCCTCTTCGACGGCGGACGGCACGGCACCTACGAGCGGATCAAGCCGGTACTCGCCGAGCTGGACGGCCTGATCGACGTACTCGTGGTGACCCATGTCGACCAGGACCACATCCTCGGCGTGGTCGCGCTCCTCGAAGACCCCGACCGGACGGTGGACTTCGGGGACGTGTGGTTCAACGGCTTCGACCACCTCCACGACCGGGAGATCTTCGGCGCCGTGGAGGGGGAGAAGGTCACCACCGCCCTGCTGACCCAGCACATCCCCTGGAACAAGGCCTTCGAGGGCCGCAGCATCGAAGTGGGGCACGAACTGACCTGGTTCGACGACGGATCCACGATGGACGTGCTCGCGCCGGACCGCCGTCTGCTGGAGGGGCTGATCCCCACCTGGAAGGCGAAGTGCGAGCAGGCCGGGCTGATCCCCGGAGTGGACCCCATGGAGCGGGAACTCGCGCCCGGCATCGAACACTTCGGCGCGATCGACATCGACGGGCTGGCCGCCACCCCGTTCAAACGGGACGGCTCCCCGACGAACCCGACCAGCATCGGCCTCCTCTTCGAGTTCGAGGGGACCCGGATCGTCTTCACCGGCGACGCGGACGATCCGCGCCTGGTGGCGTCGATCCGGCCGCGCGCCGAGGACGAAGGCGGGCGGCTGAGGATCGCCGCCCTGAAGGTCGCCCACCACGGCAGCTCCAAGAACATCTCGAACGACCTCCTCGGACTCCTCGACTGCGGCCGCTACCTGATCTCCACCAACGGAAAGATCCACGGCCACCCGGACGACGTAGCCATCGCCCGGATCCTCAAGAACGGCGGAGCCGACAAGGACCTCGTCTTCAACTACCGGGAGCGCGCGGAGCAGTGGGACCTCGGCGGACTGAAGCAGGAGTTCGGCTACCGCGTGCTGAAGCCCGAGTCGGCCGCCGAGGACGGCTTTGTCACCGTGGAGTTCTGACCGCCGGCCCCGGCGCCGGATTCCCGCGGCCTACATCGCCACGGGGCGCCGCGCGGTGCGGGTGACGCTGGTCGCCGCCGGCGGGTTCTACCTGTTCCTCTACGGATTCGGCTCGGCCACCGGCGCGACGTACGCGCTGTTCTCCTCCGTGGCCCTGGCCGGACTCTCGCGGATCCCCGGCACGGGACCGCAGCGGGCCGCGCTGGTGCTGCGGCTGCTGCCGGTGTGCTGGCTGCTGGTCGTCATCGGCACCTACCTGTCCGTCCGGACCTGGAGCGCGGTGGCGGGCATGCTGGTCGTCGGCTTCGCCCTGGCCTTCGCCGCCGTGGGCGGGCCCCGACCGGCGGGCGCCGGACCGGGGCTGCAACTGCTGTACATCCTGCCGTCCTTCCCGCCGTACGATCCGGGCTCCCTCGGCGAGCGCCTGACCGGCACGACCGTCGGGCTCGCGCTGCTCGTCCTGGCCGAGCGGTACCTCTTCCCCGAACCGCCCACCACCCCCTACCGGGAACTCGCCGCGCGCGCCGCGCAGACCGCCGCGCGCTGCGCCCGGGAGCTGGCCGGGCCGCCGTACGCACCCTCGCCGGACACGCTCCGGGAGGCGCGCGAGGCGGCGACGAACCTGCGCTTCCTGAAGGTGCCCGAGGCGGACCGCCCGGCCGGTCCGGGCCTGCGCGACCGGGCGCTGGCGCACACGGGCCTGGCCGCCCGCACTCTGCTGAACCGCCTGTCGCAGGTGCCCGGCGCCGCATCCGGGGGCGCCGGTCCGGACGTGCCGCGCGGCGTGGAACGGCTCTCGGAGCGGACGGCCGAACGGCTGCGGCAGCTGACCGGCCCGCTTCCCGGTCCCGGGGAGGAGTACGAGGACCTCGTCGCGGCCCGCGCCCGGCTGGCCGGGGCGGACCCGGAGCAGGCGGCTCCGGCGGTGCTGCGGTGGCAGGCGGCGGCCCTGGAGGTGGCGGACGCCGCTCTGGCGATGGCGACCGCCGCCGACGTGGCCGTACGGGGGCGGGCCGCGGGGACGGGCGTGGCGCCGGGACGGTTCTGGTACGCGCGGATGCGGGCGCCGCGACTGTGGTGGCACCGGATCCAGGGGCACGCGGGACAGAGGTCGGTGCTCTTCCAGAACGCGGTGCGGATCGGACTCGCGCTGACGGCGGTCCGGTTGGTCGCCGGGCTGGACACCCTGCCGCACGGGTTCTGGGCGATGCTGGCGACCCTGAGCCTGACGCGGACGACCGTCGGCGCGACCTGGAGCACGATCCGGGTGGCGCTGGCCGGCACGTTCGTCGGCGCGCTGGTGACCGCGGGGCTGCTGACCCTGGGTGGCTCCGACACCGTGGTGTACGCCGTCGTGCTGCCGGTGTGGATGCTCGTCTCCTTCACGGTCGGGCCGGTACGGGGGGTCGGGTGGGCCCAGGGGCTGTTCACGGTGCTGGTGGCGCTGGTGTTCGCGCAGCTGGCGCCGGCGGACTGGCGGCTGGCCGGGCTCCGGATGCTGGACGTGCTGATCGGCAGTGCGATCGGCGCCGTGTTCGGGCTCCTGGCCTGGCCCCGGGGCGCACACGACGAGCTGGGCCGCGCCACGGCGGGGCTGCTGCGCAGGGCGGCGGAGATCGTGGTCGCGACGAGCGCCTCGGTGGCGGCGGGCGGGGTACGGGACGAGGCCGTCGGCGCGGTGGGCCACCGGTCGCTGCGGCACGCGCTGATCCTCGCGGAGTCGGCGTACGCGCAGTTCCAGAGCGAGCCGACCCGCTTCGGGGACGACGGCCGGCCACGGCCCGGCACCGACTGGCAGGCGGCTCTGATGACCGGTCACCACACGCTGTGGGGCGCGGACCGGCTGCTCGCGCCGCCCGCACCCGGGCGGGTCGTCGTACCGCCCCTGGGCCGGGAGGCGGCCGCCCTGATGACGCGCCTCGGGGACCGGGTGGCCGGGCGCCTGCTCCTGGTGTCGGCGCGCCTCGACCTGGTGGGGGACACCCCGGCGGCCCCCCTGCCGCCGCGCGATCCGGCGTCCGACGGGTTCACCGCGGAGCCGCCCGGAGCCTCGCGCGGGTACTACGCGACCGTGTCCTGGCTGCACTCGCTGATGACCGACCTGGAGCGGATCACGGCCGCGGACACCCGCTAGCGCCCGCCGGGCCGGCCGACGGCCTGTTCCAGCACTTCGAGGACGGTGTGGTGGAACAGGGTGGTCTTGTAGCCGGTCTGCGGCAGGGGGCGGCAGCGGTCCAGGACGGTCGCGGCCGCCTCGGCGAGGAGCTCGGGGGTGGCCTCGCGGCCGATCAGGACGGCCTCCACCTCCGTCAGCCGCACCGGGACGCGCGCCACCCCGCCCGCGGCCACGGCGGCGTGGGTGACGGTGGCGCCGTCGAGCGCGAGCCGGGCGGTGGCCTCCACCAGGGGCCATTCGGCGTGAGCCCTGCTGGTGGCCCGGTGGCAGGCCGCGCGTTCGCCGGGCAGGGGAGCGGGCAGCCGGACCGAGGTGAGGATGCGGTCGGGCGGCAGCAGGTGGTCGGCGTGGTGGAGTCGGTCGCCGTCGCCGTACAAGGCGGCGACGCTGCGCGGCGATTCGCCGTGGATCTCGGCCTCGGCGTCGTAGGTCAGCAGGGCCATGGCGAGGGTGGACGGGTGCGGGGTGATGCACGGGCCGTTCCCGCTGACCACGCCGAAGTGGTGGTCGCCCGCGCGCGCCGGGCAGTCGGTGCCGCCCTTCTGGAGGCAGCCGATGTGCGGATTGCGGTAGTACCAACAGCGGTTGCGCTGCAGCAGGTTGCCGCCCAGGGTGCCGGCCGCGCGGATCTGCGGGGTGGCCGCGGCCCGGGCCGACACCGCCAGGGCCGGCCAGCCGTCCCGTACCTGCGGGTCGGAGGCCAGCGTGGCGAGGGAGGTCAGCGCGCCGATCCGCAGTCCGCCGCCCGGCAGCGGGCTGCAGCCGCGCAGGTGGCCGACGCCCCCCAGGTCGGTGAACGGTCCCGGGGAGATGCCGCTGCGCTGCCGGGCTGTGGTGTCGGTGCCACCGGCGCGCAGTTCCCCGCCACGGGCCAGGACGGCGGCCGACAGGTCGGTGAGGGCGGGCTCGGTGCTCAACGGCGCAGTCCTTCCAGGAGCCGGTCGGGGCGGATGGGCATGTCGTACGGGCGCCAGCCGGTGGCATCGTGCACCGCGTTGGCGAGAGCGGCCGCAGTGGGCAGGGTGGCGACCTCACCGAGGCCGACACCGCCGCCGGGGACGTGCTCGAAGCCCTCCTGGTGGAAGTGGACGGTGATCTCGGGGGTGTCGCCGATCCCGGGGATGCGGTAGTCCTCCAGGTTCTCGGTCAGCACCCGGCCGGTCGCCGGGTCGGTGCGCCGTTCCTCGTACAGGGCGTAGCCGATGCCCTGGACCACCGCGCCCTCGCACTGGCTGCGGGCCAGCCGGTCCTCGTGGATGCGGCCCGCGGAGATGCCGCTCCACACGCGCAGCGGGCGGACCCGGCCGAGCCGGGTGTCCACCTCGACCTCGGCGACCTGCACCGAGCCGGTGAAGCCGCGGCCGATCGCCACTCCACCCAGGGCGAAGGGGAGCGCGAAGCCCCGGTGGTCGCGGGGGCGCCGGCCGGTCACCCGTACGCCGTCCGCCGTGTCCAGCCGGGCGACCACGTCCCCGTCGGCGTCGGTGGCGCCGAGCGCGGCGCGCAGCCGGTCGGCGGCGTCCACGGCGGCGGGCACGACGGAGGGCGTGGTGCGGCTGCCGCCGGACGTGGGGCCGTGGACGGTAGTGCTCCGGCCGACCTCGGCGAGCACCCGCCCCTCCGGCACGCCGAGGGCTTCGGCGACGGCCCGGCGCAGCACGGTCCGCGATCCCGTACCCATGTCCTGCACCGCGCAGCGGGCGACGACGACGCCGTCCTCGACGGAGAGTTCGACCTCGGTGACGGGATCGAGGAAGTACAGCCAGTTGCCCGCCGCGACGCCGACGCCGCGGCGCAGCCGCCCGGTGCCGCCCCGGGGCCCGGACCAGACCGGCAGGGAGGCCGCCCAGTCGTACAGGGCGTGCCGCTTGGGGTTGCCGTCCCAGCGGCGGCGCAGGGCGATCGGGTCCTGGCCGAGCCGGTGGGCCATCTCGTCGACTGCCTGCTCCAGGGCCCAGCACATCGTGGGTCCGCCCGGGCCGCGGAAGGGTGCGCCCGGAGGCCGGTGGGTGACCGTGTCGAAATCGCGGAGCCGGCGCGGGGCCTTGCCGTACATGAACCGGGCCAGCGACGCCACGGAACCGCCCACCGAGACCCCGCCGTCGCTGTCCGCGTCGATGGCGAGCGCACTCAGCTCGCCGGCCGCGTCCGCGGCCATCGCCAGCCGGATCCGGGTGCCGGGGCGGTATCCGCCGTCTGTGAGCTCCTCGTCGCGGGCCAGCACCACCCGCACCGGCGCGCCGTGCAGCCGGGCCAGCTCCACGGCGGCGACCACGTCGGAGGTCAGCCCCATCTTGCAGCCGAAGCCGCCACCCACGTGGACGGCCCTCGCCACCACCCGATCGACGGGCACGCCGAAGCGCTCGGCGGCTTGCTCGGCCACGTTCCTCACCGACTGCGTGGACACGTCCAGGTGGAGGGTGCCGTCGACCCACTGGGCAAGACAGGCGTGCGGTTCGAGCGGGGTGTGGGTCTGGCCCGAGGTGGTGAACACGCCCTCGACCACCCGCTCGGGGCTGCGGACCCGGGCCTCGGTGATCCGGCGCACGGCCGTCGCGGGGCGCTTGCTCATGGCGGTCGGGCCCCTCAGGTTGCCGCGCCAGCGGGCGGGCAGCAGCTGGGGGGTCTCGCCGGAACCGGGCGCCCGCTTGCGGGAGGCTTTGTCCTCGTACACCAAGGGTCCCTGCCCGGCGCGGGCCTGCGCCGGGTCCAGGGCCGCCGGCAGCACCTCGTAGTCCACCCTGACCCGCTGCGCGGCGGCCCGTGCGGCGGCCAGGTCCGGCCCCGCGACCGCGGCCACCGGCTGCCCCACGTACCGCACCACGCCGTCGGGGGGAAGCAGCGGCACCAGCGGGACGTTCCCGGCCTCCAGGGAGCGTACGTGCGCGTGTGCGTGCGGCGACCGGATGAGGATCCCCTCCAGCAGCCCCTCGGGCCGCAGGTCCGTCGTGTACCGGGCCGAGCCGTCGACCTTCTCCGGGGCCTCGGTGCGGGGGACCGCCGGTGCGTCCGTACCGGTCGGGGCCTCGTCGTAGTCGCCCGCGCAGGCCGCGGCCACCGCGCTGAAGATCCGCTCGTAGGCGCCGCAGCGGCACAGGTGGCCCGACAGCGCCTCCGCGATCTGCTCCCGCCCCGGCGCCGTGCGGCCGTGCGCGGCCCGCCACCGCTCGTGGAAGGCCGCCGCCTCGACCACGAACCCCGGTGTGCAATAGCCGCACTGGAGGGCGTCCTCGCCGGCGAAGGCACGCGCCACCGGGTGGCCGGCCAGGCCCTCGACCGTCGTCACCCGCCGGCCGGCCAGCCCGACCGCGGGCGTCAGGCAGGACACCCGGGGTTCGCCGTCGACCTGGATGGTGCAGGCCCCGCACACCCCGCCCGCGCAGACCAGCTTGGTGCCGGTCAGACCCAGCCGGTCGCGCACCACCTCCGCGGCGGCCGGGTCGTCGTCCACGTCCACCGTGCGCTGTGCGCCATTGACCTCGAACTCCACGAGACGTACTCCTCAACCGTGGGGCGGCGACCGCCGGGCCTCGCGCGCTCGCCTTCTCGGTCCTTGATATCCCGCTCCCGGGGTCGGCGCAGTTCGACGCGCGGCCCCCTACCGCTGTTTACCGGCCACGCGCAAGGCTTCAACGGGAAAATCCTTGATGACCGATTAGGCTGGTGGGTTGTTTCCGGGAGCGACACGCGAGGGCCGATGGCAGCCACACCTGAGCACGGCGAACTCACTCTGCTCGACGACGGGGAGGGGCACGAGGAGTCCGGCAAGTCCGCCCGGTTCTCCGCCGGGCCCGCCGCCCCGGCGCGCACCCTCGTCGACATCTTCGAGGCCTCCGTACGGGCGTACCCCGACGAACCGGCCCTGGACGACGGCACCGAACAGCTGACCTACCGGGCGCTGGCCGCCGAGGTCGAGCGCCGGCGGCGCGCTCTCGCGGCCGCCGGGGTGGGGCTCGGCGACCGGGTGGGCGTACGCGTGCCGTCCGGGACCAACGAGCTGTACGCGTCCGTCCTCGCCGTCCTCGCCGCGGGCGCCGCCTACGTGCCGGTCGACGCCGAGGACCCGGACGAGCGGGCCGAGCTGGTCTTCGGCGAGGCCGGGGTGCGGGCGGTGCTCGGCGCCGGACGGCGCATCGACGTCAGCGCCCCCGCCGACGCGGGAGGGTCCGCCGCCCGGCCGGGCCCCGGGCACGACGCCTGGATCATCTTCACCTCCGGCTCCACCGGCAAGCCCAAGGGCGTCGCCGTCAGCCACCGCAGCGCCGCCGCCTTCGTGGACGCCGAGGCCGCGCTCTTCCTCACCGAGGAGCCCATCGGCCCCGGCGACCGGGTCATGGCCGGACTGTCCGTCGCCTTCGACGCCTCCTGCGAGGAGATGTGGCTGGCCTGGCGCTACGGCGCCTGCCTGGTGCCCGTGCCCCGCTCCCAGGTGCGCAGCGGCGCCGACCTCGGTCCCTGGCTGGTGGACCAGGAGATCACCGTGGTCTCCACCGTGCCGACCCTGGCCGCGCTGTGGGAGCCCGAGGCACTCAACGAGGTCCGGCTGCTGATCTTCGGCGGCGAGGCCTGCCCGGCCGAGCTGACCCAGCGCCTGGTCACCGAGGGCCGCCAGGTCTGGAACACCTACGGACCCACCGAGGCCACCGTCGTCGCCTGCGCCTCCCTGCTCACCGGGGAGGAACCGATCCGCATCGGCCTCCCGCTGAACGGCTGGGAGCTGGCCGTGGTCGACGAGTCCGGCGAGCCGGTGCCGATGGGCGGCAGCGGCCAGCTCGTGATCGGCGGCGTCGGCCTGGCCCGCTACCTCGACCCCGAGAAGGACGCCGAGAAGTACGCCCCGCTGGACTCCGTCGGCTGGGAGCGCGCCTACCGCAGCGGCGACCTCGTCCGCGCCGAACCGGAGGGGCTGGTCTTCCTCGGCCGCGGCGACGAGCAGATCAAACTCGGCGGGCGCCGCATCGAGCTGGGCGAGGTGGACGCCGCCCTCCAGGCCCTGCCCGGCGTCGCCGGCGCGGCCGCCGCCGTCCGCACCGCCCGCAGCGGCAACCAGCTGCTCGTCGGCTACCTGGTCACCCAGGAGGGCTGGGACCACGCGGCCGCCGTCGAGCGGCTGCGCGCCGAACTGCCCGCCGCCCTCGTACCGCTGCTCGCGCCCGTCGCCGAACTGCCCACCCGCACCTCCGGCAAGGTGGACCGGGACGCGCTGCCCTGGCCCCTGCCCGATCTGGAGACCACCGGCCCCGCCGAGCAGCTGTACGGCACCGAGGCCTGGCTCGCCGAGCAGTGGAGCGAGACCCTCGGCGTGGCCGTCACCGGCGCCGCCGACGACTTCTTCGCGATCGGCGGCAACAGCCTCGCCGCGGCCCGGCTCACCACCCGGCTGCGCACCCGCTATCCGAGCGCGGCCGTACTCGACATCTACCAGCAGCCCACCCTGCGCAAGCTGGCCCGGCGGCTGGAGAAGTCCGCACAGGACGACGGCGCCGCACGGACCGTCGCCCCGGTTCCCTTCCGGACCAAGGCGATCCAGACGCTCCTGCTGCTCCCGCTGTTCACCCTGGTCGGCCTGCGCTGGACGGTGGCCCTGCTGGCCCTGGGCAACGTCCTCCACCACTTCGGTCCCTACCCGTGGGCGCCGACCGCCTCGTGGTGGCTCGTCGCCGCCGGCGCTGCGCTGCTTTTCAGCCCGCCCGGCCGCCTCGCCATCGCGGCCGGCGGCGCCCGCCTGCTGCTGCGCGGGGTGAAGGCCGGCCGACACCCGCGCGGCGGCAGCGTGCACCTGAGGCTGTGGACCGCCGAGCGGCTGGCCGAGTACGTCGGCGCGACCTCGCTCACCGGCTCCTGGCTGGAACGCTACGCCCGGGCGCTCGGCGCCAAGGTCGGCCCCGAGGTGGACCTCCACGCCCTGCCTCCGGTCACCGGCATGCTCAAGCTCGGCCGCGGCTGCGCCGTCGAGTCCGAGGTGGACCTCTCGGGACACTGGCTGGACGGGGACCGGCTCGTGATCGGCCCGGTCAAGGTCGGCGCGGGCGCCGTGGTCGGCACCCGCAGCATGCTCTTCCCCGGCGCCCGGGTCGGCAAGCGGGCCGAGGTGGCCCCCGGATCCGCCGTGGCCGGACAGATCCCCACCGGGCAGCGCTGGGCCGGCGCCCCCGCCGTCAAACTCGGCAGGGCCAAGCGCAACTGGCCCGGGCAGCGCCCGCCGCGCGGGCTGTGGTGGCGCGCCATGTACGGGGCGACCGGCTTCTGCCTGACGGCCCTGCCCGTGCTCGCGACCGTGCCCGCCCTGCTCGTGGTGAGCCGGTTCGTGCCCGCCGACGCCGGATTCGGCCGGGCGCTGGGCGGGGCGCTGCTCGCCGTGGTGCCGGGAGCGCTCGCCTTCGGGTTCGCGTACGCGCTGCTGCTGCTGGTCACCGTACGCCTGCTCAGCCTGGCCCTGCGGACGGGAGTCCACCCGACGCACAGCCGGGTCGGCTGGCAGGCCTGGACGGTCACCCAGCTGATGGACCTCTCCCGGGAGACGCTCTTCCCGCTGTACGCGGGGCTGATCACACCGGTGTGGCTGCGGCTGCTCGGCATGAAGATCGGCCGGGGCGCGGAGGTGTCCACCGTGCTCGCGCTGCCCAGCCTCACCACCGTCGGCGAGGGCGCCTTCCTCGCCGACGATACCCTGACCGCCCCCTACGAACTGGGCGGCGGCTGGATAAGGATCGGCCCCTCCGAGATCGGCCGCCGCGCCTTCCTCGGGAACTCCGGAATGACCGCGCCGGGCCGCGCCGTGCCCGACGACGGGCTGGTCGGCGTCCTGTCCGCAACCCCGAAGAAGGCCAAGAAGGGCAGCTCCTATCTGGGCCTGCCGCCGGTCAAGCTGCCGCGGTCCGCCGCGAACGCCGATCGGAGCCGCACCTACGACCCGCCCGCGCACCTGCTGTGGGCGCGCGGACTGGTGGAGCTGTGCCGGCTCGTCCCGGTGTTCTGCTCGGCCGCCCTGGCCGTACTGACGGTGGCGGCGCTCTGCGCGCTGAGCACGGCGAGCGGTCTGGGGATCGGGGGAGCCGCGCTGCTGTCCGGAGCCGCCCTGCTCGCCGCCGGTACGGCCGCGTGCGTGGTCGCGGTCGCCGCGAAGTGGCTGCTGGTGGGCCGGCACCGGACGGGGGAGCACCCGCTGTGGAGCGGCTTCGTGTGGCGCAACGAGCTGGCCGACACCTTCGTCGAGGTCCTGGCCGTGCCGTGGCTGGTCGGCTCGGTGCCCGGGACACCGCTGCTGTCCCTGTGGCTGCGCGGGCTCGGTGCCCGGATCGGCCGGGGCGTGTGGTGCGAGAGCTACTGGCTGCCCGAGACGGACCTGGTGGTGCTGGGCGACGCGGTCAGCGTGAACCGCGGCTGTGTGTTGCAGACGCACCTCTTCCACGACCGGATCTTGAGGACGGATACTGTGGTCCTCCGTGAGGGCGCCACCCTGGGCCCGGGCGGAATCGTCCTGCCCGGGAGCACCGTCGGGGCCCGCAGCACACTGGGTCCGGCCTCCCTCGTGATGGCCGGGGAATCCGTCCCCGCCGACTCCCGCTGGCTGGGCAATCCGATCGAGGCGTGGCGGTCCTGACGGGGCCAGAACGGAAGCGGCAGTGAACGGCCAGAAGACAGCGGCGGCATCGGACCCGTACTTTCCGGCCAACGGCGACGCCCGTTACCGCGTGCACCGGTACGAACTCGCTCTGGAATACCGTCCCGGGCCCAACCGGCTGGCCGGGACGGCCCGGCTCAGCGCCATCGCCGGGCGGGCACCGCTCGCCGAGTTCCAGCTGAACCTGGCCGAGTTCAAAATAGGCCGGGTCCTGGTGAACGGCCGGGCCCCGCACTACGCCCACCGGGGCGGCAGGCTCCGCGTCCGCCCGGCCAAGCCGCTGCCCGCCGGGTCCGCCTTCACCGTGGAGGTGCACTGGGCGGGCAACCCCAGGCCCGTGCGCAGCCCCTGGGGCGGCCTCGGCTGGGAGGAGCTGACCGACGGCGCGCTGGTGGCCAGCCAGCCGGTCGGCGCGCCCTCCTGGTACCCGTGCAACGACCGGCCCGCCGACAAGGCCTCGTACCAGATCTCCGTCAACACGCCGTCCGCCTACACGGTCGTGGCCGGCGGCCGGCTGCTCACCCGTACGACCAAGGCCTCCACGACCACCTGGGTGTACGAGCAGCCCGCGCCGACCTCCAGCTACCTGGTCGGCCTGTCCATCGGCCTGTACGAGACGGTGCTGCTCGGCGAACCCGGGCTCGGCGGTGTTCCGCAGAGCGCCCATGTGCCGGCGCACGTGCTGCCGCGGTTCTCGCGCGACTTCGCCCGGCAGCCCGCCATGATGCGGCTGTTCGAGGAGCTGTTCGGGCCGTATCCCTTCGGCGAGTACGCGGTGGTCGTCGCCGACGAGGAGCTGGACGTCCCGGTGGAGGCCCAGGGGCTCTCCCTGTTCGGCACCAACCACGTGGACGGCGCGCGCGGTTCGGAGCGACTCATCGCCCACGAGCTCGCCCACCAGTGGTTCGGCAACAGCGTGACCATCGCCGACTGGCGGCACATCTGGCTGAACGAGGGCTTCGCCAAGTACGCCGAATGGCTGTGGTCGGAGCGCTCCGGCGGCCGCACCGCGCACGAGCTGGCGGGCGCCGCCCACCGGCTGCTGGCCTCGCAGCCGCAGGACCTCCGGCTGGGCGACCCGGGCCGCAAGCTGATGTTCGACGACCGCCTCTACCAGCGCGGAGGGCTCGCCGTGCACGCGATCCGACGCGCCCTGGGCGACGCCGCGTTCTTCGCGATGCTGCGGGACTGGGCCACGGTGCACCGGCACGGCGTGGTCACCACCACCGGGTTCATCAGCCACGCGGCCCGCTACGCGGCCGAGCCGCTGGACGACCTGTTCTCGGCCTGGCTCCACCAGCCGGCCCTCCCGCCACTGCCGGCGTAGCGGGGTTGCGCCCCCGGCCGGACGCCCCGGCCGGGGACAGCGGTGCTGCTACCAGAGCACGGGCAGGCGCTCCGGCAGGCGCTTCATGAAGCGGGTGCGCCAGACGAGCTGATCGATCGGCACGGCGAGCTGGAGGTTGGGCATCTTCTCCAGGAGCACCTCGATGGCGATCTCGGTGTGCCTCTTGCCGAGGGCGGTGGCCGGGCAGTAGTGCGCTCCGCCGCCGAAGGACAGGTGCGTACCGGCGTTGGGCCGGTCGATGTCCACGACGTGCGGGTCCGGGAACACGGCCGGGTCGGTGTTGGCGGCCTCGACCAGGACGAGCAGGAGCTCGCCCTTCTTCACCTCGACGTCCCCGAGGGTGACGTCCTCGAGGGCGAGCCGGGGCAGCCCGTCGGCGATCGACAGGTTGATGCGCAGGAGTTCGTCCACGGCGGCCGGGATCTTCTCCGGCTCCTCGCGCAGCCGCTCCCACACCTCGGGGTGCTGGATGAGCGAGACGATCGCCATCGTCAGGAAGCCCATGGTGGAGATGACCCCGGCACCGAACAGCGTGACGCCGACCGTCGCCAGCATCTCGTCCGTCAGGTGCGCGTAGTCGGGATCCTCGCGCAGGGCGGCGAGTTCGGCGATGAGCCCGGTGGTGGCGGGGTCGTCGAGGCGCTCCACCATGTAGGCGATGTCCCGGTCCCAGTTGAGCTTGGCGCCGGTGATGGGGCACGCCGAGTTCATGAACGCGATGTCGAGACTGGCGGCCAGGCGCGGGGCGTCGGCCTCGGGGATGCCGAGGATCCGGCAGTGCAGGTTCTCCGCGTACGGGTTGGTGAACTGGCCGCGCAGGTCGACCGGCGCCCCGTGGGCCAGGAGGCCTTCGACGAGGGCGGAGGCGTGGTCGCGCATCCAGTCGGTGAGCCCGTCGGTCTTGGGGTTGATCGCCTTGAGGACGGCCTTGCGCAGTCCGGCGCCCGTGATGTTGCCCATGTTGTTGACGACCTCCGGCGGGATCGTCAGCGCGTACTGGCGGGGCACACCGGGCGCAGAGGTGTCCTTCAGGCTGAACCTCGGGTCTTCGAGGACCTGCTTGCACAGCTCATAGGAGGAGACGAGCCAGGCCTCGTCGCCGGCGATCGTCCGCACCCGCTTGACCGGTTCGCCGCGCAGCGCCTCGACCTCGGCGGGGAGCTGGTCACCGCGCGCGGAGAACGGGAAGTCGAGAAGGGTCTCAGTGGACATCGGATGCTCCTTCGGCGGGGGTGATGACGGCGTGGCCCTGGTTGCGCGAGGCGCGCAGGCCCGAGCCGCGCGAGTACAGCAGTTCCGCCATCGGCAGGAGCTGGTGGTAGCAGTTGAGGGAGGACGGCACCCCGAGGATGGCGGGGGTGTCGAGGAAGAGAGGCGCTTCCGCGCAGACGTACTCCAGGCACACCTCGCGTTGCCGGGTGGTGGCCGCCTTCCCGTTCAGGACCTTCGAGGAGAGGAACGCGTCGACCAGGGAGTTGCACGTCGTCCGGAAATCCGGGTCGCTGTCGAGCAGGTTGTTCAGGTGCGAGTGGAGCGCGCGGTAGGCCGGGATGTCGGTGAGGGACGACATCGGGCGGGCGCGCAGGCGCGCTCCGGAGGGGTCGGCTTCGGCCGCGGCGTTGTTGACCTTGGCGCGGACACCGCGCAGGTTCTTCACCGCCTTGCGGCGTGCTTCGTCCTCGCCGTAGCCGAGGGCCTCGTACATCTCGGCCACGTGCATGTCGGTGTAAATGAGGTCGACCTGCTGGAAGTTGCGCATGCCCCACTGGGCGAGGTCCATGACCCGTTGGGCCGAGAAGTAGCTGTTCCCCGGGGAGATGCCGATGACGGCGTGATCGCCATCAGTGTGGATCACTTCGCAGTGCGGGGTGTACGGCCGGACCGTGAAGACTTCGGTTGCTGTCGTCAACAGGGTGTCGAGTCCTTCGCGCCGCGAGTCCCAAGGGGCCCTGTGCCCAAGGTGTGGCGGCGACGTGAAGGAAGCTACACGAACGGTGTGCAACGTTCCATGTCTACTGGGTGACAACTCACCTGCTGGACATCACGGTTGTGTGGAAGGCGTCCGGATGGTCCGGGTCGGCCGGGTGTGCACCCGGCCGACCCGGACGTCATGGTCAGACGAGGTCGAACCGGTCGAGGTTCATGACCTTGTCCCAGGCCACGACGAAGTCCTTGACGAACTTCTCCTTCGCGTCGTCGCTCGCGTAGACCTCCGCGAGCGCGCGCAACTCCGAGTTCGACCCGAAGACGAGGTCGGCCCGGGTGCCGGTCCACTTGACCCGGCCCGTGGCGGCGTCGCGGGCCTCGAAGGTGGTCGCGTCAGCGGACGTCGGCGTCCACGCCGTGCCCAGGTCGAGCAGGTTGACGAAGAAGTCGTTCGTCAGGGACCCGGGCGTCGTGGTGAGCACGCCGTGCGGGGACCTCTGGTGGTTGGCGCCGAGGACGCGGAGGCCACCGACGAGGACCGTCAGCTCGGGGGCGCTCAGGGTCAGCAGGTTCGCCCGGTCGAGCAGCAGGTACTCGGCCGGCAGCCGGTTGCCCTTCCCGAGGTAGTTGCGGAACCCGTCGGCGGTCGGCTCGAGCGCGGCGAACGACTCCACGTCCGTCTGCTCCTGCGAGGCGTCCGCGCGGCCCGGCGTGAAGGGGACCTCGACCGTGAAGCCGGCGTCCTTGGCGGCCTGTTCGACGGCGGCCGCGCCGGCGAGCACGATCAGGTCGGCGAGCGAGATCCGCTTGCCCCCGGCCTGCGCGGCGTTGAAGGCCTCCTGGATTCCGGTCAGGGTGCGCAGTACGGTCGCCAGCTCGTCGGGGTCGTTGACCTCCCACCCGCTCTGCGGCTGGAGGCGGACGCGGGCCCCGTTGGCACCGCCGCGCTTGTCGCTGCCGCGGAAGGACGAGGCCGACGCCCACGCGGCGGAGACCAGTTGGGACACCGACAGGTCCGAGTCGAGGACCTGCCCCTTGAGCGCGGTGACGTCGGCGGCGTCGACGAGTCCGTGCGTGACCGGAGGCAGCGGGTCCTGCCACGGCAGCGTCTCGCTCGGGACCTCGGGGCCGAGGTAGCGCACGATCGGGCCCATGTCGCGGTGGGTCAGCTTGAACCACGCGCGCGCGAAGGCGTCCGCGAACGCGGCGGGCTCCTCGAGGAAGCGACGGGAGATCTGCTCGTAGGCAGGGTCGAACCGGAGCGAGAGGTCGGTCGTCAGCATCGTCGGGGCGTGGCTCTTCGACGGGTCGTGCGCGTCGGGCACGGTACCGGCCCCGGCGCCCTCCTTCGGCCGCCACTGGTGCGCTCCCGCGGGGCTCTTGAAGAGCTCCCACTCGTGGCCGAAGAGGATCTCGAAGAAGCTGTTGTCCCAGGCGATCGGGGTGTTCGTCCAGGTGCCTTCGAGGCCGCTGGTGATCGTGTCGCCACCCTTGCCGGAACCGAAGGTGCTGCTCCAGCCGAGGCCCTGCGCCTCGAGCGGGGCCGCCTCGGGGTCGGCGCCGACGCTGTCGGCCGGGCCCGCGCCGTGGGTCTTGCCGAAGGTGTGGCCGCCCGCGATCAGGGCGACCGTCTCCTCGTCGTTCATCGCCATCCGCCGGAACGTCTCGCGGATGTCGCGCGCCGCGGCGAGCGGGTCCGGATTGCCGTTGGGGCCCTCGGGGTTGACGTAGATGAGGCCCATCTGGACCGCGCCGAGGGGGTCTTCCAACTCCCGGTCGCCGGTGTAGCGCTCGTCGTCGAGCCAGGTGGTCTCGGGACCCCAGTACACGTCCTCGTCGGGCTCCCAGACGTCCGGACGGCCGCCGCCGAAGCCGAAGGTCTCGAACCCCATGGACTCCAGGGCGACGTTGCCGGCGAGGATCATGAGGTCGGCCCACGAGAGGCTCTGGCCGTACTTCTTCTTGACCGGCCACAGCAGGCGGCGCGCCTTGTCGAGGTTCGCGTTGTCCGGCCAGCTGTTGAGCGGGGCGAAGCGCTGCTGGCCGGCCCCGGCGCCGCCGCGCCCGTCGCTGATCCGGTAGGTGCCCGCGCTGTGCCAGGCCATCCGGATGATGAAGGGGCCGTAGTGGCCGAAGTCGGCGGGCCACCAGTCCTGTGAGGTGGTCAGCACCTCCTCGATGTCCCGCTTCACCGACGGCAGGTCGAGGGTGTTGAACGCGGCGGCGTAGTCGAACTCCTCACCGAGGGGGTTGGCCACGGCGGGGTTCTTGGCGAGGATCTTCAGGTTCAGGCGCTCGGGCCACCACTGGCGGTTTCCACCACCCTGGGTCGGGTGCGCGGCGCGCCCGTGATCGACGGGGCAGCCACCTCCACCCTCGGCCTTGGCGTCGATTGCGTCGTGGTTCTCAGACATGGGAATCCTTCCGGACCAAACGGATCACGGTGTTCAGGAACGGCATGCGTGGAACGCGCGGGGCCCAGGCCCCCAGTCATTGGTCCGCTCTGGAGTTTTCCTGTCCCTTGGCTAACTGCGAAACTGATCCTACGATGGACGGAATCCAAGTCAAGAAGGACACCAAGCCCTTATCCCGTCGGAAATGGTGAGCCGATATGAGTGACCTGCTGGAGCGACTGCGCGGGCGTGGCTGGCGGATGACGTCGCAGCGGCGGGTCGTCGCGGAGGTCCTCGACGGCGACCACACCCACCTCACGGCGGACGAGGTGCACGCCCGCGCGGTACGGCTGTTGCCCGAGATATCCCGGGCGACGGTGTACAACGCGCTGGGCGAACTGGTCTCGCTGGGCGAGGTCGTGGAGGTGTCCACCGACGGCCGGGCGAAGCGCTACGACCCCAACGCGCACCGGCCGCACCAGCACCTCCTGTGCTCAGGCTGCGGCCTCATCCGCGACGTCCACCCCACCGGCGACCCGCTGGCCGACCTCCCGGAGGCGGGACGCTTCGGCTTCACGGTCTCCGACGTCGAGGTCACCTACCGCGGCCTGTGTCCGGCCTGCGCCTGAAAGTCCCTGGGGGCGAGGACGTGGCGAGGCGCTCAAGGCCCTGAAGCGGTGATGTGAAGACCTCGTGCACATTGCGTGAGGGAGATCGGGGCGCTCCGCAGGTTTTTCGTCAGGGAATTCGTATGACTGTGCGGGAAATCGCTTGTCGCATCCTTCGAACTCGTCGGTAACTCGTGACGAAACCCGAGCTCCTGGCCCTTGCGGGGCCCTGACCAGCCACAACTCGGCTTCGTGTAAGGACCGCACACCGCGTTAGGGGATTCGCACACGACGGGTATGGTCGAGCGCGTTCGCACGCCGGTGGGTGGGTGTGAATCACCGGGAATTCCGCTGGGGGAGGGAAAACGGGGCACACACGGCCCCGCGTGCGACGACCGACCGGAAGACGTTCGAGGCGAGGCAAACCGATGGATGCTCCGACCACCACGTCGGCTGATGGCGACAGATCCGGGGGCGGCGGCAGCCGGGACGCGGGCTGGTTCGGTCGAAGCCCGAAGGCGACGACCCCGGACCCGGCTCCGGCCGGGACCGGGCGGCATCCCCAGGACACGCAGGGGGAGGGGACGGGCCGCATACCCAGTCGGCCCGTCACCCCTATACGCCCGGTGCGCAGCGGCACCGAACGGGCCCGCCGGGCACCCGGGGCACCCGCACCGGTCCCCCATGCCCGCACGGCCCCGGCCGACCGACCGGCCCATCCCGCCCCCGCCCGCGAGGAGGCCGCGGAGCCCCGGGAGGAGCGGACCGCGCCGGTGCCCGAGGACACCTCCGACGGCGCGCTCCTGCGCCGCACGATGGCGGAGATCGAGCCGATCGCCGACAAGGTCACCTCGCACTTCTACGCGCTGCTCTTCCTCCGCCACCCCGACCTGCGGGCCCTGTTCCCCGCGGCGATGGACACCCAGCGCGACCGCCTCTTCAAGGCGCTGCTCACCGCCGCGACCCATGTGGAGGACACGGCGCTCCTGACCGAGTACCTGATGAACCTCGGCCGCGGGCACCGGAAGTACGGCACCCGGCCCGAGCACTACCCCGCCGTCGGCGAGTGCCTCATCGGCGCCCTCTCCCGCTACGCCCCGCAGACCTGGGGTCCGAAGACCGAGGCCGCCTGGGTGGGCGCGTACACCGTCATCTCCCAGATCATGATCGACGCGGCGGCCAAGGACGAGCTGCGCGCGCCCGCCTGGTGGCAGGCCGAGGTGGTCGCCCACGAGATGCGGACACCGGACATCGCCGTGGTGACCCTGCGGCCCGACGCGCCCTACCCCTTCCTCGCCGGGCAGTACGCCGCCGTCGAGACCCCGTGGTGGCCCCGTGTCTGGCGGAACTACTCCTTCGCCTCCGCGCCCCGCTCCGACGGGCTGCTCTCCTTCCACGTCAAGGCCGTTCCGGCGGGCTGGGTCTCGGGCGCCCTCGTGCACCGCGCCCGCCCGGGGGACGTGATCCGCCTCGGCGGCCCCACCGGATCCATGACGGTGGACCACACCACCGACAACGGGCTGCTCTGCCTCGGCGGCGGCACCGGCATCGCGCCCATCAAGGCCCTGGTCGAGGACGTGGCCCGGCACGGCCGCCGCCGATCCGTCCAGGTCTTCTACGGGGCCCGCCGCGACCACGACCTGTACGACATCGACACGATGCTGCGCATGCAGCAGTCGCACCCCTGGCTCAACGTCCGCCCGGTCGTCGACGACGGCCCCGGCGACAACCTGTGCGGCCGGCTGCCGGAGGCCGTGTGCGAATACGGTCCGTGGCACACGTACGACGCGTACCTCTCCGGCCCGCCCGGCATGATCCGCCAGGGCGTCGACACCCTGCTGGGCATCGGCATGCCCACCCACCGCATACGGCACGACTCCATCGAGGAACTGGTCGGGGCAAGGAATTGAGCACATCCGAACGGACCGGGCAGCAGTCGGCGGCGCCGGAGCGCACCACCCGCCCTGGCAGCGACGGCGAACACATGGTCCAGCAGCGCATGGGCACGACCGAGCGCGCCGACAAGTTCTACGCCGAGCAGGTGCTCGACCGGCTCAACACCCGGATGCGGGAGTTCGTGGCCCGCCAGGAGATGTTCTTCCTGGCGACCGCCGACCGGCACGGCGAGTGCGACAACACCTTCCGCGCCGGCCCGCCAGGCTTCCTCCACGTCCTGGACGAGCTGACCCTCGCCTACCCCGAGTACCGGGGCAACGGCGTGCAGGCCAGCCTCGGCAACATCGAGGAGAACCCGCACGTGGGCATCCTCATGATGGACTTCCTCCGGGACCGCATCGGGCTCCACGTCAACGGCAGGGCACGCGTCGTCGCCGATGAGGAGATGCGCCGCGCCCGCCCGGGCCTCGCCGTCGATCCGGTGCCCGGGCGCCGCGCCCGGGTGTGGGTGGAGGTCTCCGTCGAAGAGGCGTACATCCACTGCGCCAAGCACATCCCCCACCTGCAGAAGGTGCCGCTGCACGGCGCCGGCCGCGCGTGGGGGACGGACGACTTCCGGCGCAAGGGCGGCGATTTCTTCGCGGCCGCCGCCGAGGCGCCGGACCGAGGGGTGTTCCTGCCGCCGCCCCGCGCGGACGCGGCGACCTGGCAGGCGGAGGCCGAGCGGGTCCTGGAGCGGGCCGAGCACCGCTCGGGCGAGTCCGGGGACCCGGGGTACACCGGCTGGTTCAGGGTGCGGCGATCGCGTGTCCCGCGGCGCGGCTGACGGGTTCGTCCCGTATCAGAAGTTGATCATGTGGTCGGCGAGTCCGTGTACGGCCTCCTTGACCGCCTCGCCCGGCGTCGGGTGCGCCACGGCCGGGCTCGTGAGGTTGTCCACAGGTTCCGGTGAGCGGGCCCGGCGTGTCGGCGGGTGCCGTTACGCTACGTGAATGGCCCTTCCGGATGCTTCCCCCGAGATCTCCGATGCTCTGCAGGTGCTCCACCGCGTCTTCGGTTACAGCTCCTTCCGCGGTGAGCAGCAGGAGATCATCGAGCAGGTCGTCGGCGGCGGTGACGCGCTCGTGCTCATGCCGACCGGCGGCGGCAAGTCGCTCTGCTACCAGATCCCGGCGCTCGTCAGAGAAGGCACGGGCGTGGTGATCTCGCCGCTCATCGCGCTGATGCAGGACCAGGTGGACGCGCTCACCGCCCTCGGGGTCCGGGCCGGATTCCTCAATTCCACCCAGGACCCGCACGAGCGGCAGGTGGTCGAGCAGACCTTCCTCGCCGGCGAGCTGGACCTGCTCTACCTGGCTCCCGAGCGGCTGCGCACGGAGAGCACGCAGCGGCTGCTCGACCGGGGCACGGTGGCGCTCTTCGCGATCGACGAGGCGCACTGCGTCGCCCAGTGGGGCCACGACTTCCGGCCCGACTACCTCGCCCTGTCCATGCTGCACGAGCGCTGGCCGAAGGTGCCGCGCATCGCGCTGACCGCGACGGCCACCGAGGCCACCCACACCGAGATCGCGGCGCGCCTCGGCCTGGAGGAGGCCCGGCACTTCGTCGCCAGCTTCGACCGGCCGAACATCCAGTACCGCATCGTCGCGAAGAACAACCCGCTCAAGCAGTTGCTGGAGCTGATCCGGACCGAGCACGACGGGGACGCCGGAGTCGTCTACTGCCTCTCGCGGTCCTCGGTGGAGAAGACGGCGGCCTTCCTGGTCGAGCAGGGCATCGACGCCGTGCCCTACCACGCCGGAATGGACGCCCGGGCCCGAGCGGCGAACCAGTCGCGCTTCCTGCGCGAGGACGGGGTCGTGGTGGTGGCCACGATCGCCTTCGGCATGGGCATCGACAAGCCGGACGTCCGCTTCGTGGCCCACCTCGACCTGCCGAAGTCGGTCGAGGGCTACTACCAGGAGACCGGCCGCGCCGGCCGCGACGGCGAGCCGGCCACGGCCTGGCTGGCGTACGGCCTCCAGGACGTGGTCCAGCAGCGCAAGATGATCGACGGCTCCGAGGGCAACGAGGCGCACCGCCGGTCCCTGGCCATGCACCTGGACGCCATGCTCGCGCTGTGCGAGACGGTCGACTGCCGCCGGGAGCGGCTGCTGGAGTATTTCGGGCAGCTGGGCGGGCCCTGCGGCAACTGCGACACCTGTCTGACGCCGGCCGAGTCCTGGGACGGGACGGTCGCGGCGCAGAAGCTGCTGTCCGCGGTGTGGCGGCTGGCGAGGGAACGGCGCCAGAAGTTCGGCGCCGGCCAGATCATCGACATCCTCCAGGGCAAGAAGACCGCCAAGGTCATCCAGTTCGACCACGACGCGCTCTCGGTCTTCGGCATCGGGGCGGATCTGAGCACCGCCGAGTGGCGAGGGGTCGTCCGCCGGCTGCTGGCGCAGGGGCTGCTGGCGGTCGAGGGCGACTACGGGACGCTCGTGCTGACGGACGACAGCGGAGAGGTGCTGGGAGGCCGCCGCACCGTCATGATGCGGAAGGAGACGGCGCCGGCCGCCTCGTCCCGCAAGGAGCCCCGATCCCGGTCGGGGCGGGCCTCCCGGGTCCCGGTCGACCTGCCGGCTGCCGCCGTACCGGTCTTCGAGGCGCTGCGCGCCTGGCGCGCGGCGACCGCGCGGGAGCAGGGGGTGCCGGCGTACGTCGTCTTCCACGACGCGACGCTGCGGGAGATCGCGACGAGCCTGCCCACCACGGCCGAGGAGCTGGCCACCGTCGGCGGCGTCGGCGAGGCCAAGCTCACCAAGTACGCCGAGGGGGTCCTCGACACCCTGGCGGAGTCCGGCGCCGCCGAAGCCGCCCCGTCGGCCCCCGCCGCGCCCGCCCCGGCTCCGGCGGCGTCGGTGCCGGCGGCCCGGCCCGCGGAGCCGTACACGGACGAGCCGCCCTTCGACCTGGACGAGATGGACCCGCCCTGGGACGACTGGGAGTAGCCGGTGCCGTACGGCAGGGTGTGCCCGCCAATGCGCCGGAACGTCCCCCTCCGCAGATGGGGCAGGTGTCCGGCGGGCATGCCAAACGCGGCCGAGCAGCATGGTTTACGAGAGACCCGCTCGCGCTAGTGTGCGCGTGTGAGCCTTCATATCGTTATAGGTTTCGGACCCGCCGGCGCTGCCACCGCTCGACTGTTGGTCGAACAGGGGCATTCGGTAAGGGTGGTCACCAGGTCGGGCAGAAGTCCGGAACCCGGCATCGAACACCTCGCGTTGGACGCGACCGACAGCGAGCGGCTGACCGAAGCCGCCCGGGGCGCGGCCGCGATCCACAGCTGCGCCGCGCCGCCCTACCACCGCTGGGCCGATGAATGGCCGCCGCTGGCCGCCTCGCTCTGCGCCGCGGCCGAGGCCACCGGGGCCGTCCTGGTGATGCTGGGGAACCTCTACGCCTACGGCCCGGTGGCCGGTCCGCTGACCGAGGAGCTGCCGCTCGCCGCGACCGGCGCCAAGGGGCGGGTGCGCGCAGCGGTGTGGGAGCAGGCGCGGGCCCTGCATGAGCAGGGCCGTATCAAGGCGGTCGAGGTGCGGGCCTCGGACTTCTTCGGACCCGGTGTGACCGAGGGCGGCCACCTGGCCGGGCGGGTCGTCCCGCCGCTGCTGCGCGGCAAGCCGGTCTCCACGCTGGGGGACCCGGACGCCCCGCACAGCTGGACCTACCTGCCCGACGTGGCCAGGGCCCTGGTGGAGGTCGCGGGCGAGGAGCGGGCCTGGGGGCGTGCCTGGCACGTCCCCACGGAGCCCGCGCTGTCCGTCCGGGAGATGGTCGACCGCCTCGCCGCCCAGGCGGGAACGGGGCCGGTCGCGGTGCGCAGGCTCCCGTCGGCCGTATTGGCCGTGGGCTCGCTCGTCTCCCCGCTCCTGCGCGAACTGAAGGAGATCCGCTACCAGTTCGACCGGCCGTTCGTCGTCGACTCGAGCGCCTACGAGGCCGCGTTCGCGGTCCGGGCCACCCCCGTCGAGGCGCAGATCAAGGCGACCGTGGACTGGTGGCGCGAGCGACTGACAACCACCGGGTGACCGCTGTGACGGGGACGGATCCCACCGTGGACTCAAGCGCAGCGCGGCCGGACGACATCGCCATCGTGGGGATGGCCTGCCGGTTCCCGGGAGCGCGCAATGTGAACCAGTACTGGCGGCTCCTGAATGACCCGCAGGCACAGTTCTCCGGCATCCCGGACTCGCGGTGGCGCGCCGCCACCTTCCTCAGCGACGACCTCCGCGACACCTCGTCGGCGTACACGGACACCATGGCGCTGCTGCCGGACGTGGACCTCTTCGACGCGGCGCATTACGGCATCCCGCCGCGGCGGGCCAGGGCGATGGATCCGCAGCACCGCCTGCTGATCGACCTCGCCCGCGAGGCGATCCAGGACGCGGGGTGGGAAGCCGACGGATTCGACCGCGAGGAGACCTCGGTGATCACGGCGCTCACCGAGAGCGGCTACCGCGAGCTCAGCACCATGCGGATACGCATGCGCCAGCTGACCGGCGGCGAGTTCGGGGCGCGGGCCACCGACCCCGGCTGGCCGGAGACGGTCCGCGCGGTCGACGCGCTGCACGGCACGTCCGTGGCCGGGCTCCTGCTCAACATGGGGCCGAACACGATCAGTTCGGTCTTCGACCTGCACGGCGAGAGCTACGCGCTGGACGCGGCCTGCTCCGGTGGCCTCATGGCCGTGGCCAACGCCGTGTACGCCCTGCGCGTGGGCCGCTCCCGCATCGCCCTCGCCGGCGGCGCCCAGCTGATCCTGGCCCCCGACCTGCTGGTGGGGCTGTGCCGGGTGGGCGCTCTCTCACGCAGCGGCAGATGCCTGCCCTTCGGCAGTCAGGCCGACGGCTTCGTCCTCGGAGAGGGCGGCGGCGTGCTGGTGCTGCGGCCCCTGACCGACGCACGGGCGGCCGGCGACCGCGTCTACGCGGTGATCCGGGGTGTGGGAACGGCCAATGACGGAACCGTGCAGGGCGGCATGCACCCGCAGGCGGCCGGCCAGCTCCGGGCGCTGCGCCGCGCCTACCGGGATGCCGCTCTGCCCCCGGACGCCGTGGGCTACCTGGAGGCGCACGGCACCGGGACCACGGTGGGCGACCCCGTCGAGCTCGCCGTCCTGCGCGAACTGCGCGGTGAGCGGGCCGAACCCGCCTTCCTCGGCGCCGTGAAGGCGGTGGTCGGGCACTCGCTGAACTCGGCGGGCATCGCCGGGCTCATCAAGTCGGTCCTGGCCGTGCAGCGGGGGGTGATACCGCCGCAGCCGGAGTTCGACCTGGCCGATCGGTCCGGGCTCGACGCGGCGCGGCTCACCGTCCCGACGACGCCGACCCGGTGGCCGGAGACCGGCCGACCACGCCGGGCAGGCGTGAGCTCCTTCGGCTTCGGCGGCACCGGCGTCCACATGGTGGTGGAGGAAAGCGGCACGGAACCGGCCGCCCCGCAGGCACCGGCCGGGCAACCGCACCGCCTGGTGCTCAGCGCCCGCGACCGGGACGGGCTGGCCCGCTACGCCCGGGAGCTGGCGCGGACCCTCGCCGAGGAGCAGCCCCCGCTCGCCCGGGTGGCGGACACCCTCGCCCGCCGGGCCCCGCTCACCGAACGCTTCACCCTGGAGGCGCGGGACACGGCCGACGCCGCAGCCCGGCTGACCGAGGCCGCCGCGGCCGTGGCGGCGGGCCGTACCGTGGACCGGGAGCCGGACCAGGAACAGGCGCGACCGGCCGCGGAGCGCGTACCCCCGTGCACCCTGCCGCCGAGTCCGCTCGCCCCGCGCCGGCACTGGGTCGTGGACGACTCGGCGCGAGACCTGCCGGACCCGGCCGGGGCCGTGGAACCGCCCCCCGACGCGGTACGGGCGGCGCCACCCGAAGCGGAGCGCTTCGACGGCGAGTCCGCCGCGTCCATCGTGCTCGAAGCGGTGTCGCGGACCGGTGTCTTCCCGCTCTCGGACGTGGGCGAGCGCATGACACTGGTGGCCGATCTCGGCTTCGACTCCCTGATGTTGCAGGAGCTGGAGGTCGCCATCGGCAAGCGGGTGCCGGACTTCCGGACCGAAGAGCTGTTCTCGCGTGAACTCACCGTCGGCCGCCTGATCGAGCTGGTCGATCCGGACCACGCGGGGGCGCCGGCCCCCGCGGAGGCGACCCCCCTCCCGGAGCCGCGGGCGCAGTGGCAGTCCGGAACGGCGAGCGTCGACGACTTCCCGGAAGTGGCCGAGTTCGAGAAGCGCTTGGGGTCGGTCGTGGGCAGCGGCGTGGAGTACCCGTACTTCCGGGTCCACGAGGGCAACATCCGCGATACGACGGTGATCGGCGGGCGTCCGTACCTGTCCTTCGGAAGCTACAACTACCTGGGGCTCTCCGGGCATCCCGCGATCAACGAGGCGGCGCACCGGGCAGTGGACCGGTACGGCACCTCGGTCTCCGCGAGCCGCGTGCTCTCGGGCGAGCGGGACCTGACCGTCCGCCTGGAGCGGACCCTGGCCGACTTCCTCGGCGTCGAGGACTGCCTGACGCTGGTGAGCGGCCATGCCACGAACGTCACCGCGATAGGGCACCTCCTGGGCCCGGGGGACCTCGTCGTGCACGACGCGCTCGCCCACGACAGCATCCTCCAGGGCTGCGCCCTGTCCGGAGCGGCACGACGGCCGTTCGCCCACAACGACACCGGTCAGCTGGAGTACATGCTGCGGCTCAACCGCTCCCGCTTCCGACGGGTGCTCATCGCCGTCGAGGGCGCCTACAGCATGGACGGCGACCTCGTCGACCTGCCCGCCGTGATCGAATTGAAGGAACGTTACGGCGCCCTGCTGATGGTCGACGAGGCACACAGCATCGGCACCGTCGGCGCTCACGGCCGAGGGGTCGGCGAGTTCTTCGGCGTCGACCGGTCCGACGTGGACCTGTGGATGGGAACCCTCTCCAAGGCCTTCGCCGGCTGCGGGGGTTACCTCGGCGGCTCGGCCAGAATGGTGCGCTGGCTGCGCCACACCCTCCCGGGCTTCGTCTACAGCGTCGGCCTGACCCCGCCCAACGCGGCCGCGGCGCTGGCCGCCACCGAGCTGATCACCGCGGAACCGCACCGGGTTCGCGCACTGCGACGCAACGCCGAGCTCTTCCTGGGCCTGGCGGCCTCGGCCGGTCTGGCGACGGGATCCAGCGCCGGAACCCCGATCGTGCCCTGCATCCTCGGTGACTCGGCGAAGACCCTGCGCGTCGCCGGCAGGCTGTTCGACCGGGGCGTCATCGCCGATCCGATCTTCCACCCCGCGGTGGAGGAGGGGCTGTCGAGGCTGCGCTTCTTCCTCACCAGCGAACACCGCGAGGACGACATCCGGCGCGCCGTCGCGATCCTGGCCGAGGAGGTGGCCGCCGCGGGGCACTGAGCGACCCACCTCAGATCAGGGTGCGTTCGATCCGGCTGAGCATGGCGCTCTTTCCGGGATCGGCGCCCTCTCCCGCTTCGGCGGCCGGGGACCCGTCGTGCCGCTGCTCGGCGTTGCCCATCCGCTGCGCGAGCAGATAGGCGATGATCTCCGCCTCCTGTTCCTGGACGTCGTCGTACGTGGCCCGCAGGAGCATGTCCCGTACGAGGTCGGGGTCGAGGTCGGGGAAGAGGAGGCGGGCGGCCGCCTCGTCCAGCCCGCCGGCCCCGCGATGGCAGCAGATGATGTGGCCCAGCTCGTGCAAGATGATGTGCTCCTGATGCGCGCTGGTCGTGTTGGCGTCGTAGAAGATCAGGTCCTCGTCGCGCGCGGCGACCCACATGCCGCACGGATGCGAGGAGGGCATCTGCATCGGGACCAGGACGATCGGACGGCCGCGCACCTCGCCGAGGTGCCGGCACAGTTCGGCCACGTCGGTCGCCTGCGGGAGGTCGAGCTCGGCGATCCGCTGCGCGCCGGCCTTCCGGAGCTTCTTGAGCTGGCTGCGGCGGTCCTGATCGGCCGAGCGCTCCTTCCTGGCGCCCCTCATTCGGGCTCGGAGGAGTCGGTGACGGGCGGCAGGCCCTGCATCTGCCGGTACTGGTCCATGATGGCCGTGATGGCCTGGAGGTTCTCCTTCTTCATCCCGGCGGCCCGCATCGCCACGGCGCGGACTCCGGACTGCCGCAGCGCCTCGATGGCGGCGAGCTGGCTGAGCACCGACTCGGCGACCTGGTCGTCGAAGAAGTAGGCGACCGAGACGCCGAAGAAGCGCGCGAGGGCGGCGAGGAGGTCGGGGGAGGGATTGGAGCGCTTCCCCGTCCGCAGCTGCGACAGATACACACCCCCGACCTTGAGTTCGGGGTTGGCCCGCTTCAGCTCCTCCGCCACCTCGGCGTTGGTCCAGTGCTTGCCCTTGGGGCGGACGGTCTTGAACAGGTCGTCCAGGCGCACGGCGAGCAGGGGCCGGTCGTCGGCCTCGGTATCGGTCTCAGTCATGGTGAATCTCCCTCCGTCACCTCCTCGGTATAGCCCTTGGCTATACGCCAGTTTCACAGATTAGCGGTCAGTTGACAATTGGCCTGGACTGCGCCAACGTTGGGTCTCGCCGATAGCTGGCAGCTAACTTGGCCGACGGGGGTTGCCGAGTTGGGTGCGGACATCGGACTGGCCCGGCCCTCGGGGGAGAGGCCGGGCCAGTCCGGGCGGGAGCCACCCGTCCGGCCCGAAAGGAAAGCGGGGGAACGGGGGAAGTCCCGCCCGGTTTGACGGGGGATGCAAACCGGGCGGGAACTCTCAACTCGCGGTGCCGAGCTTACTGTAGGCGGCCGCGACTTTGGTGAGCCAGGCCACTTCCGCCGTGAAGTTGTCCGTGTCTCGGTCGTCGAACTCGCCGTCGTCCTTGCTGTCTTGGGGGACGGTGCCGGTCCGCTTGGCGACCAATGCCTGCTTGATCTGCGCCGCTTCCGTGAAGGCCTGCCGCGACTCCTCGCTCGCCTCCTGCCCCGGTCCGCCGGCGCCGTGCGTGGTGCGGTCGATGTAGGGGCGCAGATCCCGCCATCCGTCACGTATTTCGACCACCCGCCGGTGCAGCCGGTAGTCGAGGTCGGACACCGAGGCGGAGGCGCCCGGCGGCTCCAGCGCGATGTCCGGGGAGGACTCGTACAGGTCCCGCCAGAGCGGGTACAGCGCCCGGTAGGACCGGTAGGTGCGGGCCCAGTCCAGCAGCCGGGTGGCCGAAGGGCTCCAGGAGGACATGGTCAGGCTGAGCGAGAGCATGACGATGCCCGCCGCGCTGAAGACGGAAGCCGCGACCTTCCAGGCGCCGATGTCGACACCGCCCGCCGCCGTGAGGATGTTGACCGTACGGGCCAGGCAGTAGAGGAAGAGGACCACCGCGGTGACCGAGAGCAGCCGCAGGGCCTGCCGCAGCGAGGCGTTGTCGGTCATCCGGGCGTAGGGGCCGCACTGGCGGTAGATGGAGACGCAGGGAACCGCCTGGGACACGATGAAGAACAGCAGGTAGGTCAGCAGCAGCGGCTCACTCGTGCCGTCGAAGTCCGAGGTCGGCCGGCCCGGACCGTCCGCGAGGAAGAAGAGGGCCGCCAGCAGCACGTCGAGGGCGATGCCGGTGACCAGCCAGTAGCGCGTCCTGCGCACCGTCTCCTCGTCCGCGGCCGCCCACCGCAGCAGGATGATCTGCGCGCTGACGCAGAAGGCGACCGCCGACAGGTGCATGACGAGGATGGCGAGGTTGCCGACGCCGAGGAAGGTGCCGCCCCCCATGGCGACGGCACCCATCGTGAAGGTGAGGCACTGGAGCACCAGCGTGGCGATCAGCGTGCGGTAGGCGCTGTCCTTCCAGCTGCGGCGTGCCTGGGACAGCCGGTAGACGAGCGCCGCGTACGACGAGAGCGCCGCTATGGCGAAGCAGAGGGTTCTGGTGGCGTTCACGTCAGTCGGTGTTCTCGCCCAGGGGGACCTCGAGCCCGATGCTCTCGGCGGCCACGGCGATGGCGTAGTCGAAGAAGGCCGCCTCGTCCCTGACGCTGTCGTGGGTACGGCTGAAGACCTGGAACACCAGCAGGCCGATCAGATTGCTCCACAGGACGATGCCGCGCTCGATGATGTCCGAGAACGGCGCCTCGGGCACGCCGCCGAAGGCCTCCACGGCCGCCGGCAGGAGCAGCGGCGGGCCGGGCACGGCCCGCCGGGGCGGGGTCAGCTCACCGCCCATGAGGGCCGCCCGCACGATGCCGGCGAGGACCCCGGGCGTGCGCGAGGCGGGCAGGACCGTGTCCTGCGGGGCGTGGTAGCCGGGCACGGGTGAGCCGTAGATCAGCGTGAACTCGGCGGGGTGGTCGAAGGACCACTGCCGCAGCGCGCGCGTCACGGCGAGGAGCCGTGCGCCCGCCCGGGCGCCGGCTTCCCTGGCGGCCTCGTCGGCCCGCTCCATGGCGGCGCCGGAGGCGTTGTAGGCGTCGATGACCAGTGCGGTCAGCAGGTCGTCCCGGTGCGGGAAGGCGGCTTCCACCTCGGTGAGGGCGAGACCGCTGTCGCGCGCCACGGCGTCCAGGGACAGCCCCGCACCCCCCAGCTTCTCCAGCTGCTGTCGAGCGGTGTCCTTGACCAGCGCCGACGGCGTCGTGTGGTCGGCGGTCGAACTCGTTGCTGAATCCATGGGCGGAACCGTACCGGCCGGGCCCCAGGGCCGTGAGCGCAGGCTCCCGGGGACCCCGCCAGGGCGATCCGATCCGGCCAGGTGGTGGCCGTGCGGGCGGCCTTTTATCCGACGTTGAGAGGGGTGTCAAGTCCCGACTTTCCGCAACATGACCGGGTTGTGCCTCCCGGGGCTTACTTGTGTCAGCGGGAAGGACACCCCGGAAACCGGAAAGACCCCACCGCACCATCCCGAATCCCCGGGAAACCTCAATGAATCACCAGAGTTGCTAGGAGAAGATCATGAACCGCAAGATTCGTATCGCCACGCTGGTCGCTTCCGCCTTCATCGGTGGCGGGATCCTCCTTCCGGCCACCGCCGCGACGGCGGCCCCGATGCCCAACCACGTCGTCGCCCTCGTGGAAGACGGCGGCGCCGGCGGCGCCGGAGGCAAGGGCGGTAGCGGCCTGGTCGGCGGCGCCGGTGGTGGCGGCGGCCAGGGTGGCGCCAGCCTCCAGGGCAAGGGCGGCAAGGGCGGCGACGGTGGCGAGGGCGGCTTCGGTGTCGTCAACGGTGGCGGCGGCGGCGGCGGTGGCGGCGGCGGCGAGGGCAAGGAAGGCGGCGACGGCGGCAACGGCGGCAAGGGCGGCATCGGCCTCCTCAATGAGGGTGGTGGCGGCGGCGCCGGCGGTAGCGGCGGTGACGGACGCGACAAGGGCGGCAACGGCGGTAACGGTGGTCGCGGTGGCGACAGCCTGAACAACGGTGGCGCTGGTGGTGCCGCGGGCAACGGCGGCAACGGCAAGATCGGCGGCAACGGCGGCTTCGGTGGCGCCGGAGGCACCGGCCTCGGGATCAAGCTCCCGTTCCCGTTCCCCTTCTAATCACCGGACCCGACCCGACGGGGTGGAGGCCTCCAGGGCCTCCACCTCCACCCCCCCGACCCATTTCTCATCCCACCCCTCTTGATCAAGGCGACTTGATCACGGCAACGGAGAACCCCCATGTCCACGATTTCCTGGCAGCGCCCGCTCATCCTGGCGGCCACCTCTCTGGCCCTCTTCGCCGGTACGGCGTGTGCCGCGCAGGCGTCCGAGACCCACTCCCCGGCCGGCGTCAGCGCCTCGGCCGTCGCCGAACACCCGCCCTGCTTCAAGATCGGCAGGGGTGGAGAGGGCGGCAAGGGCGGCGAGGGCGGCAAGGGCGGACAGCCCGGCAAGCCTGGTGAGCCCGGCAAGCCCGGTCGCTCCGGGTGCTTCCGGTTCGACGACCTGCCCGACAAGGACAAGTCGGAGCTGTCGGTGATCGACAAGGTGCAGATCGTTCTGCTCCTCGAGGCCGACGACTCGGACGAGATGCGAGACAAGATCACCAAGAAGTACGACATCTCGGACCGCCAGCTCGACACCTGGCAGAAGCAGTACAAGGACGGCGACTGGTTCGCCCTGATGGGAGTCGACTTCCCCCTCTTCGACTGAAGAACCAGGGAGGGAAAGCGGGGGTAAAGGGTTCCCCGGCCCCATGGGCCGGGGAACCCGCGTCTTTCGAAACCGTCATCGCCCACTGAACCAATTTCTCGGCCAGGGAGAATCTCATGCGTGCCACCTCTTGGAAGTTCCGTCTCGGTATCGCCATCTCGGCGGCTCTGATCGGTGCCGGTGCCATGGCGCCGGGCGCCAAGGCCGCTCCGGCGAGCCCGGCGGCCCAGGTCGTCGCCGGCCAGCACCAGGACCTCGTTCTCGGTCGGGGTGGCGGCGGGCACGGTGGGGACCGGTTCGGCGTCGGCCAGGTGCTCGGGAAGCTCAAGGCGGGCACCGGCGGTGTCCAGGTGGGCAACGGAAGCGTCCGCGTCGGCGACAAGGTGTGCGCGGGCAGCTGTGACGGAACGGTCAACGGCACCAACGGCGCCAGGGGCGGGGTCTGCGTCGGGCAGTGCAACGGCAGCGCCAACGGCGGCACCGGCGCCAACGGTGGGCTGGGCGAGAACGGCCAGAACGGCGGCAATGGCGGCGTCTGCGTCGGTGTCTGCCGGGGCAGCGTGAACGGCGGCAACGGCGGCAACGGCGGGGCCGCGCTCCCCGGCGGCGACGGTGGTGCCGGCGGCTGGGGCGGCGACGGCGGACTCTGCATCGGCGTCGGTTGCGAGACCAGCGGCCGTGGCGGCAATGGCGGCAGCGGCGGCTGGGGCTGACCCCCCACCCGCCCCCCGGCAACGTCCTCCAGCGCGGCTTCGCTGGAGGACGTCGTGCGTCCGGCCTCGGACGGGCATACGTGCGGATCACTGGATAGACTTTCAAGTACGGAAGGACGGGGTCGGCATGGGCACGGCATCCAACCTGAGCCAGTACACGGGCCGGCCCTCCGGCCTGATCGGTCAGCAGATCGCGGGCTACCGGATCGAGCGCCTGATCGGCCGCGGCGGCATGGCCGTCGTCTACTGCGCGAAGGACCTGCGCCTGGACCGTACGGTCGCCCTCAAGCTGATCGCCCCGGAGCGCGCACGCGACGACACCTTCCGGCGCCGCTTCACCCACGAATCACGGGTGGCCGCGAAGATCGACCACCCGCACATCGTGCCTATCTACGAAGCCGGCGAGACCGAGGGTGTCCTGTACATCGCCATGCGCTACGTCTCCGGCCTGGACCTGCGGGCCATGCTGGACCGCGACGGCCCGCTCCCCGCCCCGACCGCCCTGCGCATCGCCGGCCAGGTGGCATCCGCACTCGACGCGGCCCATGCGCACGAGCTGGTGCACCGGGACGTCAAGCCGGGCAACATCCTGGTCGCCGCGGGCACCGACAGCGAGCACCCCGAGCACATCTATCTCACGGACTTCGGACTGACGAAGAAGGCGCTCTCCCTGAGCGGGATCACGACCGCGGGCGAGATCGTCGGCACGCTCGACTACATGGCGCCGGAACAGATATCCGGCCGTCCGGTGGACGGCAGGTGCGACCTCTACAGCCTCGCCTGTGTCGTCTACGAATGCCTCACCGGCGGGCCGCCCTTCGTACGGGACGAGGACATGGCCCTGCTGTGGGCGCACCAGTACGACCCGGCCCCTCCCCTGACGGAGAGGATGCCGGGTCTCGCGCCCGCCGCGGACGAGGTCATGGCGAAGGCTCTGGCGAAGGTCCCCGAGGACCGCTACGGGTCCTGCCTGGAATTCGTGGCGGCCCTGCGCGCCGCCACCGGGACCGGAGTGGGAGTGGGCCCCGTGGGCGTCGACTCGCACGCCCTTACGGATCCCCGGTCGTCCGGGATCTCGAGGAACCCCGCGCCGCCACCGGAGCCGCCGGCCTGGGCCCTGCCGGTGTTCGGCGGGTCGTAGGGGTGGTGGGGCGTCACAGCCCCAGGGAGATGGCCAGACGGGTCAGCTCGGCCGTGGTGTTGATGCCCAGCTTGGCCCGGATGCGGCGGAGGTAGGCGTCGACCGTGTGCTTGGACAGCCCCATGAGGCGGGCCGTCTGCAGGTAGGTGCACCCTGCCGCGATGTGGCGCAGCGCCTCCTGCTCGCGCGGGGCCAGGGCCGGGGCCGGGGCTTCGACGTGCGACGTGGTGAGGGCGAGGCTCATGGGATTTCCTCCGACGGATCGGTCAGGTCATCTCTGCTCGCACCCTCGGAAGCAGGTGGACATCTACCGGAATGTCGGTTTATGTCCTTATCGAAAACCTTGACCGCGCCACTTCACGACGCTGTCCGTCGACTGTCACAGCCGTGTCACACGCAACGGCCGAAAGTCCTCAGAACCCGACGAGGGACTGCTCGGCCCAGATGGTCTTGCCGATGGGGGCGTGCCGGGTGCCCCAGCGCTGGGCGAGCTGGGCCACCAGCAGCAGGCCCCGCCCTCCCTCGTCGAAGATCCGGGCACGCCGCATGTGCGGGGCGGTATTGCTCGCGTCGGAGACCTCGCAGATCAGGGTGGTGCTCTCGTGGATCAGCCGGAGCTGGACGGGTGGCTCGCCGTAGCGGATGGCATTGGTGACCAGCTCGCTGACCAGCAGCTCGGTCACGAAGGAGGCCTCTTCGAGCCCCCAGGCCGTCAGCTGGTCGGTGGCGTGCCGACGGGCGTCGGCCACGACGGAGGGGTCGGAGGACAGGTCCAGGACGACCACCTTGTCGGAGTGCAGGGCCCTGGTCCGGGCGACGAGCAGGGCCACGTCGTCATCGGGGCGGTGGGTCAGCAGAGCCGCCAGTACGCGGTCGCACACCGTCTCCAGCGAGGAGGCGGGACGTACGAGGGCCGCGAACATGCTGTCCAGGGCCTCGTCCAGGTCGCGCTCGCGGGGCTGGAGCAGGCCATCGGTGTACAGGGCGAGGATGCTGCCCTCGGGCAGCTCGACCTCGACGGTCTCGAAGGGCAGTCCCCCCAGGCCCAGCGGCGGGCCGGCCGGGACGTCGAGGAGGTACACGGAGCCTTCCGGGGAGACCACGGCGGGCGGTGGGTGCCCGGCCCGGGCGACCGTGCAGCGGCGGGTCACCGGGTCGTAGACCACGTACAGGCAGGTGGTGCCGATGCCCCCGGCGGATTCCCCGGAGCCGTCCCGGTCGGCGTCGTCGGCGGACAGGTGGATGATCAGGTCGTCGAGGTGGGTGAGCAGCTCGTCGGGCGGCAGGTCGACGTCGGCCAGGGTGCGCACCGCGGTACGCAGCCGGCCCATGGTGGCGGCCGCACGGATGCCGTGGCCGACGACATCGCCCACGACCAGGGCCACGCGCGCACCGGACAGCGGGATCACGTCGAACCAGTCGCCCCCCAGACCGGCCTCCGTACCGGCGGGCAGATAGCGGGAGGCGATCTCCAACGCCGCCTGCTGGGGCAGGGTGTGCGGAAGCAGGCTGCGCTGCAGCGTCATCGTGGTGGTGTGCTCCCGGGCGGAGCGGGCGCTGTCCGGAGTGGCCCCGCCGGCGGCGTGCTCGGCGGCGACGCTCGGGACGAGCATCTGCTGCGGACCACGCTCCACTCCGGTCCTGTCGTGCGCGGCCAGGCACACGGCGCGCACCCGGCCGTCCGGGTCCCGCAGGGGCGCCAGCGAGGTCGCCCAGCCGTGCTCCGCGCCCGCACCGGTGGGGTGGACGAAGGCGTCCACGGACTGCGGCTCACCGGTCTCCAACACCAGGCGCATCTTCCGCTCGGTCTCGTCACTCACGGGATCCGGGGCGATCTCCGGCAGACGCAGGCCGCGCATCTCGGCCTCCGTGCGGGACAGCGTGCGCTCCATGCCGGCGTTCGCCTGCACCAGCCGCAGGTCGGTGTCGAATACCGCCAGGTGGCAGGGGGACTGGGCGAATGCCCATTCCTTCAGCGATGCCGACTCGGGGGAGACGTTCGTCTCCGTCTCCTCCGGCCGCTCACCAGGAGAGGTGGGAACTCGCTCCATCGCCGCTCATCTCGCCCTCGCTAGTTCTTGCCCGCTGTCCCACGGGAACCTGCACGGCCAGGGGCTCCACTGACAAGCATGATCCGGCGGACCGAGGAGCACCAACGCAGTGCGGAGCCGCCGGGTCCGCCAGGACCAGTGCGAGGACCGCGTCCCCCGCCTGCCACGCCATCGCGCGGCGCCGTCCGTCGAGTACGGGCGGCCGCAGCCCGAGGATCGCGATGCGGCGCGGAGCGGTGCCGAAGACACCGCTCCGGTCGGCCTTGACGGCGGCTTCCTTCAGCGCCCAGGCGCCGGCCATGACTTCGGCCCGGTCCGTGTCCATCAGCGCGAGCTCCTCGGGAGAGAGGGCGTGGTCCGCCACCCGGCGCACCGCGTCGGCCGAGGCGGTCTCGCACAGGTCCACTCCGACCGGCCGCGGAGCGAGGGCCGCGGCGACGTGGCCTGCGGTGTGGCTGATGGAGACGTTCAGGGCGGGCACCGGGCTGCCGCTGACGACGACGTACGGGCTGCCGTCGTCCCGGGGGAGGATCTCCACCTCGTGCGGCGGCGCGGAGACGATCGCGCCGACCAGGTGCTTGGCGAGCAGCCGGCCTGCCGTCCACTCGGCCTGCCGCCAGGCCGGCAGCGCGCGGACCACGCGCTCTTCGGCCGGCGAGAGAACCGGAGCCCGGTGGAGGTCGCGGCGCCGGGCCACGATGAGGGCGGCTCCGCCCCATCGGTGGACGCGGCCCGGCGCGATCGACGGAAACACGGTGTCCATGGCGGCGGGGGTCAGGCCGCGCGGGCCGTGTCGGCGTCCAGCTGCCGCAGCCCGCTCTCCAGCGCGGTCACGGCCTGTCGGATCTGCTCGGGCGTGTGGTCAGCGGTGAGGAAGAAGCGCAGCCGGGTCATCTTCTCGGGCACCGCCGGGTACAGGATCGGGTTGACGCTGATGCCCTGCTGGAACAGGGCCTCCGCGAGCCGCACGGTCCTCCCCGAGTCCCCGAGGATGCACGGGACGATCGGGGTGTCGTGGCTGTCCCCGGTGTCGATCCCCGCCTCGCGTGCGAGGCGCACGAACAGCGAGGCGTTCGCCGCGAGACGTGTCACCCTCTGCGGCTCGGCACGCAGCACGCGCAGGGCCGTCAGGGATGCGGCGGTGTCGGCAGGGGTCATGCCGGCGCTGTAGACGAAGCCCGGAACCGTGTAGCGCAGGTACTCGATCACCGAGCGGCTCCCGGCGACGTAGCCGCCGCAGCTCGCCAGCGCCTTCGACAGGGTGCCCGACCACAGGTCGACGGCCGAGGGCTCGACGCCGTGGTGCTCGCCGATGCCGCACCCCGTCGCGCCGATCGTTCCCAGGCTGTGCGCCTCGTCGATCATCAGCAGCGCGCCGTGCCGGCGCTTGACCTCGACGAGGGCGGGCAGGTCGGCGATGTCGCCGTCCATGCTGTACACGCCCTCGATGACGACGAGCACCCGCCGGTACTGGTGGCGGACCCGCGTGAGGAGTGCGTCGAGGGCGGCCGCGTCGTTGTGGGGGAACGGCCGACGGGTCGCTCCGGAGAGCTTGCATCCCTGCAGGATGCTGTCGTGGGCGAGGGAGTCGTGGACGACCAGGTCCCCACGTCCGACGAGGTGCCCGATCACGGTGACGTTGGTGGCGTGCCCGTTGGCCAGGGCGATCGAGGCCTCGCATCCGAGGTGGTCGGCGAGCTCCGCCTCGAGTTCCAGGTGGAGCGGACGGTTGCCGGACAGCAGCCGGCTGGCGGACACCGACGTGCCGTAGCGGGCGATCGCCTCCTGGGCCGCCTCGTTCACCCGGGGGTGCGTCGCCAGGCCCAGGTAGTTGTAACTGGAGAAGGAGACGAACTCCCGGCCGTCGATGACGGTGGTGTCCGTCATGCCGCGCTCGTGGACGAGGAAGTACGGATTGGGCAGGCCCGCCCCGTCGAGCAGGGCGAGGCGCTCCTGGTGGGCGGTGATCTCCGGGAAGCACTCGATCCGCGTGTGCTCCTCGGGCCGGGGGGTGGTGGCGGCGGAGGCCGTGTCGGACGGGCCCGGGTCCGGGGCCGGGCTCGGCTCGTCCGCCGCGGACGGCTCCACCTGCGGGTCGGCGGGCGAGGGGACCGCCGTCAGGTGGGCGCGGGCCGAGGGCTGGTCCTCGCCGTCATGCTCGGCGCGCTGTCCGGGGACTGCCGTCGGTACGGCCGCCGGTACGGCCTCGGCAGGGCTGTCTGCGATCAGCGCGGCGATCTTGGCGATGGTGGGCCGGTCGGCAACCTTCTCGTCGAACCTCCACTGCGGCCACTGCCGCTTGAGGGAGACGAACAGCTCGGTCAGCATCAGCGAGTCGAGGCCGAGGTCCTCGATCAGCAGCTGGTCGTGGCGCAGGTGATCCTCCGGGAACGCGCTGATCCGGGCCACGTGTGCGAGTACGACTTCGGTGATCTCGTCGATGTTCCCGGTCGGCGCACGCTCCTCGTCGGCCGGTGCGGGAGAAGCGGGCGACTCGACGGAGGCCTCGGTGGGGATCCGGGGGATCTCGGGGTCGGGGACGGCCGGGGAGGCGGGCACCGGTGTGGCGGGCTGCTGCTCGGGGAGCGCCTCCGTGAGGCGGCTGAGCAGCGTCGCCTGCTCCTGGACCAGCTGGAGCAGTTCGTGCATCGGGTTGGGCATCGGCTTGTTCACGGAGTCGTTCATCGGGGTCTCCTGGGTCGGTGCGGGCTGGGACGGGACGGGGGAGGTGACGGGGGAGGCAACGGAAGGGGCGGGGGTGGCGGAGGCGGCAGGGGCGTCCTTCTTCCCGGGGCGCCGGGCGGACGTCCAGTAGGACTGGGTGGCGAGCCCGGCCACCGGCAGGTCCAGCAGACGCCGCTCTCCCTCCGGAACCAGGGCGCGCGGGTCGACAGGAGCGCCCAGGACCGCGAGCCGGGCGAGGGCCAGGGCGAAGGAGCGTCCCTTGTCCGGCGTCGCCCCCGCGACCGGGATGACGTGTACGTCGCCGTGGCCGACGAGGTTGCGGCGGACCGAGGTGAGGAGCGAGTTGCCGCCGGTCACCTGCAGGAAGACGCGGGCGCCCTCGTCGTAGGCGGTGCGGACGGCATCCCCGAACCGGACCGGCGCGGACGCGTGCCGGGCCCACAGCTCGCGCAGTCGCTCGGCGTCGGTGCAGACCTCCGCGTCCACGGACGAGACGAACGGCAGGACCGGACTGCTGATGGTGCGCTCGGCGAGGTCGTCGCGCAGGGGCTCCTCGACGGAGGCCAGCCGCGGCGAGTGGAAGGAGTTGGACACCTCGAGCGTCACGGTGACGACTCCGGCCTCCGCGCAGGACTTCCGCATGGCGGCGAGCCCGTGCGGCGTACCGCTGACCACGACCTGCCGCGGCTGGTTGAAGCAGGCGAGCCACACGTCGTCGATGCCGTTCATGAGCTGACGGCAGGTCTCCGTGTCGGTCTGTACGGCGAGCATCCCGCCCCGGTCGCCGGATTCGGCCTCCCGGAGGGCCGCGCCCCGGTGGGCCAGCAGCCGGACGGCGTCCTCATCGGTGAGCGCTCCGGCGGCCGCGGCGGCGGCGAACTCTCCGACGCTGTGGCCGAAGGTGAGGTCGGGGGCGACGCCGCAGCCGGCGAGCAGACGGGTGGCGGCGATCTGGACGGTGCCGAGCAACGGCTGGCACACGTCGGTGGCGGCGAGCCGCTGCCTGAACTCCTCGGTGTCGCCGTGGGAGCTCGCGGCCTCGCCGTAGAGCAGGTCGGCGAGGTCGAAGCCGGTGTCCCGGCGGGCCACGGCGCCGAGGAGACCGGCGGTCGAGCGGAAACCGGCGAACCGCTCGTGGAGGTCCCGCATCATGCCCGGCCGCTGGCTGCCCTGCCCGGGGAAGAGGAAGGCGATGCGGCGCTGCGCTGCGGGCAGCGGGGCGTCGGCGGCGAAGGCGCCGTCACCGAGGTCGCCGGTGGCGCCGTCCTCCAGCTGCTGACGGGCGTGGCGCAGTCGCTGGGTGAACTCGCCCGTGTCGGCGGCCACGATCGCGAGCCGGGTCGCCAGCACCTCACGGGAACCCAGGGTGTGGGCCAGGGCCCCGATCGTCACGCCGGGTGCCCCGTCCACAGCGTCGAGCACGTCGCCGATCTGCCGGTCCAGCAGTTCGCGGTTGCCGGCGGAGACCATGACGAGCTGCGGTCCCGCGCCTCCCGTGCCGTCGGTGCGTGCCGAGGGGTGGCAGAGGGGCACCTCGGGCGCCTCCTCCAGGACCACGTGGACGTTCGTGCCGCCGAAGCCGAACGAGCTGACGGCGGCCCGGCGCGGCGTGCCCGGGCTCTCCCAGGGCCGTGCGGTGTGGGCGAAGCGCAGACCGGCCGCGGAAATGGGCAGGTCGGGATTGGGCTTGGTCTCCGGCTGCGGCACGATCGTGCGGTGGTGGACGACCAGGGCCGTCTTGATCAGGCCCGCGATGCCCGCCGCGGACAGGGAGTGCCCGATGAGGGCCTTGCCCGAGGAGAGGTAGCACAGGGCGGGGTCGTCGTCGGGGAACTCGGTGCGCAGCCGCCGGAGCGCCTCCAGCTCGGCCCGGTCGCCGACGGCGGTGCCGGTGCCGTGGGCCTCCAGGAAGCCCACGGCGGACGGGGGAAGCCCCGCGTCGTCATAGGCCCGGTGCATGGCGCGCAGCTGGCCTTCGGGGGTGGGGGCCAGCGGTCCCGGGGACGCCCCGTCGTTGGCCGAGCCGACGCCCTTGATCACCGCGTAGACCCGGTCGCCGTCGGCCAGCGCGTCGGCCAGCGGCCGAATGATCACCGCGCCGGCGCCCTCGCCGAGGACGAAGCCGTCGGCCTCCTCGTCGAACGGGCGGCACACCCCGGAGGCGGACAGTGCGCGGAGTTTGGAGAATCCGACCAGGCTGTCGGGGGTGAGGTTGAGGTACACGCCGCCGACGACGGCGATCCGGCAGGTGCCCTGGCGCAGCTGCGCGACGGCCTGGTCGAGGGCGACCAGCGAGCTGGAGCAGGCGGCGTCGACGGCGTAGCTGGGGCCGCCGAGGTCGAACTGCCGGCTGACGGTGCCGGCCGCCATGTTGAGCAGGCTCCCCGGCAGGGTGAAGGCGTGGATGGTGCCGAGCTGCTCCGCCTGCTCCTTGACGGCGTCGAGGCCTTCGCGGTCGTCCGCCGCGCGTGACTCCTCGGCCAGGCCGATGGCCCGGAGGGGGACCGCCATGAGGTCCTTGTAGTCGGACGCCGAGATTCCGAAGAAGACCCCGGTGTTCTCGCGGTCGAAGTCGCCGCGGCCCATGCCCGCGTCCGCGAGGGCCTCGCGGGAGACGTCGAGCATCAGCCGGTGCTGCGGGTCCATCGCCCGGGCGCGGGCGGGCGGCAGTCCGTAGTGCAGGGCGTCGAACTGGTCCACGTCGTCCAGGAAGGCGACCTGGTCGGTGTACGCGGCGTTGCGGGCCGACGGGTTGCCGGGCTCGTGGAAGATCTCGTGGTTCCAGCGCTCCCTCGGGACGGCGGAGAACTGTCGTTCGCCGCGCATCATGAGGTTCCAGTAGGAGTGGATGTCAGAGGCGCCGGGGAAGCGGCAGCCGAGTCCGGTGATGGCGATGTCGGTCATGACGAGGATTCCTTGCGGTAGTGCCCTGGGCGGATTGCACCGGGGCGGTGGGGACGGGGTGCGCGCCCCGGGGGTCAGCGGCGCGCGTGGGCGTAGGGCTGGTTGAGGTTGCGGACGGAGGTACGGGCGGGGATGCGGCCGGGTGGGCAGCGGCCCGGAGGGCGGCACCCGGCGGTGACCGGGGGAGGCCGGGGCGCCGGGGGCGCCGCCTTGGGCCGCAGCAGCCGCGGTGCCCACCAGTTCAGGTCGCCGGCCAGGCGCATAAGGGCCGGTACGAGGACGCCGCGCACGAGCGTGGCGTCGAGGAGGACGCCGACGCCGGCGCCGATCCCGAAGAACTGCAGGAGGGAGACCTGGGAGGTGCCGAAGCTCAGGAGGGTGAACGCGAGCAGGGCGCCGGCGGTCGAGACGATGCCGCCCGTGTGGGCGAGGCCCGTGACGATCGAGTCGGCGTTGTCCTCTCCGGCCTCGTGCGCCTCCTTGATGCGGGCGATGACGAACACCTCGTAGTCCACGGAGAGCCCGAAGACGATGCAGAACAGCAGCACCGGCATGGTCGTGCTGAGCGGTCCGGGCGTGAAGTCCAGCAGGTCGCGCAGATGGCCCGTCTGGAAGATCCACACCATGGCCCCGAGGACGGCCACGAGGCTCAGGGCGTTCAGCGCGATGGCCTTCAGCGGCAGGAGCAGACTGCGCGTGAAGCCGAACAGCAGCGCGAACGTGGTGAGGGTGATGACGATCAGTGCCAGCGGAATGCGGTCTCCCACCGTGTCCTTGGCGTCGACGAGCACCGCGCTCGGTCCTCCGACGAGGACGTCGCTGCCCGCCGGGGCCGGGAGGGCGCGGATGTCGTGCACGAGCTTCTGGGCGGCGCGCGACTGGGGGTCGGCCAGCGGCACCACGGAGAGCAGGCGCGGGCCGTTGTCGGCGGGCTTGGCCACCGGTCCGGCAGGGCGGGGGGCCGCGGCCTTCTTGCCGAGCCGGAAGCTGCCCTGGGGGCCCACGACCTGCGCGACCTGCGGGAGCCCGGACAGCCGGCGGGCGTAGTCCTCCTGCGCCGGCGCGGACGCCCTACCGGTGACGACGACCGTCAGCGCGCTGGAGCCCTTCATGTCGAAGGAGTCGCGCACCAGGTCCCCGGTCTGCCGGCTGGACGCGCTCACCGGCAGCGCCCGGTCGTCGGGGGTGGCGAAACCGGCGTGCGCGAACGGTGCGGCGAGCAGCACCAGCAGGCCGATCACCGGCAGCGCCGCGATCATCGGGCGGCGTACGACGATCCGCGCCAGCCCCTCCCAGAAGCGCGACCCCGAGCCCTGCTGGATCTTTCGGCGCCACGGCACGGCCCAGGCGTTCACCCGGTGGCCGAGCAGCATCAGCACGGCCGGCAGCACGGTCACGGCGCTGACCGCGGCGATGGCGACCACGGCGATGCCCGCGTAGGCGAAGGAGCGCAGGAAGTACGGAGGGAACACCAGCAGCGTGGCGAGCGCGGCGGAAACGGTCGCGGCACTGAAGACGACGGTGTGACCCGCGGTGCGCACGGTCCGTATGGCGGCGTTGCGCGGCAGGTAGCCACTGGCGAGCTCCTCACGGAACCGCGAGACGATCAGCAGCCCGTAGTCGATGCCCAGCCCCAGGCCGAGCGCGGTGGTGAGGTTCAGCGCGAAGACGGAGACGTCGGTGACGGCGCCGAGCAGGCTCAGGACCAGCAGCGTTCCGACGATGGCCAGGATCCCGATCAGCAGGGGCAGCGCGGCGGCCACCACACTGCCGAACACCAGCACCAGCAGGATCAGGGTTCCCGGCAGGACGACGGCCTCGGCCCGCTTCAGGTCGGACTCCGAGAGGTCCTGGAGCTGGGCGTCGACGAGCGCGGTGCCTCCGACGTGCACCTTCAGGGCCTTCGTGGCGGGGGCGGCCGTCGGGCCGGCCAGCCCCTTGTCCAGGTGCTTGGCCCGCTCTCCGAGCTCTTCTCCCTCACCGGCCACGTGCGCGACCAGCATGGCCGCGTGGCCGTCCCGGCTGCGCAGTTCCGCCGCGCGACCCGTCCAGTACGAGCTGACGGCGCTCACGTGCGGCTGGGCGGCGAGGAGCCGGGTCAGGTACCTGCCCGCATCCCGGGCCGCCGGGTCGTCGACGGAACCGCTACGGGCCTTGGCGACGACGACCAGGTTGGGGGACGCGCCCATCCGCTCGGCCGCCACGAGAGCGGCACGGCTGGACTCGGAGCGCGGGTCGTCGTACCCCTGCGTCTTCAGCCGGCCGGTCGCGTCCGCGCCGAACAGGGCGGACAGCACGAGGAACACCAGCGCGGCGAGCAGGACGAGTCGGGGACTTCGGGTGACGAAAACCCCTGCGCGACGGGACATGGATGCCTCGGATCCGGACGGTGGTTCGCTCCTGCTCTTCTGCAGGGCGGTGGATTTCCACCGTCCCCGGAGGAGGGCCGACGCCGTAGACCCGGCTGTTCGTTACTTGACACACCAGCGCCTTCACCCACCGTGACGGGTGGGATGCTCGGAGTGAGGTTCTGAAAGTCCCGTGCCGTGCCCATTGCGGCCGTATGGCACGGAGATAAATTTCCGGCGATCCCGGCTGGTGAGACGATCCGGGAATGAACCGAATCCCGGTTCCGCCGAATGTGGCGCAATTCCGAAGACGCGCGCCGGTGCGTTGCCCGGTTGCCTGAACTCGCCCTTGGTCACGGTCCGTTCTGCGGCCGCCGCGGCACGGGCGTTCGTCCGGTGCCGGTGAACTCCCCGCGCGGCAAGGCCTGCTGGGCCGCCGACACCTGTCGGCCCCCACGGCTGCCGCATGGCCGGAACCAGGCGTTCAGCGGGGTGCCGAAGGGGGGTCGGGTTGGAACAATATGCACCGGAAATGCACACATTGACGAACAGTCACACGTTCGTGCCCGGTGATACGATCATCGCGCTTACGAGTGGCGGATGGGCGCAAGACGACATCTCCGACCATGGGGGACAACCGGGCCTGACCTCCCGGTACGGACAGTCCGCCGGTCCGCCCGCATTGACGGAATGCGGCAGCTGGTCGTCAGTCGCCTGAAGAGAGTCTTATGACGTACTACGTACAGAACCCGGTGCTCTGGGTCCTCCTTGTCGCCGTCCTCGGCGCAGTTGCCGTCATTGTTCGCCAGCGCAAGGCGGCGCGGACTTTACAGCGGGAGATCCAGGCTCTCAGGAGCCATTACTCCGAGTTGGAGAATAGTTACGCGAAGTCCGTCGAGACGGAGAAGGAGCGGGCCCAGGACGCGACGAAATCCGTCCTCAAGTCCGCGATGCGGACGCTTCAGGGCCTCGCCGCGGAACAGCAGCTGATCATCTCCGGGCTGCAGAACAAGTACGGCGAGTCCGTCATGCTCCAGGACCTCCTGGAAATCGACCACACGAATTCGCAGTTCGGGCGGCGTGCCCAGTCCATCGCCGTGCTCTGTGACGGCTGGCTGGGCCGGCAGCGCGAGGTGGCCTCGGTCTACGACGTGGTCCGCAGCGCGCAGGGCAGGATCCGCCACTTCCGGCGGGTGGAGATCCTTTCGCAGGTCGACTTCGGTATCACCAGCCGGGCCGTCGAACCGGTGGCCTTGGCGCTCGCCGAGCTCCTCGACAACGCCACCAGCTATTCCAGCCCGGACACCGTCGTCGAGATCAACATTCGTACCGTGCCCAAGGGCATTTGCATCGTCGTCGACGATGCAGGTGTCGGCATGAACGAGGAGGAGCGGGCCAAGGCCGCGAAGCTCCTGTCGAGCGAGCGGGTCTCCGGCGTTTCGGGACTCGGCAGCCCGCCGCAATTCGGTTTCGCCGTGACCGGCGTGCTCTGTGAGCGCTTCGGCTTCGAGGCCTCCGTGGACTCCGACTCCCCGTACGGAGGCGTCCGCGCGGTACTCCTCCTGCCGCACGAACTGCTCACGGCCATGCCGGAGAGGAAGGTCCCGGCGCCGGCCGCCCCCGTGGCCGCCGCCACCCCCATGGCCCCCATGACCTCCGCGGTCTTCGGGGCCTCCGCAATGGATCCCCGCGGCCCCGAGCCCGCCGCGACCGCGTCCGCGACCGTGGACGGTCTGCCGAGGCGCCGTCGCAAGCGGCCGATGGCCATCGTGCCCGGCAACACGCCGGCCCCCCTGACGTCCACGCCGACGCGCTCCGATGAAGAAGCCGCGGCGATCATGGGGGCCTTCCAGCGTGGCACGCAGTTCGGACGGGCCACGCGCTCGGACGCGGCGGATCAGACGAGCAGCACACGTGACACACGTGATGCGAGCAGTGAAGGGCATGAGGTCTCGTGAACGACAATCTGTCATGGATGCTTGACAGCGCCTTGGAGATTCCCGGGGCGCTGCACGCGGTCCTCATATCCGCCGACGGCCTGCTCATGGCCCGGACGAAGGACTTCGACCGGGACAACGCGGACACCGTCGCCGCCGCGATGAGCGGCGTGCAGTCGCTCAGCCGCTCGCTCGGCTTCTTCGTCGAGGGCGGCCACCAGCAGTGGCGCCAGACGCTGGTCGAGTTCGACGGCGGCTGGGTCTTCCTGATCTCCGCGGGGGAGGGCGCCTACCTCGGCGTCTCGGCCTCACCGGACGTCGACATGCAGGACATCACCTTCCGGATGCAGCAGCTCGTCAGCCAGCTGGGCAAGGTCCTGATGACGCCGCCGCGTGAGAACCTCGGCGCCCGCTCATGACGGGCTTCGAGGATCTGGAGCCCGCGGCGGCCGATTTAGTACGCCCGTACGTCATCACCAAGGGACGCGGCCTGCCCGCCGAGGAGCAGCTGTCCCTCATCACCCTGGTCACCGCGACCGCGGACCACCAGCAGCGCCCGACCCGGCTCTCGCCGGAGGAGCAGGGCCTGCTGGACCTGTGCACCGTCGGCTACCTCTCGGTCGCCGAGATCGCGGGGCACACGCGGCTGCCCATGGGTGTGGTGAAGATCCTCCTCGCCTCCCTCACCGAGGGCGGCTACCTCATCACCCGGCCTCCCGTGCAGCGCGCCCCGCTGGCGGACACACAGATCCTCGAGGAGGTGCTGAATGCACTCCGCACCAAGTTTGGATGAGCAGGCGTACGTGCGCGGCGGGGCGACGAAGACCGCCGTGAAGATCCTCGTCGTCGGCCACTTCGCGGTGGGCAAGACCACCTTCATCGGCGCGATATCGGAGATCCCTCCGCTGTCCACCGAGGAGACGATGACGCGCGCCGGCGAGTCGTTCGACGACCTCGGGGGAGTCCGGGGCAAGACCACCACCACGGTGGCCATGGACTTCGGCCGGCTGACCATCAGCGACCGGGTCGTGCTGTACCTCTTCGGAACGCCCGGGCAGCAGCGCTTCGTCCAGATGTGGGAGGACATGGCACGCGGCGCGCTGGGCGCGCTGGTGCTGGTCGACCCCGAGCGGCTGGCCGACTCCTTCGCCGTGATCGACCTGATCGAGCACTACGGCCTCGATTACGCGATCGCCATCAACCGCTTCGACGGCACACCGGACCGCGAGGTGCGGGCTCTGCGTGAGGCGCTGGACCTGCTCGACGACACCCCGGTCGTCACCTGCGACGCGCGCGACGAGAAGTCGTCCGCCGACGCATTGATCACACTCGTCCGGCATCTGCTGGACCGCGCTCGCTAGGAACAGACATGGACACTCAACCCACCGCCCCCGTGCCCCCACCGGGATGCCCGGCCCACCACGACGGCGGCCGGGTGCCCCTGCACGGGCCGGAGTTCGCCGCCGACCCCCAGGCGTACTACTCCTACCTGCGCCACTTCGGCCCGACCGCGCCCGTCGAGCTCGCCCCGGGCGTGGAGGCCACCCTCGTCACCGACTACACGACGGCGCTCCAGCTGCTCCAGGACTCCGCCTCCTTCCGCAAGGACGCCCGCCGCTGGCGGGACCTCGCCGAAGGCGGGATCAGCCCGGACAGCCCGGTCGTGCCCGTGCTGGCGTACCGGCCCAACTGCATGTTCAGCGACGGGGCCGAGCACCTGCGGCTGCGCCAGGCGGTGACGGACAGCCTGGCCCGCGTCGATGTGCGCCGGCTGAGCCAGAGCACCGAGCGTGTCTCCGACTACCTCATCTCCCAGTTCGGCTCCCGGGGCTCCGCGGACCTGCTCGGCGACTACGCCAAGCAGCTGCCGTTGTTCGTGTTCAACGAACTCTTCGGCTGCCCGGCCGACATCGGCGACCGCGTGCTGTTCGGCATCACCGGCATGTTCGACGGGATCAACGCAGAGAAGGCGATGGGGGTGCTGTTCGGAGCCGTCCGTGAGCTGGTGGCGCTCAAGCGGGCCACACCGGGCGAGGACGTCACCTCGTGGCTGATGCAGCACCAGGCACGCCTGACCGACGAGGAGATGGTCCATCAGCTGGCCCTCCTGCTGGTGGCGGGCAACGAACCGCTGCGGAACCTCATCGGCAACACGCTGCACCGGCTCCTCACCCACGATGAGTACGCCCACAAGGGCGGCCTGATCGACGAGGCCATCGACGACACGCTGTGGGAGAACCCGCCCATGCAGAACCTCGCGCCGCACTATCCCGCGGCCGACATGGACTTCGCGGGGCAGAAGCTGCGGGCGGGCGACCTCGTGCTGGTCAGTTTCGCGGCCGCCAACTCCGGGCCGGCGCTGAGCGCCGCGCGGCAGTCCGGCAGCAACCGGGCCCACCTTGCGTGGAGCGCCGGCCCCCACGCCTGCCCCTCCAAGGAACCCGCTCGGCAGATCACCGTGACCGCCGTCGAGAACCTGCTCAACCGGCTTCCCGACGTCGAACTCGCCGTGCCCGAGGACAGCCTCACCTGGCGCCCCGGCCCCTTCAACCGGGGCCTTGCCACGCTGCCCGCCCGGTTCACCCCGGTCGGGACCGCACACCCGGGCGTCCTGCAGCCACACCCCGGGGCACCCGCGTCCGCCGACCAGCCGGAGGCGGGCGCGAAGCGCGAACGCTCAGGAAAGTGGAGCCAGTTCCTCAACTGGCTCACCCGGTGATCCAGCCAGTTTCGGCCAACTCCCCAGCCACCGCATGAAAGATCATCCTCGGGGGTAGTGAGGAACGCGTTGTTCCGTTGTCCTTACGAGACCAAGGAGGTGTCGTGGACCACATATCCGCCGACGCCGCTTTCATGCAACATCCCACCGAGCTGGGCCCCCTCGATACCCGCCGCACGGGGCGGGTATCTTCTTGGGCGCCCCGGCCCGCGGTGGGAGGGCGGACTGCCGCCCCGAAATCGACGGGCGCGGAAACACTGGGCGGTCATACGGCGAGACAGGTGCTGCGGCTGTGCGAGGCTGCGGGGCTGACCGGGGCCGACTCCGCGGCCTACGCGCGGACGGTGCTCGCGGCGCTCGGTCCCGTCGCCCAGCGGTCGCTCGATCTGCCGCCTCCCGACGACTCCTTCCTCTCCGACGACCACACGCCGGTGGAGTTCTCGCTCGCCCTCGTACCGGACGCGGATCCGACCCTCCGTGTGCTGCTGGAGCCGGGATGCGGTGCCGGCAGCCTGGAGGAGAACGGGCGCACCGGACTGCGGGTCGTCCGCGAGATGGCGCAACGCTGGGGATTCAGCACCCAACGGCTGGACGAGCTGGAGGACCTGTTCTTCCCGCCGAACCCCGAGGGCCCGCTGGCGCTCTGGTGCGCCCTGGAGCTGGTCCCCGGCGGAGTCCCCAGGGTCAAGGTGTACCTGAACCCCGCGGCGTCCGGGCAGGAACGTTCCGCCGCGACGGTGCGGGAGGCGCTCCGCCGGCTCGGCCACCACCAGGCGTTATCGGCACTGCCCGAGGGCGACCGACACCTGTTCTTCGCCTTGGACCTGGGCGACTGGGAGGAACCCCGGGTCAAGGTCTACCTCGCGCACCACGACCTGTCGGCCACGGAGGCGGCCGGCCTGTCCCGGGTGGGCGACGGCTCCGGAGGACCCGCGCAGGCGGAGATCAAGCGGTTCTTCCACGCGGCCGCCGGGCACGACACTGACGTGGCCGACATCGAGGCCGGGGACGGCCAGGAGCAACGGCTAGGACGCCGTCCCGTCCAGTCATGCCACGCCTTCACCGAGACGGCGACCGGCCGGCCGAGCGGCTTCACGCTCTACATCCCGGTCCGCGACTACGCCCCGCACGACGGCGAGGTCCTCGACCGGGCGGTGGCCGTCCTCGGCCGGTACGGCGTGGACCCCGCCCCGCTCGTCCGGTCCCTGGCCGCCGCCACCTCGCGGCGCCCGGAGGACGGTGTGGGGCTCATCGCCTACCTGGGGCTCGCCCACCAGCAGGGCCGCCCGCCGCGGGTGACCGCGTACATCTCCTCGGAGGCGTACGAGGTCAAGCCGCCGGCGGCCGTTCCGTCCCAGCGGCGCGCACCTGTCCGCGTCTCGGGCGCGAGCTGACACGGAAGCCGGGCACTACGCGTCCTGCAGCTCCCGCAGGTACGTGCCGACGTCGACCTGGATGGAAGCACCCGCGGTCCGCCCGTAGCGCTCCTCGATGGAGCTCAGGTATCCGCTGATCTCCTTGCGCATGACGTCTGCCGCCGGCAGGGTCGTGTCCCCGCCGATGATCCGCGCCACCCACCGCGCCTGGGCCTCCACCAGGCGCGTGATGGAGCCGTGGGGCCGGATCAGGCCGGTGAAGTACAGGCCGGCCCGGTCGGGCGGGACCACACGCTTGTACAGCTCGACCGCTTCCTGCTGCGGACCCGCCGGGCATCCGGCGGGCAGGAAGGGGAAGGCCATGCGGAATCCGGTGCAGTAGACGATCGCGTCCGCCTCCACCGAGGTTCCGTCGGTGAAGGACACGCGGCTGCCGTCCAGGGACTCGATGGCGGGCCTCGGTATCACCGCGCCGTGGCGGATCAGGCTGAGGATCTCGTCCGAGATGGTCACGGCCGAGGCGAAGATCGGGTGGTCCGGCTCGGGCAGTCCGTAGTCCGACAGCTTGCCCCGCGCCACGAGCAGCGCCTGCTCGACGAAGCGGCGCTGCTCGGGGAAGGACATCTCGCTCCACCAGGGCGCGTCGGCGATCAGGTCCACGGACGTGCCGAAGAGCTGCTTGGGCACGATGTGCAGCCCCCGCCGGATGGAGAGCACGGTCCGCGTGGCGTGCCGGGAGAGATCCGCGGCGATGTCCACCCCGGACGCCCCCATCCCCACGACGACGACGCGCTGACCGGCGAAGTCGCTGCCGGACTGGTAGTCCATCGAATGCAGAATCGTTCCCGCGAAGGAGTCGGAGCCGGGCGGCAGCGGACTCGGCAGCGCCGCCTCCGTGTTGTGGCCCGAGGCGACGACGACCTGCTCGAAGCGGCGTTCCGTCGTCTTTCCGCCCGCGTCCCTGCTGATGACCGTCCAGCCGCCGCAGCTGTCCTGTCGTACGGAGAGCACCTCGGTGCGCAGCTCGATACGGGGCAGCAGCCCGGCCCACTCGGCGAACGACCGCAGATAGGAGGCGACGTCCCCGTGCCCGGGGTACAGGGGCAGTTCGGACGACATGGGGAAGTCGGCGTAACCGGTGAGCTGTTTGGCGCTGTTCAGATGCAGCGAACGATAGGCCGGGCCACGCTCGCCGGCCCCCGGCTGACGCCAGATCCCTCCGACGTCCGGCGCCTTCTCCAGGCAGACGAAATCGATCCCCCTGGTCGCGAGGGCGTGTGCTGTCGCCAGCCCTGACAATCCCGCACCGATGACGCACACGGTCGCGGCAGTGGAAACGTCGACAGCGCCTGACCCGTCCAAGGATCCCCCTTCAGAGAAACACCAACCGGAAGCCACACGATAGCGATCATCGTTCCGGGCGGCGTCGGCCCTGGCCGGATCCCGCCGTCGTCCCGGCCGGCCGAAGGGCGGCCGACCGGGACAACGGGGTCAGGCCAGGTCGAACCGGTCGAGGTTCATCACCTTGTCCCACGCGGCGACGAAGTCACGCACGAACTTCTCGCCCGCGTCCTTGGACGCGTAGACCTCGCAGAGGGCCCGGAGTTGGGAGTGCGAACCGAAGACGAGGTCGACGGCGGTGGCGGTCCACTTGACCTCCCCCGTGGCACGATCCCGGCCTTCGAACACGTTCTCGTCCGCGGTGGACGCCTTCCACTCCGTACTCATGTCCAGCAGGTTGACGAAGAAGTCGTTGGTCAACGCCTCCGGCCGCTGCGTGAACAGGCCGTGCGGCGCCCGCTTGAACCCGGTGTTCAGGGCTCGCATGCCGCCGGTCAGGACCGTCATCTCGGGTGCGGTCAGGGTCAGCAGACTGGCCCGATCCAGCAGCAGGGTCTCCGGCGACAACTTCTCTCCCGCCCGGAGGTAGTTGCGGAACCCGTCCGCCCTGGGTTCGAGTACGGCGAACGACTGTACGTCGGTCTGCTCCTGCGAGGCGTCCGTACGCCCCGGTGCGAAGGGCACCGTGACCTCGTGCCCGGCGTTCTTCGCGGCCTGCTCCACGGCCGCGCACCCGCCCAGGACGATCGCGTCGGCGAGCGAAAGCGTCGTCCCGCCGACCTGGGAGCTGTTGAAGTCCTGCCGGATCCGGTCGAGGGTCTGCACTGTCTCGGCCACCTCGGGCAGGGCGTTGACCTCCCAGTCCTTCTGCGGCGACAGGCGGATCCGTGCCCCGTTGGCCCCGCCGCGCTTGTCGGTGCCGCGGAAGCTCGCCGCCGATGCCCAGGCGGTGGTGGCCAGTTGGGAGACGGACAGCCCGGAGGCGAGGATCCGGCGCTTGAGGTCGGCGATGTCCCCTTCCATGACCATCGGGTGATCGACCGCGGGTACGGGGTCCTGCCACAGCTGCGGCTCGGCGATCCACGGGCCGAGGTAGCGCGTGAGGGGTCCCATGTCACGGTGCAACAGCTTGTACCAGGCCTTGGCGAAGGCCTCCGCCAGCCTGGCCGGGTTCTCGTGGAAGCCCTTCGAGATCGGCCCGTAGACCGGATCCAGCTTCAGCGAGAGGTCCGTCGTCAGCATCATCGGAGCGTGCCGCTTCGACGGATCATGGGCGTCGGGCACCGTGCCCTGGGCCGAGGGATCCTTCGGGGTCCACTGGTGCGCGCCGGCCGGGCTCGTCGTCAACTCCCAGTCGTACGCGAACAGGTTGTCCAGGTAACCGTTGTCCCACCTCGTCGGCTCGGTGGTCCACGCGCCCTCGAGTCCGCTGGTGAGCGTGTCGACGCCCTTGCCACTGCCGAAACTGTTCACCCAGCCGAGGGCCTGCTGCTCCATGGGGCAGGCCTCGGGCTCCGGACCGATGTACTCGGGATCGACCGCGCCGTGACACTTGCCGAAGGTGTGGCCGCCGACGATGAGGGCGACCGTCTCCTCGTCGTTCATCGCCATGCGAGCGAACGTCTCGCGAATGTCCCGGGCGGCGGCCAGGGGATCCGGATTGCCGTTGGGCCCTTCGGGATTGACGTAGATCAGTCCCATCTGGACAGCGCCGAAGGGGCCGGTGAGTTCCCTGTCACCGGTGTAGCGCTCATCCCCGAGCCAGGTGTCCTCGGGTCCCCAGAAGATTTCCTCGGGTTCCCAGATGTCCTCTCGTCCGAAACCGAATCCGAATGTCTTGAACCCCATCGATTCCATGGCGCAGTTGCCGGCGAATACCAGAAGGTCGGCCCATGAGATTTTCCGTCCGTACTTCTGCTTCACCGGCCACAGCAGACGGCGCGCCTTGTCGAGGCTCGCATTGTCCGGCCAGCTGTTGAGGGGGGCGAAACGCTGGGCGCCGGAGCCGCCGCCGCCCCGGCCGTCGGCGATGCGGTACGTCCCCGCCGCATGCCAGCTCATCCGGATGAAGAGCGGCCCGTAGTGGCCGTAGTCGGCAGGCCACCAGTCCTGTGACGCCGTCATGACCTCGAAGACGTCCCGCTTCAGCGCGTCGACGTCCAGGGTCGCGAACTCTTCCGCGTAGTCGAAGTCCTCACCCATCGGATTGGACTGGGGCGAGTGCTGATGGAGAACCTGGAGGTCCAGCTGATTCGGCCACCAGTCCCGGTTCGTCCTGGGTGGGGTCGGCGTGGGGGACGGGGAGGAGATTGCGGGGTTCTCGCTTTCGCTGCCGGACACGTCCGTCCTTCTTCCTGTCTCGGTGTTTCCCTCTGCTGGCCGTTTGCTCTTGACGCGAACGACGCCGATAATCGAGCGCGTATCGGCGTCCGTATGGTCGCGCACGACAGACCGCACCGCTACGAGAACACGCCCCGCTCCCCGCAGATATGCCGGTAAACTTCTGTTGCCCCGTCGAACCTGAAAAGGTGAGCCGATATGAGTGACCTGCTGGAGCGATTGCGCGGGCGCGGCTGGCGGATGACGTCGCAGCGGCGGGTCGTCGCGGAGGTCCTCGACGGCGATCACACCCACCTCACGGCCGATGAGGTGCACGCCCGCGCGACACGGCGACTGCCCGAGATCTCCCGCGCGACCGTCTACAACACCCTGGGCGAACTGGTCTCGCTGGGCGAGGTCGTGGAGGTGTCCACCGACGGCCGGGCGAAGCGCTACGACCCCAACGCGCACCGGCCGCACCAGCACCTGGTGTGCTCAGGCTGCGGCCTCATCCGCGACGTCCACCCCACCGGCGACCCGCTGGCCGGCCTCCCGGCGCAGGAGCGGTTCGGCTTCACGGTCTCGGGGGTCGAGGTCACCTACCGCGGACTGTGCCCGGCCTGCGCCCCTCAGAGTCCGGCGACCTTGCCGCTCGCCGACAGTTCGTAGACCAGGGTGACCGTGCGCCGGCCGCCGGGTGGGAGGGCGACGTCCCAGCGGGCAATCCCCTCGGCGTCGACCGCCTCGGGCATCGGGGAGCAGGCTTCCTTCCGCAGGCGTACCTCCACCGCCGAGACCTCGGAGACCGGGATCCGCTCCCGTACGACGACCACCCGGTCGCCGCGCTCGCCGGGGGCGGAGAACCGTGACAGGTGCAGCCGGACCGTACGGGTGACCACGGTCCGCTGCATGATCCCGGTGGTATCGCGGGACTCCTCGGTCTGCCGCACCACCCCGTGGTCGTCGCAGCTGCCGAAGGCGAGCTCGGCGGGGGCGCCGGGGGAAGTGAAGTCCAGCGTGCCGCGGCCGCTGAACCCGCTGCCGCGGACCAGGTCCACGGGCCCGGCGAGCAGCGCGTGGCCGGACCGGTTGTCGAACCGCACCACCTGGGTGACCAGCGGCGACACCTCGGGCGAGCAGGCGTACTCGCTGCTCGCGGCCGTCGTGAAGACGGAGAGCGGCACCCGGTGGGCGCGGCCGTTCCCGGGCACCGAGACCGGCGCGGGGGAGCGCAGCACGCGCGCCTCGCCTCCGTCGTCCACCCCCGGCAGGCCGAGCACCGGGGCCGGGCCGAGGGCCCCGATCTCCTCCTCGCGCAGCTCGACGTCGACCGTGCGGCGCTCCGCCGCGGAGCGGTCCTTGAGCGTCAGCCGGTCCTCCTCCAGCCGCGGCGGTTCGCCGGCGAGCGCGGAACGGGCGGTCGACAGCGTCAGCCGTACGTCAGACCAGTCCTCACCGGTGCGCTGCCAGACCACCGCGTCGGTCTCCAGCGTCAGGGCGTCCCCGTCGAGTACGGCCCGGTAGGCGGGCCGCCACAGCGCGCAGGGGGTGAGGTGGCTCAGGCGCAGCTCGACCGGGCCGGCGGCCGCGGTCTCCACGGTCAACTCGATGTGGCCGACCAGCTCGGCGGGCTCCTCCTCGGAGAGCCGCATGGCGCGCTGCGCTTCCCCGAGTTCGGCGGCGAGAGCGGCCAGCCGGGCCTCCACGGTGCGGAGTTGCTCGGCGTACGCGTCGCGCTCCTCGTCCACCCGGTCCAGTTCGCGGGCCCAGCGGGGCCGTTCGGTCTCCCCGGAGCCGGCGCCCTCGCCGATCTCCCGCAGCAGATCGGCGGCGAGCCGGCCGAGCAGGCCGAGGCGGGCGTGCAGCCGGTCGCGGCGCCGCTCCAGGGCCACCCGCTCCTCTTCCAGGGCGTGGACGCGATGGCGCAACGCGGAGTCGTCGTCGGCGGACGGCACCGGTCCGCGCGGCGTCCAGCTGCGTACGATCCGCACGTCGAGCACGGTCGCCGGGTGGTCGGCGGTCAGCTCGGCGTGCAGGGTCCGGTCGACGGCCAGCGCGCTGACCGGTCCCAGACGCAGCCGCTGGACCCCGGCCTCCAGGTCGAGCACGGCGGCGCGCTCGACGTGGGCGCGGTCCTCGAGGCACGTGACGGCGGTGACGGGGAGGGCGATCGGCTTCGGGGCCGTGGACATGCGTGTGTCAGCTCCTGCGGTTGCCGCCGACCAGGGCCTTGCCGGTCGGGATGCGGATCTCGTAGCCGCCGTCGAGGGCGGCGGTGGCGCCTGCGGCCAGGTCCAGCCGCCAGACGCGGGTGCCCGGGGCGTGGTGCTCGGGCCCCGCGCCCGCCTCGGGCTTCGTCCAGTCGGCCCGCTCCTCGATCCGTACGTCCGGTTCGGAGGTGACCGGGACCCGCTCGCGGACTTCGACGGTGACGGGCCGCGCGAGCCCGTTGGCCAGCTGCACGTGGACGCGGTGGTCGAGGACGGTCGTGTTGCCCCGCAGGCCCGACGTCGACTCGTGCAGGTTCGTGCGGCGGGTGACCCGGATGCCCTCGGCCGGCCCCAGCCCCACCCGGCGGACACCGCCGGGGGCGAGCGTGGGCAGGTCCGCGGTCAACAGGAAGTCGTCGTCGACGACCACCTCCACCGGGCCGGCCAGCAGTGCCTGGTCGCCTGTGTTGGAGAGCACCAACGTCGCGTACACGGTCTGCTCCACGGACGGCACGCAGAGGTACTCGGTGCGCAGGCCGACCGGGACCTCGGCGACGGTGACGGTGTGCCAGGTGCCGTCCGACGGAACGTCGGCGCGGGCGGCGGCATCGAAGCGGTGGTCGAAGGAACCCGCCGACCGGCGAGGCCGGACGGCCTGTCCGGGCAGCGGCATCGCGGCCACCGCCTCGGCGCGGCGGCGGTGCTCGGCCGCCACCGGGTCGACGGGAGAGCCGGGGAACAGCCGCCCCCTGCGCTCACCCGGCTCGTCGGGGCCGCACAGGACGAGGGCGGCGTAGTCGAGCTCGGCGCCGCTCGGCTGCGGCGGACCGGGCGGAGGCGTGGGCGTAGGCGGAGACGGAGACGGAGACGGAGGCGGGGCGGCCGCGCCGGGAGCAGCAGGTGCCATGGGGGCCGGGGCCCCCGCGAACCCGCCGCGGGCACGAGGCCTGCCGGCCGGCGGCGAGGGCGTCGGTGCCGCGCCGTAGGCCTGTGGTGCGGGTACGGGTGCGGGCGCCGGTGGCGGCGGTGGAACGGGAGCGGCCGCGGAGCCGGGGCCGGCAGCCGCGGCCGGGCGGGGGCCGGCCGCCTCGTACCCGGCGAACAGGCCGGCCAGCCCCGCCGGAGGCTCGCGCCAGCCGGACGGCGCGGGGGCGGGCTGACGCCGTCCGATCCGGATCGACCGGAGCTTCGGCAGATCGGTCCGGCGCCGCAGATCGGCGGTGGCCAGGGCGATGCGCACGCCGGTCCAGTCCTCGCCGGTGCGCTGGGCGACCGAGGCGCGCAGCAGCAGACGGCCGCTGCCGTCGCCCTGACGGTGCGTGAGGCGATAGGTCGGCACCCAGACGGCGCCCGGCACCCCGTACTCCAGCTCCAGCTCCACCTCCACCTCCGCCCCGGCCTCCGCGTCACCGGCGCCGTCGAGCGTCAGGACCGCGCACACCGTGGTCTCCACGTGCGCCGACGGTGCGTCGGTCGAGGCGCGGGCGAGCCGGTCGGCGGCGACGGCGAGCTCGTGCTCGGCGTCGCGCAGCGCCTCCTCCAGCTCGACGAGACGGTGGTGAAGTGCCGTCAGCCGCTCCTCGACGAAATCCGCGAGCTCCAGCCACGCGTCGACCGGGGTGCGACGGTGCGGGTCCTCGGGGAGCGGTGCGGGCGGTACCGGCTGGAGGGCCCTGACCTCCTCGATCCGGCTCAGCTGCCGGTCCCGGCGTCCGTGCGCGGCCGCGTACGCGTCGCCCAGCCGCTCGACCTCCCGCCGCAACGCGTCGGTCGTGCCGGTACCGCTGCCGTTGCCCAGCGGCTCGGCCTCGACCTCGACCCGGGCCTCGGACACGCGGATCCCGGGGGCGCCCAGGACACGGGCCCGCAGCGAGCCCGGGTCCAGCGAGCGGGGCAGTCCCGTCACCCGCACCCGGCCGTCGGGCGGCACACTGCCCCGGGCCAGGCGCCGGCAGAGCGCGCCCTGTGCGTACACGACGACCGAATCGAGGGTCGAACCCCACCTGTGTGCCGTCTCCACCGCCATGTGCCCCGCCCCCGTCGCGTCCACGCTGAGCGAAGCCTACGCCCGAGCGGCCCGGCTGCGGCTCGCGCGGTCACAAGGCGGTGGTGCGCTCCTCGCCGCCCATGTCGAGGCGGAAGGGCGGGTACTCGTCCGTCATGAGCGCGGCGTACGCGGTCACGCGGAGCACCCACCGGTTCAGCCCGACCACCAGGTCGAACAGATCGCGCGGGTACTTCGCCGTGAAGGCCAGGGTGACGACCGCGATGAGCGCGAGGAGACCGATCAGCCCGACGCCGCACCAACGGGCGTGCCCGGCACCGGTGAAGATGCCGATCACGAGGTAGTGCGGGATGGCCAGCAGCCACCACTTCACCAGCACCAGGCCCCGGGACAGGCGTTCCGGGTAGGCGACGTCGAGCCGGGCCGGGTATCCGGGTTCGGGGCCGAGGCTGAACGGCGGGTACCGGTCGGTGCCGAGCACGCCGTGCGCGTAGTACGAGACCCGCCAGGACCAGCGGAGCACCCCGAGGTTGAAGTCGAACAGGGCTCGCGGGTAGCGCTCGGTGAAGAGGATGGCGAAGAACGCGATCAGGCTGACCAGGAGGAAGGCGATCCACAGGAAGAAGAGCACGATGTAGTGCGGGATCGCCAGGATCCACTTGATCAGCCACAGCCAGCGCGAGAGGGGTGCGTCCAGCTCGGCCGTCACCGTGACCGGTCCGTAGGAGTCGGCAGCTGTCGTCATGTGAACCACGCCTTCGATGCGTGCGGGCTTGCCCTTCTCCATCATTCGCACGCGGGTCGGCGCCGCGCCTGCGGAGGAGTCCCCATGCCGCGCCACGTCACCGGTCGGGTGCTCCTCGTGACCACGGGGGCGGGAGCGTGGGCGTACGGCTCACCGTCCTGCCCAGCGCGGTCGCCGTCCGGGCGAAGCGCACGGCGTCGACGACGGCCGCACCGCCGAGGTCGTTGTTGAAGTACACGTACACGTCGGCCGTGTCCGGCCAGGCGTCGGCGATGCGCACGGCCCAGGACCTCAGGGCCTGGCGGCCGTAGCGCGGCGGCGGCTCGGCGACGCCGCCGTGGAACCGGACGTACCCCCACGACGCGGTACGCCAGAGCGGCGTCACCGGGCGCGACCACCTGTCGGCCCAGCAGAGCGCGCTGCCGTGCCGCTCCAGCACCGTCCGCAGCTCCCGCTCCGCTTCCCACCACGAGGCGTGGCGGAATTCGACGGCCACCCGGACCGCGTCGGGAAAGCAATTGAGGCACGCGTCCAGCGCCGGGACGTCCGCCCGGTAGTCGGGCGGCAACTGGAGCAGGACGGGCCCCAGCCTGTCGCCGAGGCCGGCGGCGCGTTCCATCAGGCGGTGCACCGGCTCCTCGGGGTCGTGCAGCCGCTTCAGATGGGTCAGGTAGCGGCTGGCCTTGATCGCGACGACGAACCCCTCGGGCGTCCGCTCCCGCCACGACCCGAAGACCTCCGTCGTGGGCAGCCGGTAGAAGGTGTTGTTGTTCTCGACGGTGGCGAACTGCCGGGCGTACTCCTCCAGCCACAGCCGCTGTGGCTGCCGGTGCGGGTAGAGGACGCCGCGCCAGTCCTTGTACTGCCACCCCGAGGTTCCGACGAGCATGGGCATGATCCGATCCCTGCCCGCCCGGGCGGGGGCCACCGGCCGACCCGCACGCCGATTACCCCGTCCGGACCGCGTGCCAGGGCCGGCCGGGCGGGGTGTCATCCTGGTGGGCGGGTTCGTGGCCGCTGTCCGGCCGGGTTGGTTTCCGTTGCCGGGAGTGCGCGCTGAGTACCGTCGTGGCCGAGTCGCTGTCGTTCGCCCTGTTGCTGGGTGTGCTGGCCTTCGCCGTCGTACGGCCGCGCGGGCTGCCGGAGGCCGCCGCCGCCGTCCCGGCCGCCGGATTGCTCGTGGGGCTCGGGGTGGTCTCCCCGCACGCCGCGTGGGAGCGGATCCGGGAGCTGCTGCCCGTGGTCGGGTTCCTCGCGGTGATTCTGGTGCTCGCCCGGCTCTGTGCGGACGAGGGGCTGTTCCGGGCGGCCGGTGATGCGGTGGCCCGGCGGTGCGGGCGCAGTCCGAGGACCCTGCTGGGCGGGGTGTTCGCCGTCGCGGCCGTGATCACCGCGGCACTGAGCCTCGACGCGACGGTGGTGCTGCTGACCCCGGTCGTGTTCGCGACCGCAGCCCGGCTGGGGGCCCCGCCGCGGCCGCACGTGTTCGCGACCGCGCACCTGGCGAACTCCGCCTCCCTGCTCCTGCCGGTCTCCAATCTGACCAACCTGCTCGCCTTCGCCGCCAGCGGCCTCTCCTTCACCCGCTTCGCCGCCCTGATGGCCCTGCCCTGGCTGGCCGCGATCGCGGTCGAGTACGGGGGCTTCCGCCGCTTCTTCCGCACCGACCTGGCCAAGCCCGTGGAGCCTCCGCAGGACGCGGCGGGCCCGGCGCCGGTGCCCCGGTTCACGCTGCTGGTCCTCGCGCTGACGCTGGCCGGCTTCGCGGCGGCCTCCTTCGCGGGGGCGAGCCCCGCCTGGGCGGCGCTCGCCGGAACCCTCGTCCTCGCCGGCCGCGCGCTCGCCCGGCGCCGTACGACGCTCCGACGGCTCGGCGGCTCCGCCGCACCCGCGTTCTGCCTGTTCGTCCTGGCGCTGGGCGTCGTCGTACGGGCCGTGGTCGACCACGGCCTCGGCGACGCCCTCGCGACCGTCCTGCCGGGCGGTGACTCCCTCCCGGCCCTGCTGGCGGTCGCCGCGGTGGCCGCGCTCCTGGCGAACCTGATCAACAACCTGCCCGCCGTCCTGGCCCTGCTCCCGCTCGCCGCCCCGGCCGGCCCCGGGCCCGTCCTCGCGGTGCTGATCGGCGTGAACATCGGCCCCAACCTGACCTACGTCGGCTCGCTCGCCACCCTGCTGTGGCGGCGCATCCTGCACGATCACGACGACCGCGTCGCCCTCGGCGAGTTCACCCGGCTCGGCCTGCTGACCACCCCGGCCGCGCTCGCCGCCGCCGTTGCCGCACTCTGGGCTTCCCTGCAGGTCATCGGCCCCTGACCCGGGCCGGGGCGTACGCCGATCTGTACACCCTCCCTAGGTGCGCCTAGCCTTGAAGTACAAGAACTCCAGGGGGGAGGACGACGAACGTCGTCCAGCGATCGGGAGCAGCCATGACCTGGAGTATCTCCGGCAACTACCTGGCCGGATGCTCATGCGCCGTGGTGTGCGGCTGCGCCGTCGACGCGAAGCCGCACGACCCGCAGGGGCGTGAGGAATGCCTTGGGTGCGCCGCCTTCCACGTGGAAGAAGGGCGCTTGGACGAGGTGGACCTGTCCGGGGTGGACTTCGTCCTCTACAACCACTTCCCCTCCAACCTGACCTCCGGCAACTGGAAGGTCGCACTCGTCATCGACGAGGGAGCCACCGACGAACAGACCGACGCCCTGGAGCGCATCGTGTCCGGTCGCGAAGGCGGTGCGTTCGGTGAGCTCTCGCAGTTTTACGGCGAGTACCTGGGCCTGGAACGGGCGAGCGTCTCCCTGTCCGACGGGGAGAGTCCCCGACTCAGCGTCGGCGGGAAGACCGAGCTCACGTTCGAGCCGCTGAGGGGGCCCGATGGCGGGCCCACGACGATGAAGAACGCGATGTTCGGATTCTCGCCGGAATTCACGCTGGGCCGCACCACCGGCAGTTCGAACGCGTTCGGGCTGTCGTTCGAGGGCGCGTACGGCGAAGTGTCCGACTACACCTTCTCCAGCGACCAGCCCGAGGGCGCCCCGACAGGCCGCGGCTGACCCACGACTGACGGAGCCCGCATGGCCGGGGTGGCCATCGGCGGCACCGGCCTGCGCCGGGCTTTCGCCCGCCTCGACGCACGCGGCCACCTTCCGGATCGAGGCCGCCGCCGAACGGGCCGCGCCCACCGCCCTCGGCAGCGCCGCCGTGCCCCGGGTGAGCCGCGTCTCACCGGGGCGCCGCCACTTGTTTATGCAACGAGTTGCATAGCAGGATCGGGGCATGGCGCTCGACCACGCGATCCTCGTCTCCCTGCTGGAGATGCCGGGCTCAGGCTATGAACTGGCCCGGCGGTTCGACCGGTCCATCGGCTACTTCTGGACCGCCACACACCAGCAGATCTACCGCGTCCTGGGACGCATGGAGCGCGACGGCCTGCTCACCGTCCGAGAGGTGCCGCAGCAGGCCAGGCCGGACAAGAAGGAGTACTCCGTCGCCGCCCCCGGCCGCGCGGCCCTCTCCCGGTGGCTGCACGAGCCGATCGAACCCGAGAGCCTGCGCCACGACCTCGCCGTGAAGATCCGGGGCGCGGCCTTCGACGATCCGGCCGCGCTGATCCGCGAGGTGGAACGGCACCACCAGGTGCACGGCGACCGGCTCGCGCACTATCTCGCCGGGGAACAGCGTGACTTCACCGGACCCGATGCCCCCGCCCCGCTCGACGCCGGACAGGAGCTCCAGCACGTCGTGCTGCGCGGCGGCATCGCGTACGAACGGATGACGATCGCCTGGCTGGACGACGTCCTCGCCACCCTCCACCGCCTCGGCGTGACACCACGGTCCGCCTGAAGCCCGTCGCAAACACCGCACCGCACCGCACCGCCCTGCCTGTCACGGCACCCCTCATGTCTCCTCCGAAGGTGAACCTCCATGGCCGACTCCCTGCTGTTCAACCCGCACACCTACGACCCCGCGCACTTCGACCCCGAGACCCGCAGGCTGCTCCGCGCCACCATCGACTGGTTCGAGGAGCGAGGCAAGCGCAAGCTGATCGAGGACTACCGCTCCCGCGCCTGGCTGGGGGAGTTCCTCGCCTTCGCGGCCAAGGAAGGCCTGTTCTCCACCTTCCTCACCCCGGCCTCCGCCGCCGGGCAGGAGGACCAGCGCTGGGACACCGCCCGGATCGCCGCCCTCAACGAGATCTTCGGGTTCTACGGCCTCGACTACTGGTACGCGTGGCAGGTCACCATCCTCGGTCTCGGCCCGGTCTGGCAGAGCGACAACGCCGCCGCCCGCGCCCGCGCCGCCGAACTCCTCACCCAGGGCGAGGTCTTCGCCTTCGGACTGTCCGAGCGGACCCACGGCGCCGACATCTACTCCACCGACATGCTGCTGGAACCCGACGGCAACGGCGGATTCCTGGCCAGTGGCTCCAAGTACTACATCGGCAACGGCAACGCCGCCGGGCTCGTCTCCGTCTTCGGCCGCCGCACCGACATCGAGGGCCCGGACGGGTACGTGTTCTTCGCCGCCGACAGCCGACACCCCGCGTACCACCTGGTCCAGAACGTCGTCGACTCCTCCAAGTACGTCAGCGAGTTCCGTCTGGCCGCCTACCCGGTCTCCCCGGACGACGTCCTGCACACCGGCCGCGCCGCCTTCGACGCGGCCCTCAACACCGTCAACGTCGGCAAGTTCAACCTCTGCACCGCCTCGATCGGCATCTGCGAGCACGCGATGTACGAGGCCGTCACCCACGCCCACAACCGCATCCTCTACGGCCGCCCCGTCACCGCCTTCCCGCACGTGCGCCGCGAGCTGGCCGACGCGTACGTCCGCCTCGTCGGCATGAAGCTGTTCAGCGACCGCGCCGTCGACTACTTCCGTTCGGCCGGTCCCGAGGACCGCCGCTACCTCCTCTTCAACCCGATGACGAAGATGAAGGTGACCACGGAGGGCGAGAAGGTCATCGACCTGATGTGGGACGTCATCGCCGCCAAGGGCTTCGAGAAGGACACCTACTTCGCCGAGGCCGCCGTCGAGATCCGGAGCCTGCCCAAGCTCGAAGGCACCGTCCACGTCAACCTCGCGCTGATCCTCAAGTTCATGCGCAACCACCTGCTGGAGCCGGTCGACCACCCCGCCGTGCCGACCCGCCTCGACGCGGCCGACGACGCCTTCCTCTTCCGGCAGGGCCCGGCCCGCGGCCTCGGCTCCGTACGCTTCCACGACTGGCGCCCCGCCTTCGACGCGTACGCCGACGTGCCGAACGTGGCCCGCTTCCGCGAGCAGGCCGACGCCCTCTGCGAGTTCGTCGCCACCATCGCCCCCGACGAGGAGCAGAGCCGTGACCTCGACTTCCTCCTCTCGGTGGGCCAGCTGTTCGCGCTCGTGGTGCACGCCCAGCTGATCCTGGAGCAGGCCCGCCTGACGGACCTGGACCGGGACGTCCTCGACGAGCTGTTCTCCGTGCTGGTCCGCGACTTCTCCGGCCACGCCGTCGAACTGCACGGCAAGGACTCCGCCACGGCGGCACAGCAGACCTGGGCACTGGGCGCCGTACGCCGCCCGGTCGTCGACGAGGCCCGCGCGGCGCGCATCTGGGAGCGCGTCGAAGCCCTCTCCGGCGCGTACGAGATGGCGCCGTAACCGCGGCGCCCCAGCGGGCCGGCTAGGTACCGGAACCGGTGAGGAGAAGGGCGGGCAGGTCGGCGAAGGAGCCGAGGACGTGGTCGGGGGTCCCCGAGGCCGCGCGGTGCGTCTCGGGGAGGTACTTGCCCGTCCTCACCAGGACGCCCGTGATGCCGGACCGCTGGGCTGCCAGCACGTCCGACTCGATGTCGTCGCCGACCATCAGCGCTTCGGACGCGTCGACACCCACATGGGCGAGGGCGCTCGCGAAGAACGCGGGCGCCGGCTTGCCCGTCACCTCCGCCTCGGTACGGGAGGCCTTCTCCAGGCCTTCGAGGAAGGCCCCGGTGTCCAGGTCGAGGCCGCCCTCGCTACGCCAGTACAGATTGCGGTGCATGGACACCAGCCGGGCCCCGCGCTGGAGTTGCCGGAAGACCCGGTTGAGGGCCTCGTAGCCGAACTCGGCGCCCGCGCCGCCGAGCACGACCACGTCCGCGTCCCCCTCCGCGTCCCCCTCGTCGACGAGGGGGACCCCCGGCAGGTCGTCCCGTACGTCGCCGCTGTTGAGGAGGAGGCAGCGGGCCCCGGGGTAGTGCTCGCGCAGGTACGCCGCCGTGGCGGCCGGAGCGGTCAGAACGTCTCCGGCGCCGACGGGGAAGCCCAGGTCGGCCAGGCGCGCGGCGATGGCGGCACGGGTGCGGGAGGTGTTGTTGGTGACGAGCGCGAGCCGAAGGCCGGCTGCGCGCAGCCGCTCCATGGCCGCGACCGTTCCGGGCAGCCGCTTCCAGGAGACGGTCAGGACGCCGTCGATGTCGATCAGGACCGCACGGATTGGCTCCATGGCGCCGACCGTAGCCCAATCTCCCGCCGGCCCGTGGCTGATAATTCGGTGTCAGACAGAGGGGTGGGGTGCGCATGGGGTCGTTGAACGCATCGGCCGAGGCCGTGTCGGGAACGGACAGGTTCGACTGGTTCTGCGAGACGGTGTCGAGCGATCTCCTGCCCGTGTCCGTCAGCAGCCGGCACACGACCGACTTCCGTGCGAGCATCGCCGATCTGGAACTCGGCGACCTGCGGTTGTCGACCTTCGCCTTCTCCCCGGTGCAGGCCCGCCGCACGGCGGCCCACGTCAGGCAGGGCGATCCCGAGCACTACCAGCTGACACTGGTCAAGCACGGCGTCTTCAACTCGTCCCAGCAGCGGAACGAGTCGGTGATCACGGGGGACATGGTGCTGATCGACACCTCGTACCCGGCACAGAACCACACCACCAGCGCCGACGGCCGGGTCGAGGCGGTCATGCTGCAGATTCCGCGTGCGGCCCTGCCCCTGCAGCCCGATCGGGTGGAGGGCCTCCTCGCGCGGCGCATCCGCGCCGACCGGGGGACGGGGGCGATCCTCGGCGGATTCCTGGACACCGTGCTCACCCACAGCGCGGGCTGCCGGCCCTCGGAGCTGGCCGCCATGGGGGCCGTCGCCCGCGACCTGACGGCCGCGTGCCTGGCGCAACAGCTCGGCAGCCCTGAAGAGGCGCCGGCCGAGGCGAGGGCGCAGGCCATGCTGCAACGGGTCACACGTTTCATCGACACCAATCTCGGCGACCCCGAGCTGACGCCCCGGGCGGTGGCGGACCGGCACAACATCTCCCTGCGCTGCCTCTACACCCTCTTCGAGGACCAGCCCATGAGCGTGGCGGCCGCCATCCGCCAGGGCCGGCTCCAGCGTGCCTTCGATGACCTGGCGCGTCCGGAGCTGAGCACGCGGCCCGTGCGGACCATCGCGCTGCGCTGGGGTTTCTCCAGCGCCACCGTGTTCAGCCGGGCCTTCCGCGAAACCTACGGAATGACCCCCACCGAACACCGCGCGGCCGCCTCGGCGGGCCGCTAGGAGCGGGCTCCGTGCCCGCCCCCGAGCAGCCTCGTGCGGAACAGGCCGAGCACCTGGTCCAGCGCCGCCCGGGTGGGTTCGCCGGGGGCGTCGATCAGGTGCTCGGTCAGCACGGAGTGCGGGGGAAGCACGGCGTCGGGGTTGGCCGCGGCGTTGTCCAGCTCGACGGCGACGAAGGCGTCGCCGAGCTCGCGCCGCAGGAACGCGAACCGGTCCCCGGGAACGAACCGGTCGCCCTTGAACCGCACTCCCATGACCTGCAGACCCTCCCGCTCGCAGCGCCCCCGTACGACGGCGAGCTCCTCGGCGCTGATGTCGATCGTCCGCGACCGGCCGGCCGAGACGGCCACCGGCAGCGACGGCTGGGACAGCACCGGGGCGATCAGCCGGGCGTCGGTGGCCATGGCCAGGGCGAAACCGCCGGTCAGGCACATGCCGACGGCTCCGACGCCCGGGCCGCCGCACCGCTCGTGCTCCTGGGCGGCCAGGGCGCGCAGCCAGGAGACGACCCGGGAACTGCGGCCCGTGGCCAGCAGGGTGAACTCCCGGCTCACGCACACCTTGAGGATCGATGACATCGTGTACCGCGCGGTGCCCAGCCGGCCGTGCGCATCGGGATGGGGATCGTGACCGGGCTCGCCGAACAGCACCGGGAGCACGGCCGTACACCCGATCTCCGCGACCCTGTCCGCGAACTCCAGCACCTTCGGGGTGATGCCGGGGATCTCGGCCATCACGATCACGGCGGGGCCGGTGCCGCGCCGCAGGATCCGGCGTTGGGTCCCCTCGTGCGTGAACGTGCTCTGCTCGTACCCGGTCAGGTCGTGGTCCGTCATGCCTCTTCTCGTCCCCTCCGTGAACAACCTCGCCGATCGGGGCGAGTGTGGCACGCGGCGAACCGCCGCCCGGACCGGGCCCGGTGATGAGCCGAGCGGGTGGACCCCGCGCTGTCGGAGCGGCGGGCGGCAGCTTGGTGGGGCGGGCGCGCGTAGCGTCCGTGGCCCGACGTTGGCAGACGCCGCGAGGAGACAGGATGTCCACGGCCGACTCCCGTTCGACGGGCCGCTACGAAGACGAACTGGGTCACGCGAACCCGCTGGAAGCGGCCCGGCTGCGGGCCATCACGGAGGCATTCGACCCCGACACCGAACAGCGGCTCTCCGCACTGCGACTCCCGGAGGACGGGCGCTGCCTCGAGGTCGGCGCGGGGACCGGTACAACGGCCGTCTGGCTGGCCGCCCAGTGTCCGCGCGGCCACGTCACCGCCACCGAACTCGACGTCACGCTCATGCCGCGCGACCGCCCGGACAACCTCGACGTGGTGCACCACGACGTCACGGTCGACGAGTTCCCCGAGCACTCCTTCGACCTGATCCATGCCAGGTTCGTCCTCATGCACCTGCCCCAGCGCGAGCAGGTGGTCGAGCGGATGCGTCGCTGGCTGGTGCCGGGAGGCACGCTCCACCTGGAGGAACTCGTCAACTTCCCGTGCACCGGCATGCCCGAGACATCGCCGCTGCGCCGCAGCATCGAGACCGCGTGGGCGATGCTGGCCGACTCGTACGGGATGGAGCGCAACTGGGGAACGCGTGCCGCTTCCGTCCTCAACCGCTGCGGTTACCGGGAGGTGACGGCGGAGGCCTCACTGCCCGCCTCCCACCCGGGCGCCCCGGTCGCGGAGGTCTCGCGGCTGTCCCTGATCACCATGACCCCCGCGCTGGTCGAACGCGGCCTGCTCAGCGAGGAGGAGCTCGAAGCCGGACTCGCAGAGCTGCGCGACCCGGCCCGCGTCTCCTTCCCCCTGGCCGTCATCGCGGTCCGGGGCCGCCGCTGAAGGGGCTGATCAGTGCTGTCGGGTGCGGTCGAGGACGGCGGGATCGGGAGCCGGGAAGCGTGTGCCGGTGATGCTGTCCGGCACGGGGGTGCCCGCGGTGGAGGCGAAGGGGATGAACCCGGCCCAGGCTTCGACGGCGTCGTCCTTGGGCTCGTCCCGGGCGAAGCCGCTGCGCGTCTTGATCGAGAACTCCTCGATGGGCATGGTGAGCACCGCGGTGTACTCGGCTTCCTCCCTGCTGGGGCGGCGGGCCGCGTGGGGGCCGGAGAGGCGCCCGGGGACGACGCATTCCACGATGCGCGCGAGGGCGTCGGCGCGCTCTTCCACATCCTCGATCGCGGTGGCCCGCCCGAAGACCATGACGGACCGGTAGGCCGCCGAATGGTGGGAGGCGGCCCGGCCGAGGATGAGGCCGTCGATGAGGGTCGCCGTGACACAGACCGGGGTGCCCGCCGCGGCGGCGCTCATGAAACGCCCGTGGACCGAGCCGTGCAGGAACAGCCGGTTCCCCTCTCGCATGTGCAGGGTGGGGATGACCACCGGCCCGTCGTCCGTGCCGAAGCCGACGTGCACCGTGAGCGCTTCGTCCAGGATGGTGGGCAAGGTCCCCTCCAGGCACCCCACTTCACGCTCCGAGGTTCTGTCCGGCCGCGACGCAAGGTTCGCAGCGGAACCGTTCGGACGCTGCGGAGGCGGAACTAGGCTTTGCTCCACCCGGTCGTGCTGGAATACGCGTCAAGCAGGTCCACCACGAAGACCAGGGTCGAGCCCGCCGGGATCAACGGCGAGGGAGACTGATTGCCGTAGCCGAGACGCGGGGGAACGACGATCTCGCGCCGACCGCCGACCTTCATCCCCCTCACCCCCCGGTCCCAGCCCTTGATGACCCTGCCGCTGCCCAGGGCGAACTTGAACGGCTCGCCCCGGTCCCACGAGGCATCGAACTCCTTCCCGGACTCGAAGGTCACCCCGACGTAGTGGACCCGGACCACCATGCCCGGCTTCACCTCGGCCCCGTCCCCGACGACCAGGTCCCGGATGGTCAGCTCGGTGGGAGCGTCACCCTCCGGAACGTCGACCTCGGGCTTCGCCAGTTCACTCATCGCAGCCTCATCACTCACAGTCGAAAGCCCCCGCACGGACCAGCCGGACACGTGGACACCCCGTGCAACAGATGGTCACGCTACCGAGACGAGGCAGCCCGCTCAGAAGAAGCCCGGCTTCTTCGGGGAGTAACTGACCAACATGTTCTTCGTCTGCTGGTAGTGCTCCAGCGTCATTTTGTGGGTCTCGCGGCCGATGCCGGACTGCTTGTAGCCGCCGAAGGCGGCATGAGCGGAGTTTGATGAAGCTCCGTAGAGCCGACAGGAGTCTGACCAGCCATGATGTCTCCGGCGCCGCGCGGTCAGCGGGTTTCGCCCTGGGCGACTTCGATGCCGTCGTGCAGGTCGTCGGCAGCCTGGAGGGACGCGCCGGCTGAGAGCGCCAGGCAGGCCACCAGTACCAGGACCGCGGCGCGCCGGGTGAAGGGCTGGGCCGTCCCGGCCTCCGTGTCGTGGCCGAGGAGGGCAGCCACGCGGCGGGGAACGGGCCCAGCGGTCGCCGAGAGAGCCATGCCGGGGCGCTTGCGGCCGGCTGCGGAAGATGCGTGTGCGGCGAGTGCGGCCCGGCCGATGGCCCGGGCGGTCAGAGGCCTGCTGCCTGCGGCGCGGGCGGCGGATTCGTCGGCGCTGCGTTCCAGTGCGTAGGTGAGCGGCTCACGCAGGGTCGGCAGCGCCGGGTGGCACAGCCCGGCCAGGTCGGCCACGGCGGTGAAGAGGTGATGGCGCTCCCGGAGGTGGGCACGCTCGTGGGCGATGAGGACCTCACGTTCGGGCGCCGTGAGTGCGTGGAGCATGCCGGTCGTCATGACGATGCGGCCCGGGCGTCCGGGCAGTGCATAGGCGTCGGGGTGCTCATCGGACAGGACGACGAGTTCGCTGTTCGCGTCGGCCGCAAGCCTCGTGGCGTGGCGGAGCTGGCTCCAGCGGCGCCGCGCGCCCCGTACCAGCCGGACGGTGCACCAGGCGAGCAAGGACGCGGCAGCGACAGCGGTTGAGATGACGGTGCCGGGTGATCCGCTGCTGAGCGGGGTGAGCAGGTGGCCCAGTGCGGCGACTGCGTGGAGATGGGTGGCGCCGGGGACGATCAGCAGAGCCAGGGCGCAGGTGCTGGCGGTGGCCAGACCGGCCGCGGTCACTGTCAGCAGCCACATGGCCTGCCGCGGCTGCAGGTTCGAGGCCAGCCGCCTGCCCGCCGGTGCGACCAGGAACGGCAAGAGGAGGGGGATCCAGGCGGTGTCGATCACGCCGAGTCTCCTTCCCCGTCGAGCAGGGCGCGCAGCAGGCGCTCGTCCTCGCTGCTCAGCTGGGAGACGAAGCGGCTCAGTGCGGCCTCGCGGTCCTCGTCCTTGGCGAGTTCGGCGTGCATGCGGCGGGCGGTGAGGCCGGAGGCGTCCTCGCTGGGGACGTAGACGAACCCGCGGCCGGACCGCTTCCGGGTCACGGTGCCCTTCTCGTACAGGCGGGACAGGATCGTCGTCACGGTCGTACGGGCGAGGGCCCCGCCCACTATCTCCTGGACCTGGCCCGGGGAGAGAGGGCCGTCCGCGGCCCAGAGCGCCGCCAGCACGCTGGCCTCCAGCTCGCCGGCCGGGCGTCGCTCCGCGTTCTTGTCGCCCATGGGTGCGCTCCTCCACACATCGATCGTCTACAGTGCTGTAGACCGTCTACGGAACTGTAGTCGTCAGTCGGCAGGGTGTCGTCCCGGGCCCTGCTCTTCTCACCCTATGGGAGCTGTTCGACATGACCTTGCCCGCTCTCGCCGCGGCGTCGCAGGCGCTCGGCCCGCAGGCCGTCAACCTGCTGGACGCCGGTTCCCTCCTGTCGGCCTTCGGTGCGCTCGGGGTCGCGGTCGTCCTGTTCGCCGAGACCGGCCTCCTCGTCGGGTTCTTCCTGCCCGGTGACTCCCTCCTCTTCACCGCCGGTCTCCTCTGTGTGCCCGGCAACACCGGACCGGTCCACCTCTCCCTCCCGCAAGTGCTGTGTGCGGCCGCTGCCGGAGCCCTGCTCGGAGCCCAGACCGGCTACCTCCTCGGGCGGCGCGGCGGACGCACCCTGCTGGCCCGCAGCCGCAGCCGCAAACTCCACGAGGGCGCCGCGAAAGCCGAAGAACTCCTCGACCGGTACGGACACGCCAAGGCGATCGTCCTGGCCCGTTTCGTGCCGATCGTGCGCACCGTCCTGAACCCGATGGCCGGGGCCCTGAACGTGCCGGCCCGCGTCTTCACGCTCTGGCAGGTGACCGGCGGGCTCGTATGGACGGTGGGCCTGGTGCTGGCCGGCTACGCCCTCGGCTCCTCCGTGCCCAATGTCGACCGCTACCTCCTGCCGATCGTCGCTCTCGTCGTACTCATCTCCCTCGCCCCGCTCGCCGTGGAAGTCATCCGCCGGCGGGGCGGCCGCACCTCGAACGGAAGCTCGCAGTGAGCCTGCTCGCGCTGGACGGCCCCGCCGTCGACGGAAACCTGTACACCGGGATCACCGGCCTGGCCCAGCGGGCCCCCGGCTGGCTCGACGGCCTGGTCACCGCCTGGTCCGACTACGGCCTCGCCCTCTTCGCCCTGCTGATGCTGGCCGCCTGGTGGCGCGCCCGGGTGACGATGGATCCGGCCAGGACCGCCATGGCGCTCGCGGCACCCCTCGTCGTGGTCGCCGCGTTCCTCGCCGACACCGGCATCAAGTCGGTCTTCCGGGAGCAGCGGCCCTGCCAGACCCTGCACGCGGTCACGCTGGAGGCCTGCCCGCCGCTGGGCGACTGGTCGTTCCCCAGCAACCACGCCGCCATCGCCGCCGCGGCGGCCGCGGCCCTGTGGGTCACCGACCGCCGACTCGCGGCGGTCGCCGTGCCGGCCGCGCTGCTGATGGCCTTCTCCCGGGTCTGGGTGGGCGCCCACTACCCCCATGACGTCGTACTCGGCCTGGCCGTCGGGGCGTTCATCGCCTGGCTGCTGACCCGCGCCGCCCGCCGCGCGGCCCCCCTCGTGCAGCGGCTGAGCGGCACGCGGCTGCGACCCCTGGTCGCCGCCCGGTGAGGGCCCCCGCTGCATCACGAGCCACCCGCTGGGGTCTGGCCGCAGCGCTGTGCGCAGCCCTGTTCGCCGTACTGACCGCGCTCGTCGCAGCCCACCACGGCAGCCCGTACCCGCTCGACGAGAGCCTGCACCGCTGGTCTGTGCGGCACCGTCCCGCCCTCGCGGTCGCCCTCGCGCGCGGCGTCACCGCGACCGGAACCGGACCCGTCCCGTACCTGTGCGCCGTGATCGCCGGACTCGTCGCCGGATGGAGCCGGGGTGCCCGTGGCCAGCTGCTGACGGCCGCGGGCGCGCTCGGATTCCTGCTGCTCGCCCAAGGCCTGCGCTACGCCGTCCTGAACAGCGTGGCCCGCCCGCGCCCGCCCGTCGCCGACCGGGTGACGCACGCGTCCGGGTTCTCCTTCCCCTCGGGCCACACCGCCACCTCGGCACTGGTGGCCGGGCTGCTGGCCTGGGCGGTCTGGCGCGCGGCCTCGCCCGCCGTCGCCCTGCTGTGGTGGGTCCTGTTCGCCTGCTGGGCCGTCGCGGTCGGCCTGACCCGCGTCTACCTCGGCGTGCACTGGCCCACCGATGTCCTCGGCGGCTGGCTCTACGCCCTGACCTGGCTCGCTGCGGCCATGGCTGTAGGTGCCCGGGCTGGGCGACGCCGGGTGCCCCAAGCGGCCGTCGAGTCAGGGGCGGTCCGTGGCGACGTGCGGTGGAGGCCGCGGCCGCGCCCTGGTGGCAGTGGAGAACAAGGGATCCAAGGTCACCGAGCTGTACGTGCTCTTCCCCGATGACCGCGTCGTCGCGGAGCGCGAGAACATCGGTCCGGGCACCAAGGCCACCATCACCGCCGAGATCAAGGCGGGCGACTACGAGTTCGCGTGCAAGTCCGGCATGAAGGGCGACGGCATCCGCACCAAGGTCAAGGCCACCGGCAGCGGCGGCGAGAAGCGCAGCCCCGAACTGGATGCGGCGGTCGCGTCCTACCGCAGCTACGTGCTCGCGCAGGCCGAAGAGTCCCTCCCCGCGGTCAGGACGTTCACCGACGCCGTCCGCGCCGGGGACGTGGAAGCCGCGAAGCGGGCCTTCGCCTCCTCGCGGCGCGGCTGGGAGCGCACCGAGCCGGTCGCCGAGTCCTTTGGGGACATCGACCCGAAGACCGAGGTCCGCGAGGACGGCCTGGAGCCCGGTCAGCACTGGACCGGCTGGCACCGGCTGGAGAAGTCCCTGTGGGCCGACGGCAGGATCGGCGACGAGGAGAAGGCCCTCGCTTCCCAGCTGGACACCGACATCGCCCAGTGGCACAAGCGCGTCGGCACGGCCGAGATCACCCCCACCTCCATGGCCAACGGCGCCAAGGAACTGCTGGACGAGGTCTCCCGCAACAAGGTGACCGGCGAGGAAGACCGCTACAGCCACACCGACCTCGCCGATTTCAAGGCCAACGTCAACAGCACCCGTCGGGAGTTGTTCTACTGGGCGACGGTGCTCACCACCTTCGCCCTGGGCACCGCGGTGGGCGACCTTACGGCCGGGACCCTTCACCTGGGCTACCTGCCCTCCGGGTTCCTCTTCGCCGCCCTGATCGCTCTGCCGGTGCTGTTCCGGCGGTTCCTCGGGCTGAACGCGGTGGCCGCGTTCTGGGCCGCGTACATCCTCACCCGGCCGCTCGGCGCCTCGTTCGCGGACTGGATGGGCGTCCCCGTCTCGCGCGACGGGCTCGGATGGGGGACCGGCGCGGTCAGCCTCGCCCTGCTGGTCCCGATCGCCGTGCTCGTCGGGTACCTCCAGGTGAGCCGCGCTGACACGCCCGTCCAGCAGGTCCCCGTCGCACAGGCCCGGCTGACCCGCTCGGGGCCTGCCCGGCGCCAGGTCAGCCTTGTGCGCCGGGCAGGAGCAGGGTGAACGTGGTCGGTTCGGCACGGCGCAGGCTCAGCCTTCCCCCCGCCGCTTCCGCGAGCTCCCGGGCCATCGCCAGGCCGATCCCGCTGCCGGAGCCGCCCGTCGCCCCGCGCGCGAAGACCGCCGCAGCGTCCAGAGTGAGCGTCCCCTCGTCGGCCACGTCGACGGCGACGGCCCCGGCCGTCTCGCGGGCGGTGACGGCGGTCGTACCCCGGCCGTGGCGCAGGGCGTTGTCGAACAGGACGTCGAGGATCTGCGCCGTGGTACGGCCGGGAACCTCGAAGGAGTCGGCCCCCGGCTGTGAGCGCACCTCCAGCCGTCGACCGGCGGCGGCGAGTACACCGTGCCACCGCGACTCCGCCCGCTCCAGCACCCGGCCGAGCGGCTCGCGGGGGAGCGGAGGCCCGCCGCCGGCCCCCGACCGGGCCAGCCGCAGTACCTCCTCGACCGTCTCCTCCAGATGGCGTGCCGTCTGCAGGGCCTCCCGCACTGCGGGGCGCAGGTCCGAGCCCGGCGGGAGCTGCTGGGCGGCCTCCAGGCCGAGTTGGAGACCGGTCAGGGGAGTGCGCAGCTGGTGTGAGGCGTTGGCGCTGAAGTCGCGCTCCCGGCGCAGGAGTTGGGTCAGCCGCTCGACCATGGTGTTCTGGCTGCGCGCCAGCTGGTCCAGTTCGGTGATCCCGCAGGGCGCTGCCCGGGCGCCGAGGTCGCCGGCGGCGATCTCCCGGGCCGTACGGGAGAGTGCCTCCACCGGAGCGCTGAGCGCGCGGGCCTGCCGACGTGCCACCAGGACCGCCGTGGCCAGCGCGACCAGGGTCACTCCGAGAAGCAGCGCCCAGGCCCACAGCACGCGCGTCCAGACCGACCGGGCGGGGACCGTGGCCCGCACCACCGCGATCACCTTCTCGGCGGAGACCACCGGAACGGCGACGACCAGGTCCGCCCCGGTGCGGCCACTGACGGCCTTGCCGACGGCCGCCTCACGGGTCACCCGGTCCGCGACCGGCACTCCGGTGCCCGCGCGCAGCCGCGACGCGAGGTCGTACACCCCCAGCCTCCCGCCCGGCCTGGGCGGTGTCAGCTCAAGGGTGTCGCCGGAGGCGAACTCCGGCCCCACCGTGACCGTCGCGGCCAGGGCCGTACGCTCCAGGGCGCCGCGTTCGTCCTCGAAGAAGGACCGGTGGATGACCCAGGCGAGCGGCCCGGCCAGCAGGACGAGGGCCACCAGCGCGGCGGACACCGCGACACGCACCACACGCTGCCTCATGCGCCCATCATGGCGTCCGGCATCCGGTTTTGCCGTCGTCTAACCGTCGCCGCCCCGGCGCTTCACCTCCCGCTGCCTAGCGTGGAAGGCACCTCGTCCTGCGGAGGTCCTCATGAACGTACGCGGCACGCTCGCCCCCTGTGCGGGAGTCGTCCTCCTCGCCGCAGTCCTCGCCGGATGCGGTGCGTCCGGCTCCGCCACGGCCGCCGGCCCGAAGCCGCCACCGCCCGCCCCCGCCGAGTCCAACCCACCCGGTGACATCCCCGACAACCAGGCCTATGTGCCCTTCGTGCCGCCCGGCGCGGGGTTCACGATCAGCGTGCCCGAGGGCTGGGCGCGCACCACCACCGGCCCCGTCACCACGTTCACCGACAAGCTGAACCGCATCGAAGTGTCCGAGCACCCCGCCGCGAAGCCGCCCACCCCCGCCTCGGTGACCGCAGGGGACGTGCCGTCGCTGGCCAAGACCGTCCCCGCCTTCGCACCCGGCAAGGCCACCGACGTCAGCCGCAAGGCCGGCACTGCCGTCCTGTACACCTACCAGGGCAACTCGGCCGCGGACCCGGTCACGGGCAAGGCCGTCCGCGACGCCTTCGAGCGGTACGTCTTCCACCACCAGGGCCGTGACGTCGTCGTCACCCTCTCTGGACCGGTCAACGCCGACAACGTCGACCCCTGGCGGACCGTCACCGACTCACTGAGGTGGCGGTGATGGACTCGGGCACTGGCCGCGCGGGCACCGCGCCGGCCCTCGACGCACGCGAGCTGTACCGCTTCTACCGCGCCGGGGAGGAGGAGACCCTCGCCCTGCGCGGAGTGTCCCTCACGGTGGCCCCGGGAGAGCTCGTGGCCGTGGTCGGCCCCTCCGGCTCGGGGAAGTCCACCCTGCTGGCCTGCCTCGCAGGCCTCGACGAGCCCGCCGGCGGGTCCGTACGGATAGCGGGGGAGCGGATCAGCCACCGCCCGGAGGCGGAGCGGGCCAAGATCCGGGCCCGCCGGATCGGCATCCTCCTCCAGACGGAGAACCTGATCGCCCACCTCGACGTGGCACGCAACATCCGCCTCGCCCGCACGGCCGCCGGCCGCCACGGCACCCCGGCGCAGGACATCGACGTAGTCCTGGACCAGGTGGGCCTCCTCGGCCGGGCCCACGCCCTGCCCCGCGAACTGGCCGGTGGCGAACTGGCGCGCGCCGCACTGGCCGTGGCCTTGGCCAACGACCCGGACCTGCTGCTCGCCGACGAGCCCACGGGAGAACTCGACGGGAGCACCGAACGCCGCGTCCTGGAATTGCTGCGGGCCCGAGGCAGCGACGGACGGCGGGGCGTGCTCCTCGTCACCCACAGCACCGCCGTCGTAGGGGGCGCCGACCGGGTCCTGACCCTCCGCGACGGAAGGCTCCGGCCATGACCGGCCGGGTGCTCGTCGCCTGCCGGGACGTCGGGCGGACGTACGGGCGCGGGCCCGCGGCGGTGGTCGCCGTACACGGCACGAACTGCCAGGTGGACGCCCATGACCGGATCGCCGTCATGGGGCCCTCGGGGTCGGGCAAGTCCACCCTGCTCCACCTGATGGCCGGACTGGAACAGCCGACCAGCGGCGAAGTGGTGTGGCCCTGGTACGCGGAAGGCGCCGGCCCGCAGGCTTGGGTACGGGCGAGGGCGATGGCCATCGGGGTCGTCTTCCAGAGCCCCAGCCTCATCGCCACCCTGGACGTCGCAGAGAACACCGGGCTGCCGCTCGTGCTGTCCGGTGAGAGCGCCGACCCCGCCCGTGTGCGGGCGCTCGCCGCCCTGGAGCGCGTCGGTGTCGCAGACCTCGCCGACAGACTGCCCGACGACATCTCGGGAGGCCAGGCGCAGCGCGTCGCGGTCGCCCGGGTGCTGGCCTCCCGGCCCCGGCTCGTCCTGGCCGACGAACCGACCGGCCGTCTCGACCGCACCACGGGCCGCCACGTCGTGGACGTCCTGCTGTCGGCGGTGGACGAGATCGGCGCCGCCCTGGTGGTGAGCACCCACGACCCGGCCGTCGGAGAACGCCTGCGGACCCACTGGACCATGCGCGACGGCCGACTCCTCCTGTACCCGGACGGAGGCACACCGTGAACACCGGCCGGCCGGTAGGCAGGGGCCGGCACTGCCGCGGCCTCCTTGCCCTGGTCGCGCTCTTCCTCGTACCCGCCGCTGCGCTCTTCGCAGCGCTGCCCCACCTCGCCTTGGCCGACGAACCGGCGGGACGCAGCGACCTCACCATCGTCGGGCGCATCGACGACCTCCTCCAGGACGTGGTGCCCGAGACCGGGGCCGCAGGTGCCGGAGGAGGCACACCGTGATCACCGCCTGGCTGGCCGGCCTGCTCCGCCACCGCGGCGGCAGGCTCCTCGTGGCCGCGCTCACCGTAGCCCTCGCCGTCGCACTCATCGCCGCGCTCGGTACGTTCCTGACCGCCTCCCGCTCGACGATGACCGCACGCGCCGCCCGGTTCGTCGCCGTCGACTGGCAGGTACAGCTCCAGCCCACCGCGCAGCCCGCCACCGTGCTCGACACGATCCGCCACACCCCCGGGATCCGCACCGCACTGCCCGTCACCTATGCCCGCAGCACCGGCTTCCAGACGAAGGCCGCAGGTTCCGTACAGACCACCGGCGACGGCGTGGTGCTCGGCATCCCCGACGGCTACCGCAGCGCCTTCCCGGGCGAGATACGGCCGCTGACCGGCGCCCGGGACGGAGTCCTCCTCGCCCAGCAGACCGCCGCCAACCTGCACGCCGAACCCGGCGACACCGTCCGCATCGCGCTGCCGGGCTCGGCCGACACCACCGTCACGGTCGCCGGAGTCGTCGACCTGCCCCAGGCCGACTCCCTGTTCCAGAGGGTCGGTGCCCCGCCCCAGTCACAACCCGCCGCCCCGCCCGACAACGTCGTGCTCCTGCCCGCCGCCCTGTTCGACTCCCTCACCGCGCGCACCAGGGCCCTGGATCCCGCCGCCGTCACCACGCAGGTGCACGCAGCCAGGGACGGGGGCCTGCCCGCCGACCCCGCCGCCGCTTTCACGGCCGTCACCGGAGCCGCCCACCACCTCGAAGCCCGCCTCTCCGGAGCCGTCCAGGTCGGCGACAACCTCGGCGCGGCCCTGGACGCCGCCCGCCAGGACGCCTTGTACGCCCAGCTGCTCTTCCTGTTCCTCGGAGCCCCCGGCGTGGTCCTCGCAGCCCTGCTCACCTCCGCCCTGGTCAGCGCCGGAGCGGACCGCCGCCGCCGGGAGCAGGCCCTGCTGCGCACCCGCGGCCTGGACCGGCGCCGGGTCGCCGCGCTCGCCGCCGTCGAGGCCGGCGCCATCGGCCTGGGCGGCGGCCTGCTCGGCATCGCCCTCGCCGCCCTGGCCGGCCGGATCGCCTTCGGCCCGGCCTCGTTCGGGGCCGCCGGCCTCGTACCGCTGCGCTGGGCCCTCATCGCCCTCGCCATCGGTGCGGCCGTCGCGGCCGCGACCGTCCTGCTGCCCGCCGTACGGGACCAGCGCACCATCACGGTCACCTCCGCGCGCCGCAGCCTCCCGTCAACCGGCACCCCCCTGTGGCAGCGCACCGGATTCGACTTCATCCTGCTGGCGGTCGCGCTCCTCCTCTTCCGGGCCGCCGCCGGCAACCAGTACGCCCTGGTCCTCGCCCCCGAAGGAGTGGCGAGCATTTCGGTGTCCTACTGGGCCTTCCTCGGCCCCGCGCTGCTGTGGCTGGGCTCCGCGCTGCTCCTGTGGCGCCTGACGACGTACGCCTTCGCCCACGGCCGGCGCCCGCTCACGTTCCTGGTCCGGCCGCTGACCGGCACCCTCGCCGCCGCTACGGCCTCCGGCATGGCCCGCCAGCGCCGCGTCCTGGCCCGCTCCGTCGTCCTGCTCGCCCTCGCCGTGTCCTTCGCACTCTCCACCGCCGCCTTCAACGACACCTACCGCCACCAGGCAGAAGTGGACGCCCAGCTCACCAACGGCGCCGACGTCACCGTCACCCGGTCACCCGGCGCGACGACCGGCCCCGACGCCGGGCACGCCCTGGCCTCCGTCCAGGGAGTGCGCCACGTCGAACCGCTCCAACACCGCTTCGCCTACGTCGGATCCGACCTCCAGGACCTCTATGGCGTCAACCCCGCCACCATCACCTCCGCAACCGCGCTCCAGGACACCTATTTCGCGGGCGGCAGCGCCCGGAGCCTCCTGGACAAGCTCGCGGCCCGCCCCGACTCGGTCCTCGTCAGCGAGGAAACGGTGAAGGACTTCCAGCTCACCCCAGGCGACCGGCTCAACCTGCGCCTCCAGGACGACCGGACCAAGCAGCTGCGCACGGTGCAGTTCCACTACGCGGGCGTCGTCAAGGAGTTCCCGACCGCCCCCAAGGACAGCTTCTTCGTCGCCAACGCCGCGTACGTCGCCCGCGAGACCGGCAGCGACGCCGTCGGCGCCTTCCTCGTCGACACCGGCGGCGTACACCAGCAGGCCGTCGCCGCCCGGCTGCGCGAGCGACTGGGCGCCACGGCCACGGTCACCGACCTCACCCAGACCCGATCCGCCGTCGGCTCCAGCCTCACGTCTGTGGACCTCGCCGGACTGACCCGGATCGAACTCGGCTTCGCCGTGGCTCTGGCCGCGGGCTCCGGAGGGGCGGTACTCGCCCTCGGTCTGACCGAGCGCCGCCGGACCCTCGCGGTGGCGAGCGTTCTCGGCGCCACCCGGCAACATCTGCGCGGCATGGTCTTCGCCGAGGCGGCCACCGTCGCCCTCGCCGGCCTCGCCGGGGGCGCTCTCATCGGCTGGGCCCTCGCGCAGATGCTCGTGAAGGTCCTCACTGGCGTCTTCGACCCGCCGCCGTCCTCCCTGTCCCTCCCCTGGCCCTACCTGTCCCTGACCCTCCTCGCGACGCTCGCGGCCCTCACCGCCGCCGCCCTGCACGGCGCCCGCGGCTCCGGCCGCCCCGCCGTCGAAGAGCTCCGCGAACCGTGACCAGCCCATAACCTCACACCATGAGCACCGGTACCGCGGGGCGCCCGCCCACCGCCCTGGTCATCGAGGACGACGACACCATCGGCCGCCACCTGGAGCGCGGACTGCGCGGCAACGGCTACACCACCACCTGGTGCCGCACCGGCTCCGCCGCCCTGACCGCCGCCCACCACAACCCGCCCGACCTCGTCCTCCTCGATCTGGGCCTGCCCGACCTCGACGGGATCGACCTCGCCCGCCGCCTGCGCGAGGACCTTCCGGACCTCCTGATCGTCATCCTCACCGCCCGCACCGACGAGATCGACGTGATCGCGGGACTGGACTCGGGCGCCGACGACTACCTGGTCAAGCCCTTCAGCATGACCGTCCTCCTCGCCCGCCTGCGCGCCCACCTGCGCCGCAGACCTCCATCCGAGGCGCAGCAGGAGAACGAGCCCATCCAGCTGGGAGACCTCACCGTCGATACGGCAGCCCGGCGTGTGCTGGTTGCGGGCGAGGAGGTCCCCCTGCGGACGAAGGAGTTCGAACTCCTCGCCGAGCTCGCCCGCCACCAGGGGAGCGCCGTCTCCCGGGAGACGCTGATGGCACAGGTGTGGGACGAGAACTGGTTCGGCCCGACCAAGACCCTCGACGTCACCATGGCCTCCCTCCGCCGCCGACTCCACACGGCCGAGGCCGCGGCACCGGGCACCGTCCACCTCCCGCAGATCACGACACTCCGCGGCCACGGCTACCGACTCGACCCGACGCCTTCCGGATGACCCGCCACCCTCGGTGCCCTAGAAGAAGCCGACCTGCCTCGGCGAGTAGCTGACCAGCAGGTTCTTGGTCCACTGGTAGTGCTCCAGCATCATCTTGTGGGTCTCGCGGCCGATGCCGGACTGCTTCGTCCCTCCGAAAGCAGCGTGGGCCGGGTAGGCGTGGTAGCAGTTCGTCCAGACGCGGCCCGCCTGGATCGCGCGGCCCGCGCGGTAGGCGGTGTTGATGTCGCGGGTCCACACGCCCGCGCCCAGGCCGTACGCCGTGTCGTTCGCGATGCGGACGGCGTCGTCGAAGTCCTGGAAGGAGGTCACCGACACCACCGGGCCGAAGATCTCCTCCTGGAAGATCCGCATGCGGTTGTCGCCCTCGAAGATGGTGGGCTCGACGTAGAAGCCGCCCGACAGGTCCCCGTCCAGCTCCCGGCGCTCGCCACCGGTGAGGATCTTCGCGCCCTCCCGCTGGCCGATCTCCACGTACGAGAGGATCTTGCGCAGCTGCTCCTCCGAGGCCTGGGCGCCGATCATCGTCTCCGTGTCCAACGGGTGGCCCGGCACGATGAGTTCCGTGCGGGCCACCGCCGCGTCGAGGAAGTCCCCGTACCGGCCGCGCTCGATCAGGGCGCGCGACGGGCTGGTGCACACCTCGCCCTGGTTGAGGGCGAACATGGTGAAGCCCTCCAGGGCCTTGTCGCGCAGGTCGTCGTCCGTGGTCCAGATGTCGTCGAAGAAGAGGTTCGGGCTCTTGCCGCCCAGTTCGAGGGTCACCGGCTTGAGGTGCTCGGCCGCGTACTGCATGATCAGCTGCCCGGTCGAGGTCTCCCCGGTGAAGGCGATCTTGGCGACGCGCGGGCTGGAGGCGAGCGGCTTGCCCGCCTCCTCACCGAAGCCGTTGACGATGTTCACCACGCCCGGCGGCAGCAGGTCGGTCACCAGGCTCAGCCAGTAGTGGACGGAGGCCGGGGTCTGTTCCGCCGGCTTGAGCACCACGGTGTTGCCCGCCGCCAGGGCGGGAGCGAGCTTCCACACCGCCATCAGGATCGGGAAGTTCCACGGGATGATCTGCCCGACCACACCCAGCGGCTCGTGGAAGTGGTAGGCCACCGTGTCGTCGTCGAGCTGGCTCAGGGCCCCCTCCTGGGCGCGCAGGGCTCCCGCGAAATAGCGGAACTGGTCGATGGCGAGCGGGAGATCCGCCGCGAGGGTCTCGCGGACCGGCTTGCCGTTCTCCCAGGTCTCCGCTACCGCGAGGGCCTCCAGGTTCTGCTCCATCCGGTCCGCGATGCGCAGCAGGATGGTCGACCGCTCCGCCACCGAGGTCCGCCCCCAGGCCGGCGCGGCCGCGTGGGCCGCGTCCAGCGCGCGCTCCACGTCCTCCGCCGTGCCGCGCGCGACCTCCGTGAAGGTCTGGCCGTTGACGGGGGAGGGGTTCGCGAAGTACTCGCCGCGGGCGGGTCCGACGTACTCGCCGCCGATGAAGTGGTCGTAGCGGGACGCGTACGACATGAGCGCCCCCTCGGTACCGGGCGCAGCGTAACGGGCCATGGTGTCCTCCCACGTGACGGGCGCCGGCCACCGTCGGACAGCGCTCGGGGGAGGCTAGGAGCGGACAGGTTGCGGATACGTTGCACACGTGCTGCGGTCGCGCCACGACGGCTTCGTTATGCCGAGCTCGCGGTCCAGGGCGTGTACGCGGGCCAGCGCGGCCGGCCTGCCCTCGGGCGGCAGCGCCGCGGCCAGGGCCCGCCACGCCTCCGGATCGTCCGCGCCCCACGGACTGCACACCCAGTCGGTCAACAGCCCGGCGTCCGCACGGGCGATGACGGCGGCCCGCGCCTGGTCCTCGATCCGGCGGCGCAGCCGCACGATGCCGGGCGCGGTCGAAGCGGGGAGGAGGGGGCCGGGGTAGTGGTGGAGGGCGGCGGAGACCGCGCCGGCGGCCAGGTGCCGGGTCAGCGTGGTGAAGTCCGCGTCCAGCGGGCCGGCGGTGCGGTAGGGGCGCGAGAGCGGGGCGGCCGGGCCCAACAGGGCGCGCAGGCGGGAGATTTCGGCGCGTAACGTCACCGGTGACACCGACTCGTCCTCGTAGAGTGCGATCGCCAGTTCTTCGCCCGACAACCCCTCCGGATGGTGCGCCAGCAGCGCCATGATCTCGCTGTGCCGCCGGCCCAGCCGCACCGTCCGCCCGCCGGTGACCAGCAGCGCCTCGTCCTGGCCGAGGGCGGTCAGGGTGTCCCCGACGGCGGGCGGTGCCGGGTCGAGCAGGGCCAGTTGGGCCTCCGCGGCCCGGGCCACCGCCCGGACGAGCGCGAGCGAGTGGGGGTGCGCGAGGCCGTCGCCGCCGGTGATGTCCACCGCGCCCAGCAGCCGGCCCGTCCGCGGATCCCGAACCGGGGCCGCCGCACAGGTCCACGGATGGACCCGGCGGCTGAAGTGCTCGGCCCCGAAGACCTGAACGGGCTCGCCGACCGCGACCGCCGTACCGGGGGCGTTCGTTCCCATCGCCGTCTCCGCCCACCGCGCGCCCGGGACGAAGCCGAGCCGCTCCGCGCGGCGCAGCGTGTCCGGTTCGCCCTCCACCCAGAGCAGGCTGCCGCGCGCGTCGCACACCGCCAGCAGATGCGCCCCTTGTGCGGCGAACTCCCCGACGAGCTCCCGGAACAGCGGCATCACGCGGGAGAGCGGGTGCTCCTCGCGGTACGGCCGCAGTTGCGCCTCCGCGAGCTCCACGCGGGGCGCGCACTCCGGGCTGACGCGGGCCCGAGCGCACCGCCGCCAGGACCGCGCGATCACCGCCCGGACCGGGGCCTCGACCCGCCCGTCCCGGGTGAACACGGCATGGGCCCGCCGCAGTTCGCGCGTGCGCTCGGCGGGATCGGCCCCGCCCGGCAGCGCCACCGAAGGATCGTCCATGTCACCCTCCCGTGGTGCCGCGGTACCCGGAGCGCCCCATCGTCGTCCCGGCACCGGGCCACGGCAAGCGGTACGTCGGCCACTGCGGGTGGCTGCGTCGGCCACGGCGGGGTCGCTACGTCGGCCGGTCCGGGCCGAAACGTGGTTGGGGGGCGGCTTCGCGGGGTGCGGGGTCCGGTGCGTGCTCCGGGTCCGCAGGGTCCGATGGGTCAGGGGCTTCCGGGTCCGCCGGGTCAGGGGCTTCCGGCGGCGTCGGGTCAGGGGCGACACGAGGCGAAGCGAAGGGCGCCCCCTGGAGTGGGAGCGCCCTTCCTTGTGCACTGAGTGTTCCGGCGCGGCCTAGGCGAAGAACGAGGAGAACTTCTCCCGTACGGCCTCGCCGTACTCGTCGAGCTGCTTCCCGTCCCGTGCGGAGAGGAAGACCAGGCCGAGGTCCAGGGAATCAAGCAGGGACCGGGTCGCCGGGTAGTCCTCGCCCGCGCGGGCGTTGACCATCACCTCGTGCACGCCCGGCAGTGCCCTCAGCGCGTCCTCGTCCGGCTGGGTGACACACCGCGTGGCCTCGTCCAGGCTGAAGAAGATGATCGCGCCGTCGCGGGGGAGGGAATAGCTGCCGCCCTCCGTGGAGAGGGGGGTGTTCCTCAACTTGTGCGCGACGTATTCGCACTCCCGGTGGATCTGGGAGACGCCCGTCAGCTTGAACGTCTTCAGAGGATGTCCCGCGCCGTGGGCACGTGCGCCGAAGTCGATCAGGCGCGGGCCGGTGTGGGCGTTGTACATGATCTCCATGTGCGAGGGCCCGACATGCACCCCGAGGGCGCCCAGAACGTCCTCGGCGTACCGGGTGATCTCACTGGCCGGCGGTCCATCGGGGGAGATCCACTGGATCCGCTCGTAGATGAAGTCGCCTTGGGCGGAGAGACGCTTGTCGTAGCGGCTCAGGCCAAGGATCTCGTGGACCCCGTCGTGGGAGAACGTATCGACCACGTACTCGATCTGCGGCGCGGGGAAGAGCTCCTGCACCAAGGCGCTGGGACTGTCGCCGAAGAACCCCGGTGCGCCGAGAATGCTGCGGACCGCCGCCTGCAGCTCGCCCGAGTCCTTCACCATCCGGACGCCCACCGATCCGGCACCCGTGGAGGGCTTGACGACCGCGGGCAGGGACGCGCTGTGCTCGGAGATGAGCTCCTCGGAGAGATCGGTTCCCGGTGCGATCGCCTGCGTCCGCAGGCAGGGGACGCCGTTCTCCTTCAGGGCGGAGAACATGAACTCCTTGTCCCAGCGCTTGCGGGACTCGCCCGCACTGTTCGCCGGGCACTGTGGGATCGCCTCCTGCAGGTACTCGACCAGTGCGATGCCGGACTCGGTACCTGCAATCACGTACGCGACGTCCTGCGCGACGCAGTGGGCCAGCAGGCGCTCCCGGTCACCCCCGAAGTCGCGCTCGAAGTCGAGAGCACCAGGTGTGCTCCCGCTGCGCAGCCCGGCGGCCAGCGCTCGCCCGGTGTCCAGGAGCATGACCGGGACGCCGGCATCGGCCAGAATCGGCGGGTAGAGAGTCCCGGAGCTGACGGGGTCCACGATGAGGACCTTAGACGGCTGCTTCGACTCGCTCACGAGTCACCACCTTTTCCTTGCCTGTCGCCACCAGAAGGACGGCGAGTACGAGGCCGACCACGGCGATTCCGATCCAGAAGACGACCCGGTCGTGCAGGACTCCCCATGCTCCGACGGCAGGTCCGAGGGCGATGCCGGTGGACTGTGCGGCGGACAGGTAGCCCTGGTACCGCGCGTTCTCGGCAGGCCCGGCGAGTTCGGCGACCGAGGAATTTCCGAGCGGAGCGAAAATGGCCTCGCCGAGAGAGAAGAACACGAAGCCGATGATGCAGACCGCCCACGCCGAGGAAAGACCGCAGACCGCCAGCCCGACACAGGTCAGGACAGAACCGACTGCGAAGGCCTTGCCCCAGTTGAATTTCGCCGTCAAGGTGCTGAGCGGAAGCTCGAAGACGATGATCACGATGGGGTTGATGAGGAGGAGGATCGCGTAGAGGCGATCGCCTCCGCTGAGACGGTCGAGAGAAAGGGGAATTCCGCTCTGGTGCTGTGCGTAAACAGCGATCGTGACACCGAAGGCAACGATGACGGACCAGATCCGAATCTTCTTGCGCTGAGCGGTGGCCTGGTCCTCGGCGCGAGCTTCTTCGGCCTTGGGGGCGGCCTCCTTCGGCGCACTGCTCGACGTCTGCGGGCGTATCCACTTCTGCCCCGCGACGAGAAGCACGCCGGCCGCGAGTGATCCGACTGCGGACATCGTGAAGAGAAGCGGGAACTGTGAGAATCCCACGATTCCTGCCACGGCCGGAGCCGCGACCATGCCCACGTTGAGGAATATCCGGTAGAAGGCGAAGGCGGTGACCGTGGGGCCTTCGTACTCTGAGGATGAAACCAGCGCGGCTGACGGTCCCACGAAGGACTGCGAAATCGCAACACTCACGGCGGCGACCGGAATGGAAGCGTACGGGCTGTCCGTCAGGAAGGAGAGGGCGAAGAGCAGCGGGACGTTGATGAAGCAGCCCGCCGCGAGAACCCGGAAGCTACCGAGCTTCTCCGCTGTCCTGCCGCCGACGATCGACCCGAGTATTCCTGCCGTGCCAACGGCGAGCAGCGCGAACGCGACCGTGCTGGACGTCGCCTTCATTCCTTGGAAGAAGACGGCTGCGAAAAGCCCGAGGAACCCTACGCACCGATTGATCAGGGTGGCAACCGAAACGATCCAGATCTGCGCAGGGAACCTTCGCAGATCCTGCATGCTCAGGCTCAACGCGCCCCACTCAGAAAGTCACCGTGAGAGACAGTGTGAGCGGCCTTGCCGCCCTCGGGGATGATGAAGTAGACGCAGCCCTGCTCGCCGGCCGTGGACTGGTGAATCGTGCCTGCCGGCAGTTCGATCCGAGTGCCCGCGGTCGCCTTGTCCTCGGTCACCGTCTCCGGTCCCCCGCCGTGGGCGGCGTACTCGACGACCATGTAGCCCGAGAGGACGACAAGGGTCTCGTGAACCGAGTGACTGTGCCAGGAGTGCACCTTCCCGGGGGCGTCACGCTGCAATTCGATTCCTCCCTGGGTGGGGAGGAACTTGGCCGCGGCCTCGGCGATTCCCAGCTCGGGTTCCTGAATAATCATCGTTTCGGTCATCTCGGATTCCTTTCGTGTGACAAAGCTGATGGGGCACTTGCCTCGCGCGATGACGTCCTGTCCATCGTCCAGGTAGTACTGGCGCCATTCGCTGTTCGTTTCTTCGCCAAAATTGCCGAGCATGGCGGTGAGCGGCGCGGTGTCGTATTCGTCGATTCGGCCTCGGATCACCTTGCGCGCATTGTCACCCGGCTTCGTCCCGTGCTTGATGTCATCGAAGACGAACCTCGGCTGGAAGGTGATCGCGACGCGCTCGAACTGTCGGCTGCGTCGAGCGGTGTGCAGCGGAGTGTTCACCACGACAAACATGGGAACCCCGTTGAAGCAGTACTCGAACGTGGAGTCGTCCGTGTCCGCCGAGTATTCGGACGGCCAGGGGGTCTCGTCGAAGGAGGACGTCCTTTCGAGTAGCTTCCAGAACTCCTGGTAGTAGCTCTCGTGCGTCTCTTCCGGAGCATTCCACGATTCGAAGAAGACGACCAGCGAGGTGCGCCGTCCCAGCTCTTCGCAGATGGAGGTGAAGGAGCGGAGGGTCGCGGACAGCTGCTCGGCATGGGATCCCGAGTCGATGAAGCCGTACCGCAGGGTTTTCCGTACTACTGCGTCGACGCCGAAGATGCAGGGAAATTTGTCTTCGGGGTCGAGCATCCGTCCTTCGAAGGAGGCGATGGCCTCGGACTGCCAAACATGCGGCGGGAAAGGAGTCGAGCCCGGAACGGTAAGGAATTCAGAATTCAGTGCGTCGGTGGACACTGTAATGCGACCTCAGATTTCTCGTGGATCTCTACGGCCCATTCACCATGTCATCCGAACTGCTTCGAATTCAATTCCTCGCGGAGTGGTAAAGATCACTGCCGCGAAATTTCCACACCTCTCCCCTCGTTTGGAATTCACCTTTCATTTTCTCTGCTTCCACTATCGGCCGGGCGTCGAGTGCCGGGTGCGAAGCCGACGAAGCATGCGCGCATCCTCGAACCCGACCTCTCGGGCCGCGGACTCGATCGTCGCCCCGTGCCCGATGAGGTGGTCCGCCCGTTCCATGCGCAGCGCCTGTTGGTAACGGAGCGGAGTCATGCCGCTGGTGGCCTCCGCGAACTGGCGGGTAAGGGTGCGGGGGCTGACGCCGGCATGGGCGGCGAGGCGGGCGAGGGGCAGTGACTCGACGTAGTGGGTGTCGATCAGGTCCTGGACGCGGTGGACGTTGTCGTCCAGGTGGTTGCGATGGCGCAGCATCGCGCTGTCCTGGGGTTCGTGGCCGTTGCGACGGGCGTAGACGACCATCTCCCTGGCAGCCTTGGCGGCGAGACCTGGTCCGTGCCGGGTGGCGAGCAAGTGCAGAGCCAGGTCGATGCCGCTGGCGATGCCCGCCGCGGTCACCACCCGGTCGTCAGAGGTGAACAGCACGTCCCGGAGCACGGTCGCCCGGGGATGGCGGGCGGCGAACGCGTCCTGGAGCTGGTGGTGAGTGGTGCAGTTCCGACCGTCCAGAAGGCCCGCCTGGCCCAGGACCTGCGCTCCGACGCACACGCTGGCGACAGTGCCACCCGAAGCATGGTGCGCACGCAGCCATTCCAGTGTTTCGGGACTCACTTCCGCATCCCGCAGGACGGGCGCCCGCCATCCCGGGATCACGACCAGGTCGTCCTCGCGCAGATCGGGCAGGTGTCGCTGGGCGGTGAGCACGAGGCCCTGCGCGCTGACGATCTGCTCGTGCTCGGAGACGTAACTGAAGGTGTACGGGAGGCCCAGTTCCTCGGCCGCACTGAACACCTGGGCCGGACCGGCGAGGTCGAGCAGGTGGACCTCGGGGAACAGGACGAAGACAACGTGCGTCATGCCGAAGAGGCTGCCAGTTCGTCCACGGTGGCGATGCGGGCGAAGCGGTCACGCAGAACGGCCTGTGTACGTTCGATGATCGCCTCGGCGCCGAGGTCACCGATCGGATTGGTCGTGGTCGCGTCGGGGACGAAGACGACCTCGTATCCCAGGTCGCTGCCGAGTCGGGCCGTGGTCTCCACGCACTGCTCGGTGCGGATGCCGCAGACCCACAGCTCGCCGACGCCGGCCTCGGTCAGCCGCCGCTGAAGGTCGGTGGTGGTGAACGCGTTGTGCGAGGTCTTGTAGAGCACCGGCTCGTCTGGACGCGGCTGCTCCAGTTCGTCGAAGAGCCGGACATGCCCCAGGGCCGGGTCGAACACGCCTCCGCTACCGGGCTCCGTGTGCAGTACCCACACGACCAGATCTCCGTTGTCCCGCGCCAGCCGGACCAGCCGGTTCACGGGCTCGCTGATGCGAGGATGGGCGATGTGCTCCCACAGAGGCCGGGCCCGGAAGGATTCCTGGACATCGATCACCAGCAGCGCGCGATTCATGTACACCATTCTGAACAGCGAACATCGGCGTTCGACAGTCATGATTGTGACCACTAGCGGAACGATCTGGTCACGGTGGCGACGGTACCCATCGCCGCTGACGGCAATCATCGCCAGGGGGCGGCGGCATTCGTACGGCGGGCTTCGGCCGGGTCGATGAGGACCCACTGGTCGCGCCGGCCGGGCCAGGGGGCGGTTCGCCTCGGGGAGGCGGTCGAGTTCGGCGGCGGTGATCACTTGGCGGACTGTTCGCGCGACCGGGAACGCATGGTCGTGGCGGCGCGTTGAGGGGGTAAGTGCTCGACGACAGGAGGAGGTGTCCGCGGATGTCCACCAGCGGAAAGGTCGCGGTTGCCGGAGTCGTGGCAGCCATCGTGTTGTTCTGGGCGGTCGGCTTCTGGGCGGGGCTGCTGGTCCTGATCGGTGTCCCGACGGCGGCTTACTTCCTGCTGGATTCCTCCCAGCGGCGTCGTCTGCGGGGTATATCCAGGAAGCAGATCGGCCGCTGACGGCGGCGCCCGCGGTGGCGGCGCGCGGGCCCGGTCGGCCGTGGCGCCACGGCCGGGCGGCGGCGCCCGCGTCGCCAGGGCGGGCGGCTGCGCGGGGCTGGTCCGGAGCGCCGGCCGGGATCGTCGGCTCCGGTTCGAGAGAGATCCGGGCCGACGGGTCCACGAGCTGCGCCCATACGGACGGACGGCGTGCGCCGCCGCCCGGCGGCGCTCAGTAGTAGTCGCGCATCAAGGCGGTCGCCCACTCGGGCTGCCGCAGGTCGCCGCGCGGTCCGAATTCGGTCATGTACGGCTTGAGGTCGAGCACCGGCGTCCCGTCCACGGCGTCGAGGCCCTCGACGTGGACGTCCAGGCCGTCCACCTTCACCACCCGGCACCGCGACAGGCCGAGCCGGTTCGGCCGGTTCTTGCCCCGCTGGGCGAAGATGCCGACCAGCGGCCAGTCCTGGTTGCCCCGGGGGTGCCGTGCGCCCGTTTCGATCTTCTCCACCGGCACCCGGTCGAAGTGGTAGACCACCTCGATGTGGGAGAAGTCCTCCAGTCCGAACAGCGCCTCGGGACCGAACCGCCGGCCGTCCAGGCGGATCACCGCCGTCTCGCGCCCCCAGTCGTCGTCGACGACCTCCGCGCGGCCGCCCACGACCACGCCGACCGGCTCCGACTCCACCATCACGTCTCCCCTCGTGTGCGAACCGTGGTTCAGGCCGGGCGTACGGCGACGCGGTCCAGCGCCTCCAGCAGGCCCGGCAGATCCGGATCCCCTGCCCGGGGGACCGCGAGGACCTCGCCCGGCTCCTCGTCCAGCAGGACGAAGGCCGCCTCCCCGGTGCGGGCCACCAGCGACCAGCCGGGCCCGTCCGCCCGCAGGGTACGGGCGCCCTCGCCCGCGAAGGAGGAGCGCACCCGCCCGGGCGGCGGCGGGGTCCGCGTGTACCCCTGGGCTTCCTCCAGAGCCCGGGCGAGCCCGGGATGCGCGGCGGCCGCCGCCCCGCCGTCCGTCGCCTCGCGTTCGCGCCAGTCGGCCCACTCCCGGGCGATCTGGTCCGCGCCCATCCGCCGCTGCACCGGACCCCACGCCTCCGCCGAGGGCGGCGACAGCGGGACCCGCCCCGTACCGTCGGCGCCCTGCTCCGGATCGTGCGGTTCGGGGATCCCGGAGGCGGCCACTGACAGCTCCAGCGGCCAGCCGGCCAGCGAGACCACGATCGACCGTTCGTCGGGGGACAGGTCGTACTCCATACCGCAGTCCCACGAGGCGATGGCCGTGGCCACGAGCGAGACGTCGTCCACGACGACCGTCCAGCGCGCGCCCTCCTCGTCCTGGCCGAGCACCAGCCCGTAGCCGTCCCCACCAGGCTCCACGCCCAGCAGGGCGCAGGCCTCGGGGAAGTCGTCGCCCAGGATGCTCGGGAACTGCGCGGGGGTCAGCAGTACGGCGGTCAGCACGTACAGCGAGCCGCCGCCCTCGTCGTCGGACACCTGGCCTCCCGGTAGCTCTTTCGTCGGCGCACCTTAACTACTCGGTAACCCGCACGTCGAGAGCCTACGACCGACGATTTCCAAGCCCGCTACCTGCACGTAGAGTTGGGAGTCCGCCACAGAAAGGGACACCCGGTGCAGCGTTACGACCGGCTGAGGGAGATCCTCCGTCTCGATCCGGACAAGGACTTCCTCGCCATCTACCGGCTCACCGCCACCTATGAGTTCCCCTGGGACTTCACCCGCGCCCTGGAGCTCGCCCTCTTCCGCACGTACGCGGTCCCCGCCATCGGCGGCCTGCTCGCCGAAACCGCCGAGTTCACCGACCGCACCCAGAAGCGCTACGACGACACCGCCCTGCTCCTCGACGCGGTCGTGGAGCACGGCTTCGACAGCGATACCGCTCGCACCGCGATCCGCCGCGTCAACCAGATGCACCGCAGCTACGACATCTCCAATGACGACATGCGCTACGTCCTGTGCACTTTCGTGGTGATTCCGGCGCGCTGGCTGGACGCGTACGGCTGGCGCCCGCTGACCCACCACGAGCGCCGGGCGTCCGCGAACTACTACGCCACCCTCGGCCGCCACCTGGGCATCACGGACATTCCCGGCTCCTTCGGGGAGTTCGAGGCCACCCTGAACGCCTATGAGGAGGCCCACTTCGGCTGGGACGAGGGAGCCCGGAAGGTCGCCGACTCCACCCTCGACCTGATGGCCTCCTGGTACCCGGCGCCGCTCGCCCCCGCCGTGCGCCGCGCGAGCCTGGCCCTCCTCGACGAACCGCTGCTGAACGCCTTCCGGTTCGACCGCCCGCGCCCCGCGGTGGGCCGGCTGGTCCGGGGCGCCCTGCGGCTGCGCGGCCGCGCGGTGCGGCTGCTGCCCCCGCGCGAGGCCCCGCACTACGCCCGCCAGAACCCGGAGATCAAGGGCTACCCCGGCGGCTACGACGTGGGCGAGCTCGGCACGTTCCCCGTGCCCGGATCGGGTGGGTGCCCCGTGCCTCATCCCCGCCGGCCGGCCGGAGCCGAGGCTCAGCCTCCGGCGTGATCCCGGGTCCCTCCGCGGATCCCGGGCGAGGGGCCGACGTACGGGAATAGGTCATGCCCGACGGACGGCCAGCACCAGGAAGCGGGCGTCCTCGTCGGCGTACGAGGTCATCTCCCAGCCCGAACCGGCCAGCAGCGGGCCGAGGTTGCGCTCGGCCCGCAGGTCGTCCGGAGTGAGCTCCCGACCGTGCCGGGCGGCGAGGGCGGCTCGCCCGATCGGGTGAAACAGTGCGAGCCGGCCGCCGGGGCGCACCACCCGAGCCAGCTCGCGCAGGTTCGCGCCCGGGTCGGGCAGGTGGGCGATGAGCCCGGCGGCGAACACCGCGTCCAGCGCCCCGTCGCGCAGCGGCAGCCGGGCCACGTCGGCGAGCAGCAGCGTGCCCTCCTCGGCGCGACCGGCCCGCTGCGCGGCCGCCAGCATCTGCGGGGTGAGGTCGGCGCCGAGCACGGTTCCGGTGGGGCCGACGGCAGCCCGCAGCGGGGTCAGGGCCCGCCCGGTGCCGCAGCCCGCGTCGAGCACCCGGTCCCCGGGCCGCAGTCCGAACTCGGCCACGGCGGTCGCGAACGCGGGCCCGTCCTCTGGGAACTTGCGGTCCCAGTCGGCGGCGCGCACCCCGAAGAACTCCTGCACGTGCGTGTGGTCTTCGCTCATACGCCCATGATCTCGCAACGTCGCGCGGGCGTGTGCGTGCATGTGGCGGTGTGCGCCTGTGTCCGCCCGTGTCCGCCTGCGGACCGTGTGCAAGGTGGTACGTGGCGTGATCGAAGATGAACGTATCTCTGTCATATTCCAGCAGTTCCAGCGGCTTTCGAAATGCGCACCTTGTTCGTGCCCTCACCCGGACTAGCGTCCGGTGGCCATGGGACACCTGGACCACGCCGCCTATGGCTGGCTGACACCCGCGCTGTCATACGTGATGGCATCGATCGGCGCCGCCCTCGGGCTGCGCTGTACCGTCCGCGCGCTCGCCGCGACCGGATCCTCCCGCCGCAACTGGCTCCTCACCGCGGCCTCCGCCATCGGCACCGGCATCTGGACGATGCACTTCGTCGCGATGCTCGGCTTCGACGTCACCGGCACCGAGATCCACTACAACGTGCCGCTCACCATCCTCAGCCTGCTCGTCGCGATGCTGGTCGTCGGCGCCGGGGTCTTCGCCGTCGGCTACGGCAAGGACCGCGGGCGGGCCCTCGTCCTGGGCGGCCTCACCACCGGCCTCGGCGTCGCCAGCATGCACTACCTGGGCATGGCGGCCCTGCGCCTGCACGGTGAGATCGCGTACGACGCGCTCACCGTCGGGCTCTCCGTCGCCATCGCCGTGGTCGCGGCCACCGCCGCCCTGTGGGCCGCGCTCAACATCAAGTCGCCGGTGGCCGTCGCCGTGGCCTCGCTGGTCATGGGCGCCGCCGTCAGCAGCATGCACTACACCGGGATGATGGCCGTCTCCGTCGCCGTCGCCCCCTCGGACGCGGCGCTGCCCGGTGCCACCGCCATGCAGTTCATCTTCCCGCTCGCCGTCGGGCTCGGTTCCTACCTGTTCATCACCGCCGCCTTCGTCGCGCTCTCCCCGACCGCGGACGAGCGCGCCGCCTCGGCCTCGGCCCAGTACCTGGGGGACCACGCCGCGGCGACCCGCCGAACCGACGGGCTCGTGGAGCCGGTAGGGCCGTAGGCCCCCGCAGACCCGCAACCCGCCAACCCGCGGCCCCGGAACCCACAGGCCCGCAGCCGGCGGGCGCGCAACCCGCCCGCACGCGGCCCGCCAACCGGCGGCCCACAGGCAGGCAACCCGCAGGCCGCAGCCGGCAGGCTCGCAACCCGCCCGTCCGCGGCCAGCAGGCAGGCAACCCGCAGGCCCGCGGAGCCGCAGGCAAGCAATCCGCCGACCCCCAGCCGGCAGGCTCGCAACCCGCCCGCCGGGAGGCAGGCAACCCGCAAGCCCGCACAGACGCACCGCCGCAGGCCCGCAACCTGCCGACCCATGGGCAGCCGACCGCAGGCCCGCCGGCCGGCACAGCCGCACCGACCCCGCTCGCGCCGCGAACCCGCACCGTCCCGCTCGCGCCGCGTACCCGCACCGCCCCGGAACGAGGAGCCCATGCGCACACCCCGCAGAACACCGGAAGCAGCGGCGCCGCGGCCGCTCGCGCCTGCGGACGGCCGCGGTAGGGGAACGGGCCGCCGCGCCCACGCCGGGCCCCCGGCCGAAGAGCAGGCGGAGCACGAGCACCACCGGCCCGCCCGGCCAACCCCGCCGCAGCGCGGCCCCCGCCTGCGGCTGCGCCCCGCGACCGTCCGCGCGAAGATCGTCTCGCTGCTGATGGTGCCGGTCGTCTCGCTCCTCGCCCTCTGGGGCTTCGCCACCGTCAGCACCGCCCAGGACATGGCCCGGCTCAGCCGCGTCCAGCGGGTCGACACCGAGATACGCACCCCGGTCGCCGCCGCGCTCGCCGAGCTCCAGGCCGAACGGCGCGCCGCCGTCCGCCTCCTCGCCGACCCCGCCGCCGACCCGGGCGCTGCCCTGGACCAGCAGGCCCGCCGCACCGACGCCGCCGTCCGGCGGCTGCGGCTCGGAGACCGCAACACCGTCGCCGACTCCGGGGACTACCCCTCCGACCTCGTGGTCCGCCTGGGCGCGTTCGTCGCGGACGCCGAGGCGCTCGGCGCGGCCCGCAAGGACATCACCGGCCGCCGCGCCACCCCCGAAGCGGCCTACGAGATCTACACCCGCGTCGTGGACTCGGCCCTCGCCGTCGGGGGCGCCCTGACCGGCGGCGCGGACGCCGAACCGGTCCCCGACTCCCGGGTCCTGCTGGAGTTCGCCCGCGCCGCGGAACTGCTCTCCCGGGAGGACGCGCTGCTCGCCGCACCGGGTCAGCGCACTGCCGAAACGCTCCGGCAGCTGACCGGCACCATCGAGTCCCGCCGCGCCCTCACCGCCGCTGCGGCCCTCGACCTCCCCGCCGCCCAGCAAGCCGCCTGGGAGTCCGTCGCCAAGAGCGCCGCCTACGCCGAACTCACCGGTGCCGAGGACCGGGCGCTGGCCCTCGGCACCGGCAAGGAGGCCCGTGGGGTGCCCACCGGCTGGGAGGCCGCGCACGCCGCCGTCGCCTCCTCGATGCGGGAGATCGAGGAGGCCGCCCACGCCGCGGCCGCCGACCGGGCCGACCCCTTCGCCGAAGGGGCGCTCGGCCCGGCCGGAGCCGCCGTGCTGCTGGGCCTGGCCGCCGTCGCCGCCTCGCTCGTCATCTCCGTCCGCATCGGCCGCGCCCTCGTCGTGGAACTGGTCTCGCTCCGCAACACCGCCCTGGAGATCGCCCACCGCAAACTCCCGTACGCCATGGAGCGGCTCCGGGCCGGCGAGGACATCGACGTCGCCGCCGAGGCCCCGCCCGGGCCGCCGGCCGACGACGAGATCACCCAGGTCGGCGAGGCGCTCGACACCGTCCACCGGGCGGCGCTCAGCGCGGCCGTCGAGCGGGCCGAACTGGCCAGCGGGGTCTCCGGGGTCTTCGTCAACCTCGCCCGTCGCAGCCAGGTCCTGGTGCACAAGCAGCTCACCCTGCTCGACTCGATGGAGCGGCGCGCCGACGACCCGAACGAGCTCGGCGACCTCTTCCGCCTCGACCACCTGACCACACGGATGCGCCGGCACGCGGAGAGCCTGATCATCCTCTCGGGCGCCGCCCCCGGCCGGGCCTGGCGGATGCCGGTCCCGCTCACGAACGTCGTACGGGCCGCCGTCTCCGAGATCGAGGACTACCCGCGCGTGGAGGTCAGCCGGCTCGCCGAGGCGGCCGTCGTCGGCGGGGCCGTCGCCGACCTCACCCACCTGCTCGCCGAACTCATCGAGAACGCCACCCAGTTCTCCCCGCCGCACACCAAGGTGCGCGTCAGCGGCGAGCCGGTGGGCGCCGGGTACGTCCTGGAGATCGAGGACCGCGGCCTCGGGATGGGCCGCGAATCCCTCGGCGACGCCAACCGGCGCATCGAGCAGTCCGAGGCGCTCGACCTCTTCGACAGCGACCGGCTCGGGCTCTTCGTCGTCAGCAGGCTGTCGGCCCGGCACGGTGTGAAGGTACACCTGCGCACGTCGCCGTACGGGGGCACCACCGCCGTCGTACTGATGCCGAACTCCATGCTCCAGAGCGCGATCGCGGCCCCCGGCCCGGCCGCGGAGCCGGCCGCCGGTCCGGAGCCCGAGCCGGCCGGGACCGGGCTCCGGGACGAGGCCAGGCAGCCCTCCGCTCCGGCGGCGGTCGCGGGGCCGGTCGTGGCGGCCGAGGAGCCGCCGCCCGCCATGACCGTCGTACGGGACGACCCGCGCGGTCCGGCCCCGGCCCGCCAGGAGCCGCGCGGCCTCCCGTTTCCGGAGCCGGCCCCCGCACCGGACGGGCCCCGCCCCGCCCCGGTGGCCCCGCTGCGGCCGCGCACTCCGGGCGGCGCGGTCACCCGTACGCCGGTCGCCGCGGCGCCCGTTCCCGCCCCCGCGTCGGTGACGGAACTGCCGCGCCGGGTGCGCCAGGCCAGCCTCGTCCCCCAGCTGCGGGAGGCCCCCGCCCCCAAGGCCCCGGCCGGCGCACACCTCCCCGAGGAGCCGCCGGGACGCAGCCCGGAGCAGGCGCGGGACCGGATGGCGGCCTACCGGGCCGGCTGGGCCCGGGGCGCCCAGGAGAACTCCCCTCACGCAGGCAGCGAAGGAGAAGTGTGATGATCGAACACCAGAGGATCGACTTCAACGGGGCCCGCAGGTCCGGCGAACTGGACTGGCTGCTCGACGACCTCGTCGTCCGGGTCCGCGAGGTCCGGCACGCCGTGGTCCTGTCCAACGACGGGCTGGCGGTCGGTGCCTCCAGCGCGCTGAGCCGGGAGGACGCCGAACACCTGGCGGCCGTGGCCTCCGGCTTCCACAGCCTGGCCAAGGGCGCGGGGCGGCACTTCCACGCGGGGGGCGTGCGGCAGACGATGGTCGAGATGGACGAGGGCTTCCTCTTCGTCGCGGCCGCCGGGGACGGCTCCTGCCTGGCCGTGCTCAGCGCCGCCAGCGCGGACATCGGCCTGATCGCCTACGAGATGGCCCGGCTGGTGAAGCGGGTCGGCGAGCACCTGTACACCCCGCCGCGGTTCGCGGCGCGGCCGCCGGCCGCCGGCTGAAGGCGGCGGTCCGGCACATGAACGGCCAGTGGTACGACGCCGAGGCGGGCCCGCTCGTCCGTCCGTACGCGATGACCGGCGGGCGTACGAAGCCGGGACCCCACGGGGTCCGCTTCGACCTGATCGCGCTGGTCGTGGTGGATCCGGAGGGCACCGACGAGGCGGCCGAGTCCCTGCTCGGCCCCGAACACCGGGCGCTGCTCGGGCTCTGCCGGTCCGAGACCCAGTCGGTGGCGGAACTCGCCGCCGACGCGGACCTGCCCGTGGGGGTGGTGCGGGTGCTCCTCGGCGACCTGCTGGAGGGCGGACACGTCAAGGTCAGCCGGCCGGTACCGCCCGCGCAGCTGCCGGACGAGCGGATTCTGCGGGAAGTCATCGAGGGATTGCGAGCGCTGTGATGGGACAACACGACAACGGGCCCCTCGGGCCGGCCCCCGGCGCGGCGGCCGATCCCGGGGACGACGGCGAACTGGCCGCGCTCGCCCTGAAGATCCTGGTGGCGGGCGGCTTCGGGGTCGGCAAGACCACCCTGGTGGGCGCGGTGAGCGAGATCCGGCCGCTGCGGACCGAGGAGTTGCTGAGCGAGGCGGGCGAACTGGTCGACGACACCGGCGGGGTGGACCAGAAGACGACCACGACGGTGGCCATGGACTTCGGCCGGATCACTATCCGGTCCGGGCTGTCGCTGTACCTCTTCGGCACCCCGGGGCAGGACCGGTTCTGGTTCCTGTGGGACGAGCTGTCGCAGGGGGCGCTGGGCGCGGTGGTCCTCGCCGACACGCGGCGGCTGGAGGACTGCTTCCCCGCCGTGGACTACTTCGAGCACCGGCGGATCCCGTTCGTGGTGGCCGTCAACTGCTTCACGGACGCGCGGCGGTACGGGGCGCACGAGGTGTCGCGGGCGCTGGACCTGGACCAGGGGACGCCGGTGGTGCTGTGCGACGCGCGGGACAAGGACTCGGGGAAGGAAGTGCTGATCAGGCTGGTCGAGTACGCCGGGCGGGTGCACACCGCCCGGCTGCTGGACTCGGTGGAGCCGCAGGCCGATTCGGTGTGAACCGGCGTAGGGAGATGAGGGAGATGAGGGAGAGGAGGGGGGTGGGTTCGGGGTCGAGGTCAGTCCGAAATGCCGCTGATCGCTATCACCTTGTCGATCGGGACCCGGACGAGGAGTTCGCCGGGGACGGCGTTGCGGCGGCCGAAGGCCTCGGCGCGCTCCTCCCCCATGTAGCGGGCGCCGATGGCGGTCGCCCAGGTGAGCAACTCGTCCGGGTCCTCACTGATTTCGGCGCGGCCCTGGAGCACGACGTACGCGAACGTGGAGGGCTTCCCGGTGCGGGTGGAAGGGGACACGAAGGCCCGCCATTCCTCTTGAGTCATCTTCTTCGCCATGGGGACATCCTCCTTGCCGGAAAGGCGCTGGTGGGGAAGGCTTGCGCCACAACACGCGGGGTGAGGCGCGGCCATGTCGGCCGGGTCAACGGGGAGGGGCTGGGAATGGCACTGGACAAGCAGCTCGACTGGCTGCTGGACGACCTGACGCGCAGGGTCCAGCAGGTGCGGCATGCGGTGGTGCTGTCCAACGACGGCCTGGTGACGGGCGCGAGCGCGGGGCTGGCGCGGGAGGACTCGGAGCACCTGGCGGCCGTGGCCGCCGGGCTGCAGAGCCTGGCCAAGGGGTCGGGGCGGCACTTCAGGGCAGGGGAGGTCCGGCAGACGATGGTCGAGTACGACGAAGGGGTCCTCTTCGTCATGGCGGCGGGTGCGGGAAGCTGCCTGTGCGTGCTGAGCGCCTCCGAGGCGGACATAGGCCAGGTCGCGTACGAGATGACGCTGCTGGTCAACCGGGTGGGCGAGCACCTGGGAGTCGCGGAGCGACGCGTCACGGGCGGCTGAGGCGCGGAGCCGTCGCGGAGTTGTCCACAGGCTCTGCGGGGTGTCGTCGCGCTGAGTTACGGTCTTCACACAGAGTAATTGCTACTCGTGGGGGAGGACCGTCATGACGACACAACTGACGACACAACTGACGACACGACTGACGACGTGTGTGCCTGTCGACGTCGATGTCGAGGGCCATGGGGATGAGCTGGTGGGCGGTGTGCGGGCCGCCGGGGAACTGGGGTTGAGCCGGGGCGAGTTCGCCCGGGCCGTCCAGCTGGGGATCGTGCGTGCCGGGCCGCCGGCTTCCAGCGGAGCCGCGCGCTACGCGCGGGCCGAGCTGGAGCGGGTCAGGTCCGCGGAAGGGCGGCCGGGCGCCCTGCGTGAACGGGTCGAGACCGTGGCCGGCGCACAGGCCGCAGCCGAGGTGACGGGGGTCGGCCCGAGCCGCTTCACCCGGCTCGCCCGCTGCGGGTACGTCATCCCGGTGGCCTATCGGATCAACCGGTACCGGGCCGTGGTGTGGCTCTATCTGGCAGCGGAGCTACGGGAGTTCGCGGCCCGGGAGCCGATGATGCTGCGCGGGATCGCACCCCCGCCGGACCGGGAGCTGATGGCGGCCGGGATGGACCTGCGCCCGCCGAAGTGGCGCGGGCGGCACGTCGGGCTGCTGCTGAGACGGACCGCCGAACCCTGGGAGCGCGCGGCGGTCCTGGCCTCCGTACTCCCGGAGGAGGAGCTGCGCCGGGCCGTGCCCGATCCGGCGGAGCGGATCGTCCTGGCCGCGCTGGCTCCGCCCCCGCCGTACGGGCACCCGCAGATCCCGGCCGCCGCGGTGGTGGCGCGGCGGCTGCTGAAGGCCGAACCGCCCGAGGAGGTCCACTGGTACCGCAGCAGCCTGGACTTCGCGCTCAGCGGGGCTCGCGGTCAGTCGAAGTCGACGGGGGAAAGGGCAAGGCCGGGTAGTTAGCGAATTCGCAGGTCACGCAAGGGGTGTTGACGGAGAGCAACGGAGCTCGTTGGTACAGGCAGTCGTCCAAGACAGCTTGTCCCGCAAGGAGCTCCGTTGCCTGTCCATTCTGTCTCGCCGTCGGCGCTGTCGGCCATCACCCGTACGGTGACTGTGGCCGCGGGCCGGTTCGCTCCGGGACATCTGGGAGCGCTGACGCCGGTCGTGCCGTTCGAGCTCATCGATGCGGTTTTGTCCGAGACCGGAACCGTGCAGCGGCGGTTGCGTGATCTGCCCTCGCGGGTCGGCATGTACTTCCTCCTGGCGATGTGCCTGTTCCCCGAGGTCGGGTACCGGCTGGTCTGGGGCAAGCTGACGGCCGGCTTGTCGGGGATGCCGGTTGTCTGGCCGAGCACGAAAGCGCTACGTGATCTGCGCCGCAGACTCGGCAGCGCGCCGGTGCGGGCGTTGTTCGAGGTACTGTCCGGGCCGTTGGCCCAGCCCAGGACGCCGGGGGTGCGGTTCGGGCCGTTCCGGACGGTGTCGTTCGACGGCTGCAGCTCGATCAAGGTGCCTGACAGCGAGCGCAACCGGGGCTGGCTGGGAAAGTGTCCGCACGGCGGATATCCCCAGGTCGAGTTGATGACGCTGGTCGAGACCGGCACCCGGTCCGTGATCGGCGCGGTCTTCGGCCCCACCCGGGAGGGCGAAACCTCCTACGCCACCCGGCTGCTGAACCATCTGGGCCCCGGCATGCTGGTGCTGTGGGACCGCGGTTTCGACGGCAACGACTTCCTCGCCGCCGTGCACGCCACCGGCGCACGGGTCCTGGGCCGCATCAACCAGCGCCGCCGCCCACCGGTCCTCAAGCCGCTTGCGGACTCCTCCTACCTCTCGGTCATCGGCGGCGTCGCGGTACGCGTTATCGAAGCCCGGGTGAGCGTCATCTGCACGGACGGCAGCACCTTCGAGGGCTCCTACCGTCTGGCCACCACGCTCCTGGACGCCCGTCGCTACCCGGCCGACCGCCTCGTTCGTCTCTATCACGAGCGGTGGGAGCACGAGAGTGCCTACTACGCCTTGCGTCACACCATCCTGCACGGACGCGTCCTGCGCTCGCACGACCCAGCCGGCGTCGAGCAGGAGATGTGGGCCCTGCTCACGCTCTACCAGCTCCTGCGCCGCACCATGGTCGAGGCCGCGGAGTCCCAGCCCGGCACGGATCCCGACCGCTGCGGCTTCACCATCGCCTTCCAAACTGCCCGCGACCTGCTGGTATGCGCGGAAGGAATCTTCGAGCAGGGCCTTGGAGCAATCGGCCACCGCGTCCTGTCGGCGCTGTTGCCCGCACGGCGGTCCCGCGTGAGCACCCGCAAGGTGAAGTCACCCATCTCGCGCTACGCGGAACGGAAACTGGACGGCCGCCCTGACAGCAGCCGGGCCCTGACCTCGACGACGATCACTCTCCTGCCGCCGCCAACGCCGCGGCCCGCGCTACCCGCGACGACCGTCCCCCAGTACGCCGGTCCCGGAAAGACCAGCAGCCGCATGGCCCGCGTCCTGGCCATCCTGCAGGCAGAGCCCGAACGGCTCTGGCGAGCACGGGAGATCGCCGAGCTACTCGGCGACGTCACCCTCGTCGCCACCTACCGACAACTCGCCCGCTGGACCGAGAAAGGAATGATCAAAAGAGTCCGCACAGGCCGCTATACAGCTATCGCCCAGGACAACAGATCCCTTGCGTGACCTGCGAATTCGCTAACTACCCGGCCTTGGGGGAAAGGGGGCCGACGTAGACCCAGGCCCCGTCCTCGCGGGAGAAGCCGCTGTGTTCGTGCAGTGAGCCGGTGTGCCGGCCCTCGCGGTAGTGCGCGCGGAACTCCACCGAGCCCTCCGTCTCGAACATCCCGCCGCGCTCGGTGGCGAGGATCTCCAGCCGCTCCCAGCGCTGGTCGGGATCCAGGTCGAGCCGGGCCGGGCGGGTGGAGGGGTGCCAGGAGCGCAACAGGTAGGCCGTGTCGCCGACGGCGAAGGCGCTGAAGCGCGAGCGCATCAGCCGTTCGGCGGTGGGTGCCTGCTTCGCGCCGGAGTGGAAGCGGCCGCAGCACTCGGCGTAGGTGGCGGGCAGCCCGCAGGGACAGGGGTTGGCCGGGGTGGGCATGGGCGTGCTCAGTTCTCGGGGGAGGAGGCGGCCGGTCGGGCCGGCCGGGACGGCTTGGCGGGGTACGGGCGGAAGAGGCCTTCCTGGACCACGGAGACCAGCAGCCTGCCCTCCAGGTCGTAGATGCGGCCGCGGGCCAGGCCCCGGCCGCCGTGCGCGATGGGGGACTCCTGGTCGTACAGGAACCACTCGTCCGCGCGGAACGGCCGGTGGAACCACATGGCGTGGTCGAGGCTCGCCATGTCGAATCCGCGCATCCCCCACAGGGGTTCCACCGGGATGCGCACGGCATCGAGGAGGGTCATGTCACTGGCGTAGGTGAGGGCGCAGGTGTGCACGAGCGGGTCGTCGCCCAGGGGGCCGACCGCGCGCATCCACACCGCGCTGCGCGGATCGGCGCCCTTGAGCTCCTCAGGGGTCCAGCGGAGCCGGTTCACGTAACGGATGTCGAAGGCCTGGCGGCGGGCCATCCGCTCCAGCGCCTCGGGCAGCGCGCCCAGGTGCTCGCGGATCTCGTCCGCGACCTTCGGGAGCGTGTCCGGATGGGGAACGTGGTGAGGAGGGAGTTGGTGCTCGATGCCGCCCTCCTCCGGATGGTGGAAGGAGGCGGTGAGATTGAAGATCGTCTTGCCCTGTTGGACCGCGGTGACCCGGCGTGTGGTGAAGGACCGCCCGTCGCGCACGCGCTCCACCTGGTACACGATCGGCACCCCGGGGATGCCGGGGCGCAGGAAGTACGCGTGCAGCGAGTGGACCGGGCGGTCGCTCTCCGTGGTCCGGCCGGCGGCCACCAGCGCCTGGCCGGCGACCTGGCCGCCGAAGACGCGCTGGAGGGACTCCTGGGGGCTGGCGCCGCGGAAGATGTTGACCTCGATCTGCTCCAGATCGAGCAGATCGACCAGTCTCTCGGCGGGGTTCGTCATCAGAGGCTCTCCACTGTCGGCGGGTCCGGTGGGATGCGGGGTTCGGTCAGAGCGCGCCGAGTTCGCCGACGGAGGTGACCCGGATGACCGCCCGGCCCTCCTCGTCGGAGGCCGCGAGGTCGACCTCGGCGCTGATGCCCCAGCCATGGTCCCCGTTGGGGTCGGCGAAGGTCTGCCGGACGCGCCACAGGCCGTGCGCCGGGTCCTCCTCGATCTGGAGCAGCTTGGGGCCGCGCGCGTCAGGACCGGTGCCCAGGTCGTCGTACTCGTCCCAGTACCCGTCCATGGCCTCGCCCCAGGCGTCCGCGTCCCAGCCGGACTCGGCGTCCAGCTCGCCCAGCACGTTGACGTGGTCGAGGGCGGCCAGCTCCACCCGGCGGAACATGGCGTTGCGGACCAGCACGCGGAACGCGCGCGCGTTGGCGGTGACCGGCTTGACCTGGTCGGCCTTCTCCTGGGCCTGCTCCGCCGTCTCCACCTCCGGGTTCGCCAGCTGCTCCCACTCGTCGAGCAGGCTGGAGTCGACCTGGCGGACCAGCTCGCCGAGCCACTCGATCAGGTCCTGGAGGTCCTCGGACTTGAGGTCGTCGGGGATGGTGTGGTCCAGCGCCTTGAACGCGCTCGCCAGGTACCGCAGCACGATGCCCTCGGTGCGGGCCAGCTCGTAGAAGGAGGTGAACTCGGTGAAGGTCATCGCGCGCTCGTACATGTCGCGGATGATCGACTTCGGGGAGACCGGGTGGTCGCGCACCCACGGGTGGCTCTTGGCGTAGACGTCGTAGGCGTGGGAGAGCAGCTCTTCGAGCGGCTTGGGATAGGTGACGTCCTGGAGCCGCTCCATCCGCTCCTCGTACTCCATCCCGTCGGCCTTCATCTGGCCGACCGCGATGCCGCGCTCCTTGTTCTGCTGGGCGGCCAGGATCTGGCGCGGGTCGTCCAGCGTGGACTCCACGACGGACACCATGTCCAGCGCGTAGGACGGGGACTCCGGGTCCAGCAGGTCGAAGGAGGCCAGGGCGAAGGTGGACAGCGGCTGGTTCAGCGCGAAGTCCTGCTGGAGGTCGACGGTGAGCCGGATCGTGCGGCCCTCCGCGTCCGGGGTGTCGAGCTTCTCGACCACGCCGCCGTCCAACAGCGAGCGGTAGATCGCGATGGCCCGGCGGATGTGCCGCAGCTGGGCCTTGCGCGGCTCGTGGTTGTCCTCCAGGAGGTGGCGCATGGCCTGGAAGGCGTCGCCCGGCCGGGCGATGACCGACAGCAGCATGATGTTGGTGACCTTGAAGCGCGAGGTCAGCGGCTCCGGGTCGGCGGCGATGAGCTTCTCGAAGGTGGTGTCCGACCAGGCGACGAAGCCCTCGGGGGCCTTCTTGCGCACCACCTTGCGGCGCTTCTTCGGGTCGTCGCCCGCCTTGGCGAGCGCCTTCTCGTTCTCGATGACGTGCTCGGGCGCCTGCGCGACCACATAGCCCGCCGTGTCGAAGCCGGCCCGGCCGGCGCGGCCGGCGATCTGGTGGAACTCGCGGGCGCGCAGGGTGCGGACGCGGTTGCCGTCGTACTTGGTGAGAGCGGTGAACAGCACCGTGCGGATGGGGACGTTGACCCCGACGCCGAGGGTGTCCGTTCCGCAGATGACCTTCAGCAGGCCGGCCTGGGCGAGCTTCTCCACCAGGCGGCGGTACTTGGGCAGCATGCCGGCGTGGTGCACGCCGATGCCGTGCCGGACGTAGCGGGAGAGGTTCTGACCGAACTTCGTGGTGAAGCGGAAGTTGCCGATCAGCTCCTGGATCTTGTCCTTCTCCTCGCGGGTGCACATGTTGATGCTCATGAGCGACTGAGCCCGCTCGACGGCCTGAGCCTGCGTGAAGTGCACGATGTAGACGGGGGCCTGCCGGGTCTCCAGCAGCTCGGTGATCGTGTCGGTGATCGGCGTGGTCACGTACTCGTACGACAGCGGGACCGGCCGCGTCGCGGAGCGGACGACCGACGTGGGCCGGCCGGTGCGCCTGGTCAGGTCCTCCTCGAACCGCTTCACGTCGCCGAGGGTCGCCGACATCAGGATGAACTGCGCCTGCGGCAGCTCCAGCAGCGGGATCTGCCAGGCCCACCCGCGGTCCGGCTCGGCGTAGAAGTGGAACTCGTCCATCACGACCTGGCCGATGTCGGCGTGCTTGCCGTCGCGCAGGGCGATGGAGGCCAGGACCTCGGCGGTGCAGCAGATCACCGGCGCGTCCGCGTTGACGGAGGCGTCGCCGGTCAGCATGCCGACGTTCTCGGTGCCGAAGAGCTTGCACAGGTCGAAGAACTTCTCCGACACCAGTGCCTTGATCGGGGCGGTGTAGAAGGTGACCTTGTCCTGGGCCAGGGCGGTGAAGTGCGCGCCCGCCGCGACCAGGCTCTTGCCGGAGCCGGTCGGGGTGGAAAGGATCACGTTCGCCCCGGAGACGACCTCGATCAGCGCCTCCTCCTGCGCCGGGTACAGGGTGATGCCCTGGTCCTCCGCCCACGAGGAGAAGGCCTCGAAGAGGGCATCGGGGTCGGCGTTCGGCGGGAGCTGATCAATGAGGGTCACGCCCCCCATCTTGCCTGGCTTCCCCCCGGATCAGGGAACCGGCGGACAGAACGAAGATCGTCGACGGTACGCTGTGCCGTCGACGCGGCCCGAACGAAACCTTCAACTGGGCCCGACCAGCACAGAACCGGGGCGGAACACGACCATGATGGGTCCGGCGCACTCACTGTCAGGGGCAGCGGCCTGGCTGGGGGTGGGCGCGGCGACCGCGGCCGCCGGACATTCCATGCCATGGCCTGTCCTCGTCGTCGGCGCGCTGATCTGCGCGGGAGCCGCCCTGGCCCCCGACCTCGACCACAAGTCGGCGACGATCTCGCGCGCCTTCGGACCGCTCTCCCGCGGCCTGTGCGAGGTGGTCGACAAGATCTCCTACGCGGTCTACAAGGCGACCCGCTCGCCGAAGGACGCCCGCCGCTCCGGGGGCCACCGCACCCTGACGCACACCTGGCTCTGGGCGGTCCTGATCGGCGCCGGCGCCTCCGCGCTCGCCGCGCTCGCCGACCGCTGGGGCGTGCTCGCGATCCTCTTCGTCCACCTGGTGCTCGCCGTCGAGGGCCTGCTGTGGCGGGCCGCCCGGATGTCCAGCGACGTCCTGGTCTGGCTGCTCGGCGCGACCAGCGCGTGGATCCTGGCCGGCGTCCTGGACCAGCCGGGCAACGGCGCGGGCTGGCTGTTCACCGGGCCCGGGCAGGAGTACCTGTGGCTGGGCCTGCCGATCCTGCTCGGCGCGCTCGTCCACGACATCGGGGACGCGCTGACCGTCTCCGGCTGCCCGGTCCTGTGGCCCCTCCCGATCGCCGGCAAGCGCTGGTACCCGATCGGCCCGCCGAAGATGATGCGCTTCCGGGCCGGCAGCTGGGTGGAGCTCAAGGTCCTCATGCCGGTGTTCGTCCTGCTGGGCGGCTTCGGCGGGGCGTCGGCCCTCGGCTTCATCTAGCCCGAGGGCCCGCCCCCGTCCGGTCAGCCGTGCCAGGACCGCCACAGGGCCGCGTAGGCGCCGTCCGCGGCGACCAGCTCGTCGTGCGAGCCGAGTTCGCTGATCCGGCCGCCCTCGACCACCGCGATCACGTCCGCGTCGTGCGCCGTGTGCAGCCGGTGGGCGATGGCGATGACCGTACGGCCGTCCAGCACCCGGGCCAGGGAGCGCTCCAGGTGCCGGGCCGCGCGCGGGTCCAGCAGCGAGGTCGCCTCGTCCAGCACCAGCGTGTGCGGGTCGGCCAGCACCAGCCGGGCCAGCGCGATCTGCTGGGCCTGCGCCGGGGTCAGCGCCGTACCGCCGGAACCGACCTCGGTGTCCAGGCCGGATGCCAGGGCACGCGCCCAGCCGTCCGCGTCCACGGCGCCCAGCGCCTCCCACAGCTCCGCGTCCCCGGCGCCCGTCCTGGCCAGGCGCAGGTTGTCCCGCAGCGAACCCACGAACACGTGGTGCTCCTGGTTGACCAGCGCCACGTGCTCGCGCACCCGCTCCGCCGGCATCTGCGACAGCCGTGCCCCGCCGAGGGTGATCTCGCCGGTCCGCGGCGCGTAGATGCCCGCGAGCAGCCGCCCCAGCGTGGACTTGCCCGCGCCCGAGGGGCCGACGAGCGCCATCCGGGTGCCCGGCGGCACGGACATCGACACCTGGTGCAGGACGTCCACGCCCTCCCGGTAGCCGAAGCGCACCTCGTCCGCGCGGACCTCACGGCCCTCGGGCCCGACCTTCGCGTCCCCCGCGTCCGGCTCGATCTCCCGTACGCCCACCAGACGGGCCAGGGAGACCTGGGCGATCTGCAGCTCGTCGTACCAGCGCAGGATCAGGCCGATCGGATCGACCATCATCTGGGCCAGCAGCGCGCCCGTGGTCAGCTGCCCCACCGACATCCAGTCCCGCATCACGCAGAAGCCGCCGATCATCAGCACCGAGCCGAGGATCGTCACGTACGTGACGTTGACGACGGGGAAGAGGACCGTCCGCAGGAACAGCGTGTACCGCTCCCACGCCGTCCACTGCTTGATCCGCCGCTCCGACAGAGCGATCCGGTCCCGACCCAGGCGGTGCGCCTCGATGGTGCGGCCGGCGTCCACCGTCTCGGTGAGCGCGGCCGCGACCGCCGCGTAGCCGGCCGCCTCCGAGCGGTACGCCGACGGAGCCCGCCGGAAGTACCAGCGGCAGCCGATCACCAGCACCGGCAGCGCCACCAGCGCGGCCAGCGCCAGCGGCGGAGCCGTCACCGCGAGCGCCCCGAAGAGCAGTCCCGCCCACACCACGCCGATGGCCAGCTGCGGCACGGCCTCGCGCATCGCGTTGGCCAGCCGGTCGATGTCGGTGGTGATCCGCGACAGCAGGTCACCGGTCCCGGCCCGCTCCAGCACGCCCGGCGGCAGCCCGACCGACCGTACGAGGAAGTCCTCGCGCAGCTCGGCCAGCATCCGCTCGCCGAGCATCGCCCCGCGCAGCCGGACCAGCCGGACGAAGAACGTCTGGACCGCGAGCGCCAGCGTGAACAGCAGCGCCACACGCCCGAGGTGGAGCTCGCGCGCCCCCGCCGTCAGGTCGTCCACGACCCGGCCCAGCAGGTAGGGGCCGACCATGGAGGCGATCACCGCGACCGCGTTGACCGTCACCAGCACGACGAAGGCCCGCCGGTGCCGGCGGAACAGGCCGCGCACATAGCCCCGTACGGTCGCCGACGTGCCCACGGGCAGGGTCGCGGCCGACTCGGGGGCCGCCGGATCGTATTCCGGCGGCGCCACGCCGATCATGCGGATTCCTCGATCTCTGTGAGTGCTTCTTCCAACCGGTCCATCTCGACCGCGGCGAGACGCTGCTCCTCCTCGGTCTCGCGGGTGACGACCGCCCGGTAGAGCGGTTCGCCGTGCAGCAGCTCGCGGTGCGTACCGATCGCCGCCACCTTCCCCCCGTCGATGAGGACGACCCGGTCCGCGCGGTCCAGCAGCAGCGGTGAGGAGGCCAGGACCACGGTGGTCCGCCCGGCGCGCAGCGCCGCGACCCCCTCCGCGATCCGTGCCTCGGTGTGCGAGTCGACCGCCGAGGTCGGCTCGTCCAGCACCAGCACCTCCGGGTCGGTGACCAGGGACCGCGCCAGCGCCAGCCGCTGGCGCTGCCCGCCGGACAGCGACCGGCCGCGCTCCGTGATCCGCGCGTCCATCGGATCCTCGACCCCGTCCGGGGCCGACTGCAGCAGCGCGTCCAGCACGTCCGCGCACTGGGCCGCCTCCAGCGCCGCGGCGGCCTCCACCGCCCCCGAGGCCGGTACGTCGAACAGCTCGCGCAGGGTTCCGGACAGCAGCACCGGATCCTTGTCCTGTACGAGGACCAGCGTGCGCGCGGTGTCCAGCGCGAGCTCGTCGAGCGCGACCCCGCCGAGGAGCACCGAGGGCCCGCCGACCGCGCCTTCCTCCCCGTCCATGGGATGGCCGCCGAGACGTTCCGCGAGCCGGCCCGCCAGGTCCGGGTCCCCGCACACGACGGCCGTGAACCGGCCCGCGGGGGCCAGCAGTCCGGTCTGCGGGTCGTACAGGTCCCCGCCCGGAGCCGGGGCCCGCGGAGCCTCGGCGGCGGGGTGTTCGGCGGCGTCCGTACGGGTCAGCGACAGCACCCGGGCGGCCCGCTGGGCGGAGGGCCGGGAGAAGGAGTACGCCATGGCGATCTCCTCGAAGTGCCGCAGCGGGTAGAGCAGCGTGGCCACCGCGCTGAAGGCGGCGACGAGTTCACCCACCGCGATCCGGTCGTCCACGACGAGCGTGGCGCCGTACCAGACCACCGTGATCAGCAGCGCTCCCGGCAGGAGCACCTGGATCGCGGAGATCAGCGCCCACATCCGGGCGCTGCGCACGGCCGCCTTGCGGACCTCCTGCGAGGCCTCGCGGTAGCGGCCGAGGAAGAGCTCCTCGCCGCCGATGCCGCGCAGCACCCGCAGGCCCGCGACGGTGTCGGAGGCCAGCTCGGTGGCCTTGCCCGCCTTCTCCCGCTGGAAGTCGGCCCGTTGGGTGGCGCGGGGCAGCAGCGGCAGCGCGGCCAGGGCGACCAGCGGCACGCCGACCGCCACGACCACGCCCAGCGCGGGCGCGTAGAACAGCAGGCCGACGCAGACGAGGACGACCGCGAAGGCGGCCGCGAGGAAGCGGGAGACCGCCTCGACGAACCAGCCGATCTTCTCGACGTCGCCCGTGGACACGGCGACCACCTCGCCCGCCGCGACCCGCCGGGTCAGGGCGGAGCCCAGTTCGGCGGTCTTGCGCGCCAGCAGCTGCTGCACGCGCGCCGCGGCGGTGATCCAGTTGGTGACGGCCGTCCGGTGCAGCATGGCGTCGCCGAGCGAGATGGCGACGCCGAGCAGGACGAGCAACCCGCCGACGAGCAGCAGCCGTCCGGCGTCCCGGTCGACGACCGCGTCCACGCCCAGCCCGACGGCGTACGGAAGTCCGGCGATGCCGGAGAAGTGCAGCAGCCCCCAGCCCAGGCTCTTGAACTGTCCGCCGAGCTGGCCCCGGCCGAGCCAGACCAGGAACCGGGGACCGGAACGGGCGTCGGGCACCCCGGGATCCGGATACGGAAGATCGCTGATCTGCATGACGCCCCATGACGGTCGAGTGGTTCAAACCGTGCAAGGTTCGCCTTCCGGGCGGGCTCCGGGCAATCGATTTTCCACCGCCAAAGCCCCCTCGCGGGGAGGTTTACGGGCTCGCCGGCCGACGTAGCGCCAGGTCAGGAACGTCGGTCAGGGGCGTGTGGCGTGCTCCAGTTCGAGCAGAACCGAGTAATAGGCGCGTCCGGTGGCCCGGTCCATGCCCACCTCGCACATCCGGTTCGCCGACAGGTGGGCGTCGAAGGGCCGGGCCGTCACCTCCGCCGCCTCGCGCGCCGTCGCCGAGGCCGTCAGCTCCGGGTGCAGCATGCCCCGGTCGCCCGCGAAGGCACAGCAGCCCGCGTCGTCCGGGACCACCACCTCGTCGGCGCACGCCTCGGCGACCGTCCGCAGCTGCGCCTCGTCGTCCAAGTGCCGCATCGAGCAGGTGGGGTGGAGCACCGCCGAGCCCACGGTGCGGCGGATCTCCAGATGCGGCAGCAGTTCCTCGGCCGCCCACACGACGGAGTCGACGATCCGCAACTGCGCGTGCAGAGCCCGGTTGTCGTCCGTCAGGTACGGGACCACCTCGTCCGCGATGCCCAGGGTGCAGGAGGAGGCGTCGACCACCAGCGGCAGCCGGCCGCCCGCGGTCCAGCCCCAGGCGGCTTCCACGATCCGGTTGGCCATCACCCGGTTCCCGGCGACGTAGCCCTTGGAGTGCCAGATCGTCGCGCAGCAGGTGCCGGCCACGTCCCGGGGGATCCACACGGGCTTCCCGGCCCGCTCGGACACGGCCACCACGGCCTCCGGGAGGGAGGGCCCGGGCCGGCCCTCGGGGCCGCCGAAGATCCGGTTGACGCAGGCCGGGTAGTACACGGCGGCGGCCCCCACCCGCCGGGTCTCGGGCAGTTTTCGAGCCGCGGCGCCGGGGATCTGCGGCAGCCACTCCGGAACCAGGTCCGGTCGTACGGCTTTCCGCGCGGCCCCCGTCACGGCCGCGAGGAGCCCGTCCCCGACCCGGTCGGCGGCGGCCACGGCCAGTCGGGCGGCTGCCTCGACGGTCCGGAACCGGCGCGCGGCCAGTGCGGCGGCCCGCTCCTCGCGCGGGCTGTGCCGGCGGTGGCGGAAGTCCTTCATCAGCGCGCCCGTGTCGATGCCCACCGGGCAGGCGAGCTTGCAGGTGGAGTCGCCCGCGCAGGTGTCGACGGCGTCGTAGCCGCAGGCGTCGAGCAGCCCGTCCAGCACGGGGGAGCCGGGCGGCTGGCGCATCATCTCGCGGCGCAGCACGATCCGCTGGCGCGGAGTGGTCGTCAGGTCCTCGCTGGGGCAGGTCGGTTCGCAGAATCCGCACTCGATGCAGGGGTCGGCCACCGCCTCCACCCGCGGGATCGTCTTCAGACCGCGCAGATGGGCCTGCGGATCGCGGTCGAGGAGGATCCGCGGGGCGAGCACCCCGTCCGGGTCCACGGTCCGCTTGGTGCGCCACATCAGCTCGGTGGCCTTGGGGCCCCACTCCAGCTCCAGGAAGGGGGCGATGTTGCGGCCGGTGGAGTGCTCGGCCTTCAGCGAGCCGTCGAACCGCTCCACGGTGAGCCGGCAGAAGGCCTCCATGAAGGCCGCGTACCGCTCGACGTCGGCGGGCTTGGCGGCGTCGAAGGCGAGCAGGAAGTGCAGGTTGCCGTGGGCCGCGTGACCGGCGACGGCCGCGTCGAAGCCGTGCCGCGCCTGGAGTTCGAGGAGGGCCTCGCAGGCTTCGGCCAGCCGGGACGGCGGAACGGCGAAGTCCTCGGTGATCAGCGTGGTGCCGGAGGCGCGGGCGCCGCCGACGGCGGTGACGAAGGCCTTGCGGGCCTTCCAGTAGCCGCTGATGGTGTGCGCGTCGCGGGTGAAGGCATTGGTGATCGAGGGCACTGGGGCCACCAGGTCGAGCCCGGCGAGTACCTCGGCGGCGCGGCGCTCGTACGCGTCGCGGCCGGCCTCGTCCGGAGCACGGAACTCCACCAGCAGGGCGGTGGTGCCCTTGGGCAGGTCCGCCCAGTCCGCGGGGACGCCGGCGACGCTGACCGAGGCGCGCAGGGTGTTGCCGTCCATCAGCTCGACGGCGATGGCGCCCGCTTCGTTGAAGAGCGGCACGGCCGCGGCCGCGGCGGGCAGCGAGGGGAAGAACAGCAGGGCGGAGCAGAGCGAGCGGTCCAGCGGGAGGGTGTCGAAGACGACCTCGGAGATGAAGCCGAGGGTGCCCTCCGAGCCGACCATCAGCCCGCGCAGGATCTCCACGGGGGTGTTGCCGTCCAGGTATGCGTCGAGCCGGTAGCCGGTGGTGTTCTTGATCTCGTACTTGGCGCGGATCCGCCGGACGAGCCCGGGGTCGGCCTCGATCTCCTTCTTGATCTCCATCAGCCCGTGGCACAGGGCCGGTTCGGCACGCGCCAGTTCCTCGTCGGCCAGCGGGTCCGCCGTGTCCACCACGGTCCCGCCGGGCAGGACGAAGGTCAGGGAGGAGAGCGTGCGGTACGAGTTCCTCGTGGTGCCCGCGGTCATGCCGGACGCGTTGTTGGCGACGACTCCGCCGAGGGTGCAGGCGATGGCGCTGGCCGGATCGGGGCCGAGGACGCGGCCGTGCCGGGCGAGGGCGGCGTTGGCCCGCAGCACCGTGGTGCCGGGCCGGATCCGGGCGCGCCGACCCCCCTCCAGCACCTCGACGCCGGCCCAGTGGCGGCGTACGTCGACGAGGATGTCCTCGCCCTGGGCCTGCCCGTTCAGCGAGGTCCCGGCGGCGCGGAAGACGACCTCGCGCTGGCGCCCGTGGGCGTACGAGAGGACCGCCGAGACGTCGTCGATGTCCTCGGCGATCACCACGACCTGGGGTACGAAGCGGTAGGGGGAGGCGTCGGTGGCGTAGCGGACCAGGTCGGAGACCTTCCACAGCACCTTCTCGGGGCCCAGGAGCTCGGCCAGCTCGGTGCGCAGCGGCTCCGGGGTGCCGGCGGCCCGGTGTGCGGGCATCCGGTCGGGGGCGGGGCCGCTGATGCTGCGGGGGCGCAGGGTCCCCGGCTTCGGTTCCAGCAGCGGCATGTGCGACCCCTCGCCTCACTCGCGGCCCGCGCATGCGCGGCCGTCTTCTCAGCAGCGGCGCTCCGCCGGGGCGTCCGACAGGGCGTTCAGCAGGCCGCCGAGCACCTCGCGCTGTTCGGCGGTCAATGGAGCCAGGATCTCCTCTGCCGCGTCGGTTCGCGCGTTGCGCAGACGGCGCAGCGTGGCGCGGCCGGTGTCGGTGAGCTCGATCCGTATGACGCGGCGGTTCGCCGGATCGGGCGCGCGGCGCACGCACTCGGCCGCCTCAAGGCCGTCCACGAGGGTGGTCACCGCCCGCGGGACCACCTCCAGGCGGGTGGCGAGGTCCGCCATCCGGGGAGGCTGCTCGCCCTCGTAGTGCGAGACGAGGCGCAGCAGCCGACTCTGGGCGGGAGTGATTCCGAGCGGCTCCATGTGGCGCTTCTGGATCCGGTGGAGCCTGCGCGTCAGGCGGAGGAGCTGCTCGGCGAGGAGGCGATCGGTGTCGGAGGCGGAGCTCATGCCGGGAACAATATCAGGATGCCGTTCATTGTGAGTATAGGTAACAATCACCTATGCTCCAATGGCGCCGGGCCCACGAGGACCCGGACTCCCGACCCCCGAGAGGGTGCCCATGCCGCACGACGAACCGAAGTGGACCCCATCGAAAGATCCCCTCGACCCGACCCGCCCCGCCCCCGCGGAACAACCGCGCGAGCTCCGCCGCATCGTCGGCCTCTTCCGGCCCTACCGCGGCCGGCTCGCCGTCGTCGGCCTGCTCGTCGCGGCCTCCTCGCTGGTCGGCGTCGCCTCGCCGTTCCTGCTCAAGGAGATCCTCGACGTCGCGATCCCGCAGGGCCGTACCGGGCTGCTCAGCCTGCTCGCGCTCGGCATGATCCTCACCGCCGTCGTCACCAGCGTCTTCGGCGTGCTCCAGACCCTCATCTCCACCACCGTCGGCCAGCGCGTGATGCACGACCTGCGCACTGCCGTCTACGCACAGCTCCAGCGGATGCCGCTGGCCTTCTTCACCCGGACGCGCACCGGCGAGGTGCAGTCCCGGATAGCCAACGACATCGGCGGCATGCAGGCCACCGTCACCTCCACCGCCACCTCGCTCGTCTCGAACCTGACGGCCGTCATCGCCTCGGTGGTCGCGATGCTCGCGCTCGACTGGCGGCTGACCCTCGTCTCCCTGCTCCTGCTCCCCGTCTTCGTGTGGATCAGCCGCCGGGTCGGCCGCGAGCGCAAGAAGATCACCGCGCGGCGGCAGCGGCAGATGGCCACGATGGCCGCGACCGTCACCGAGTCCCTGTCGGTGAGCGGCATCCTGCTGGGCCGCACGATGGGCCGCTCCGAGTCCCTCACCGCCGCCTTCTCCGAGGAGTCCGAGAAGCTCGTCGGCCTCGAGGTGCGCTCCAGCATGGCCGGGCGCTGGCGGATGTCCACCATCGGCATCGTCATGGCCGCCATGCCCGCGCTCATCTACTGGGCCGCGGGCATAGCCCTCCAGACGGGCGCCCCCTCGCTCTCCGTCGGCACCCTGGTCGCCTTCGTCACCCTCCAGCAGGGCCTGTTCCGGCCCGCCGTGAGCCTGCTGTCGACCGGTGTGCAGATCCAGACCTCGCTCGCCCTGTTCGCCCGCATCTTCGAGTACCTCGATCTGCCGGTGGACATCACCGAGCGCGAGGACGCGGTGCGCCTGGACCGGGCCAAGGGGGAAATCCGGCTGGAGGACGTCCACTTCGCCTACGACGCGAAGAACGGCCCGACCCTCTCGGGGATCGACATCACCGTCCCGGCCGGCGGCTCCCTCGCCGTGGTGGGCCCGACGGGATCCGGCAAGAGCACGCTCGGCTACCTCGTGCCCCGGCTCTACGACGTCACCGGCGGCAGGGTGGCCCTCGACGGGGTGGACGTGCGCGATCTCGACTTCGACTCGCTGTCCCGCTCGATAGGCGTGGTCTCCCAGGAGACCTACCTCTTCCACGCCTCGGTCGCGGACAACCTCCGCTTCGCCAAGCCGGACGCCACCGACGAGGAGATCACCGAGGCGGCCCGCGCCGCCCAGATCCACGACCACATCGCATCCCTGCCCGACGGATACGACACCTTGGTCGGTGAGCGCGGCTACCGCTTCTCGGGCGGTGAGAAGCAGCGCCTCGCCATCGCCCGGACCATCCTGCGGGACCCGCCGGTGCTGATCCTCGACGAGGCCACCAGCGCCCTCGACACCCGGACCGAGCGCGCCGTCCAGCGGGCCATCGACAACCTGTCGCAGGGCCGCACCACCATCACCATCGCGCACCGCCTCTCCACCGTCCGCGATGCCGATCAGATCGTGGTCCTGGACGCGGGCCGGATAGCCGAGCGCGGTACGCACGAGGAACTGTTGAAGGCGGACGGCCGGTACGCGGCCCTGGTACGCCGGGACCGGGACGCCGCGCAGGCGCCGGAGTCCGGCCGGGACGTCGACGCCGAGCTGACTCCTGTGAATGTGTGATCGTATGACCGGCGCACGGGCGGGATGCCGGGAATGTGGCGATGCGCGGGTTAGCGTTCCGGCATGCGTCATGAGTACCGGCCGCCACAGCGCCGATCCCGGCTCACCCGCCGGGGACGGCTGGCGCTCTTCCTCGGCACGCTGATCGCGATCGGGGCCGTCGCCCTGATCCCACTGCTGAGGGGTGGTGGCGAAGCGCCCGAGGAGCCGCGCCAGTTGGTGATCCCCGAGGGCTGGCGGGCCCCGCAGGTCTACGCCGCGGTCGACCGCGAGCTGAAGCTCCCGGCCGGCTCGACGAAGGCCGCCGTGGGGGCGGCGGACCTGGGTCTGCCCGCGGAGGCGAAGGGCAATCCGGAGGGCTACCTCTTCCCGGCGACGTACCCGGTGACCTCGCAGTCCACCCCGGGCACGGTCCTCTCGTACATGGTGCGGACGGCACACCGGAAGCTGGGCACCCGGGCCGTCGCGGAGGGCGGCAAGGCCCACGGGATGACCCCGTACCAGACGGCCACCCTGGCCAGCATCATCCAGGCGGAGGCCGAGAGCCGGGCCGACATGGGCAAGGTCGCACGCGTGGTGCACAACCGGCTGGCGCGATCGATGCCGCTCCAGATGGACTCCACCCTCAACTACGCCCTGAACCGCAGCACGGTGGACACCAAGCTGAGCGACACGCGGATCGACAGCCCCTTCAACACCTACGAACGCCAAGGGCTGCCGCCCACGCCGATCGACAGCCCCGGGCTGGAGGCCATGGCGGCCGCGGTCGCGCCGACGCCCGGCGACTGGCTCTTCTTCGTCACCGTGAAGCCGGGGGACACCCGCTTCTCGGCGACGTACGAGGAGCACAAGAAGCACGTGGCCGAGTTCAACCGGATCCGCACCCGGGTCAACGCGGGCCCCACAGCCCGGAAATGAGGAGCGGCGGGCCCGGATCGGGCTCTACGCTCGGCGGCCTGCCGGCGCGTGGACCGAGGGGGCCGAACCGTGAAGTGGTTGTGGAAGACGAAGGTGAAGACGAAGGCGAAGAACGGCACACCGGACGCGGGATCGCCGCAAGCGCACCCACCGGACGGTCAGCCGCCGGACGGTGAGCCGCCGGACGGTCAGGCACCGGAAACGCCATCGCCGGCCGAGGAGGCTCGCCGGGCCGCCGCGAGCGCCGAGCTCGCCGCACGCCACCGACTGATCGCACGATGGGGCGCTGACGCGCCGGTCTGGCGGGACTGGCTGGCCCGTTCGCCGATCGGTGTCGACCTGCTGGTGTGGTGGTTCGACGAGGCCGACCTCACCGCCCTGGTCGGCCCGGACCGCTACACGGAGCGCCTGGGCGAGCTGCTGTCCGTGGCCGCACCGCGCGATGTCGCGGCGCTCCGGCTCGGCTGCAACCGCCGCGTCGACCGGGCCTGCGCCACACCCGAGGTGTGCTCGCTGGACTCCCTCCCGGTCCCGGACGGGGAAACCCCGCGCCACCGCGGCTGGGAGCCCGGTGCGTGCACCTCGTTCATCGACTGCTGGACCCCGCACGAGATCCGGGTGGAGTTCACGCCGGACGACCGCCACAACGCGACGCTCCTGCTGCGGGGCGGTCCGGGCGAGGCGCGCCTGTGGGTGGACGGAGTCGAGGTGGCGCAGGGCGAATGGCTGGACGACGGCGGCCACTGGCAGGACGGGCGCTACTTCGTCATCCGGCTCGGCGGCCCCTTCGACCACCCGAGCCAGGGACACGGCGAGATCGGCCAGTACCTGTACGACATCGTCTCGCTGCTCGTCTACGACGCGGAGCTGCGCCGGGCGCACGTCTTCGTCCCGGCGGACGACGAGCCCTGGAAGGAACCCGTCGTCGACGTGCGGAACGGGACGGGCTACGTCTACGCGGACAAGGCCGCCCGCGACGCGGACACCCCGGCCCGGGAGTTCGCCGTCCAGCCGCCCGGGACGGGGTGAAGCCCGAAGCCTCAGAGCGCCGGGGCGCCCGCCCGCTCGCGGGCCAGGAGCCGGCGGATCTCGCGGACCGCGGCGCCGCCGGCCCGGTTGGCTCCGATGGTCGATGCCGACGGGCCGTAGCCGACCAGGTGGATCCGCTCGTCGCGGACCGCCCTGGTCCCTTCCATCCGGATGCCGCCGCCGGGTTCGCGCAGGCGCAGCGGAGCCAGGTGGTCGACGGCCGCGCGGAATCCCGTGGCCCACAGGACGACGTCCGCGTCCACCCCGCTCCCGTCCGCCCAGGTGGCGCCGGTGGGGGTGAGGCGTTCGAACACGGGCCGGCGGTCGAGCACCCCCGAGTCCAGTCCGGCCCGGACGGCCTCGTTCAGCGGGAGTCCCGTCACGCTGACCACGCTCTGCGGCGGCAGCCCCCGCCGCACCCGCTCGTCCACCAGGGCCACCGCCGCCCGGCCCTCGGCCTCGCCGAAGCCCCCGTCGCGGAAGACCGGGGGCCGCCGCGTCACCCAGGTGGTCCCCGCCGCCACCTCGGCGATCTCCAGCAGGTGCTGCACCGCGGAGGTGCCGCCGCCCACGACGATCACCCGCGCCCCGGCGAACTCCCGCGGCCCCGGGTAGTTCGCGGTGTGCAGCTGCCGGCCGCGGAAGGTCTCCTGTCCCGGGTAGCGAGGCCAGAACGGCCGGTCCCAGGTGCCCGTCGCGTTGATCAGGGCGCGGGCCGACCAGACGCCGTCCGAGGACTCCACCCGCAGCCGCCCGTCGGCCCCCTCCCGTACGGCCGAGACGTCCACGGGACGACGTACGCGCAGGTCGAAGCGGTCCTCGTAGGCGGCGAAGTACTCCCCGATCACCTCCGAGGAGGGTCGCAGGCCGTCCGCGCCCGTCAGCTCCATGCCGGGCAGGGCGTGCATTCCGTGGACCCTGCCGTAGGTGAGGGAGGGCCAGCGGTACTGCCAGGCCCCGCCCGGGCGGGGCGCGTGGTCCAGGACCACGTGCTCGATCCCCGTCCGGGCGAGGTGGTAGGCGCTGGACAGGCCCGCCTGCCCGGCACCGATGACCACCACGTCCACGTCCCGCAAGATTTCGTTCACGGTTCTACTAACTTCCGGGGTGTGCGGGATCTTCCCGCCCCCGTCAGGGCGCCGCCAGGGTCGCCAGCACCCGCGTCTTCGGCTGGAGGGTGAGCCCGGGGAACACCCCGGCCCGCTCGGTACCGCTGTCCAGGTGGAACCGCTGCGCCAGTACGGCCAGTACGAGCGCGGCCTCCACCAGCGCGAACCTGGCCCCCAGGCAGGCCCGGGGCCCGCCCCCGAAGGGGAACCAGGCGTGCTCCGGGACGGCGTGCGGGGCGTCCTCGTCCCAGCGCTCGGGGCGGAAGGACTCCGGATCCGGGAACCAGCGCGGGTCGCGGTGCATCGACCAGGGGCTGGTCCACACGGCGGTCCCCTCGGGGACCGGCCGGCCGCCCAGGCTCGCGCCCTGCCCGGCCACCGCCGAGATCAGCCAGATCGGCGGGTAGATGCGCAGGGCCTCCTTGACCACCTGCCGGGTCCACCGCAGCCGCACGTAGTCGTCGTACGTGGGCAGGCGCCCGCCGAGCACCCGGTCCAGTTCGTCCGTCAGCCGGGCCCGCGCCTCGGGCGCCCCCGAGAGCAACTGCCAGGCCCAGGTCAGGGTGGTCGAAGTGGTCTCGTGGCCGCCGATGTAGAGGGTGATCGACTCGTCCCGCAGCTCCTTGCGGGACAGCGGTCCGCCGTGCTCGTCGCGCGCGGCGAGCAGCCGGCTCAGCAGGTCGTCCCGCTCCGCGCCCGCGTTCGATGCCGCCTCGTGCTCCCGTATGACGTACGCGATCTCCCGGTCGAGGACCGCCACGGCCCGCCGCATCCGGCGCCGCCCCGGCGTGCGCACCCAGGGCGGCAGGAACAGCGTCAGCCCCCGGAACTCGGCGCCCAACTCCCGCTGCGCCGTGGCCATGGCCGCGCTGATGGGTCCCTCCCGGCCGGCGGCGTCGCTCCCGAACAGCGTGCGGACCGCGATCCGTTGGGTAAGAGCGGCCATCTCCCGGTGCACGTCGACGCGCTCGCCCTCGCACCAGGTCCCCGCCAGCGCGTCCGCGCACTCCACCATCGTGGCGGCGTACGAGCGCACCTGGCGGGGCCGCACGGCGGGCTGGACCAGCGCCCGCTTGCGCCGCCAGTCGTCCCCGGTGGCGACGACCACCCCCTCGCCCAGCAACTGGCGGAAGGCCCAGCCCAGTTCCGTCGGCTTGAAGGTGCCCTCCACGGCGCCGAGCAGCTCGCCCGCGTGCTCGGGCCGGGAGACCAGCACATTGCGCTGCGGGCCCAGTGCCCAGGGGACCCAGTCCCCGTAGTCGTCGCGCAGGGACTCGAAGAAGGCCAGCGGATCGCGGGCGAAGGCGGGCAGGTTGCCGAGCAGGGGCCACGGGCGGGGCCCGGCGGCCCGGGCGCCCGGGGACTGGGTCGAGGTCACGCCGGCATGGTGACAGCGACCCCCTCAGGGCACCAGGGGTCGGGACCCTCAGGCCGCGCGGCGCGCCGTCAGCCAGTCGTGCGCGGCGTCCGCGCTGAACTCCCGCTGCCCGCCCGGGAAGAGGAGCCCGGCATCCGCGAAGGCGGCGTCGTGCGCGGTCTCCGCGACGTACGGGATGGCCACGCATCCCATGCCCGCCGCGTGGGCCGCCAGCGCGCCCGGCGCCGCGTCCTCGACGACCACGCAGTCGGCGGGCTCGGCGCCCAGTCGGCGGGCCGCCTCCAGGAACACGTCGGGAGCGGGCTTGCCGTGCGCGACCTCCTCGGCGGAGACCACCGTCGTCAGCAGGGAGTCGAGGCCGGTGCCGGCGAGCACCGCGTCGATCGACTCGCGCGAGGAGCCGGAGGCCACCGCCATCGGCACGCCCTCGGCGTGCAGCCGCTCCACGAACTTCCGCATCTCGGGGAAGGCCTCGGTCTCGGTTCGGGCCAATTCCAGGTAGGCGGCGTTCTGTTCGGCGAGCAGCTGCTCCACCGGCGCCTGGATCCCGTACCGTTCCTTGAGGATTTCGAGCGTCTCCAGGGTGCCGATCCCGATGAAACGGGAGTGCTGCTCCCACGTGAAGTCGGGGACCCCGTGCCGCGCCAGCGTGCGCCGGCCCGACTCGTAGTAGTTCGGCTCGCTGTCCACGAGAGTGCCGTCGAGATCGAATATGACGGAAATCATCCGTTGTGCCCGTCCTGCCGGTCGTGTCCTGTCACCGGCCATCCTGTCAGGTTTTGCGGGCGGCCCGTCCCACGGACTCGACCAAGGGCAGCAGCCGGTGCGGGACCCGCTCGCGCAGGGCCACCTCCGTGCGGGTGCGGACCACGCCCGGGAGCTGGATCAGCCGCTGGATCACGTCCTCCAGGTGCTCGTTGTCCCGGGCCGCCACGCGGGTCAGCAGGTCCCCGCCGCCCGTGATCGAGAAGGCCTCGATGATCTCGGGTACGGCGGCCAGCGCGTCGCCCACGTCGTCCAGGTGCCCCTGCGTCACCTCGATGTGCACGAAGGCCAGCACCGGATGCCCCAGCGCGGCGGGCGAGAGCACCGGACCCGTCCCGGTGATCACCCCGGTGCGCTCCAGCCGGTCCAGCCGGGCCTGGAGGGTGCCTCGCGCGACACCGAGGATCCGGGCGTACTCGCGGACGCTGGTCCGCGGCTGCTCGATCAGCAGACGCAGGATTCGGGTGTCGAGTTCGTCCACCGCCATGCCGCGACTGTACCAATGGCCCGGTTCACGGGGATCTTGCCCGGCCGCGGTTGCGCGCCGACCCGTGCCCCGGGGCCGGTCGCACGCGTTACCGGCAGCGGGCGACGTCCGCAGCCCGACGGGGCGGCGTCAGCCCGACGAGGCGGCGTCCACACCCGGACGAGGAGCGAGAGTCATGACCGTAGCCGTGGTCCTGTACACCTCCGACCTGCGTCTGCACGACCATCCGCCGCTGCGCGCGGCCCTCTCCTCCTGCGACCGGGTGGTCCCGCTCTTCGTCCGCGACCAGGCCATCGCCGCCACCGGTTTCGCCGCGCCCAACCGGCAGGCCTTCCTCGCCGACTGCCTCGCCGACCTGGACGCCGGGCTGCGCGGGCGCGGCGGCCGCCTCGTGATCCGCTCCGGGGACCCCGTCAAGGAGGTCTGCTCGCTCGTACGGGAGGCCGACGCCGTCGAGGTCCACACGGCCGCCGGGGTCAGCGGCTACGCCCATGCCCGCGAGGCACGGCTGCGCACCGCCCTCGAAGCGGACGGACGCCGGCTGCACGTGCACGACGCGGTGGTGACCGCGGTCGCCCCCGCAGCCGTACTGCCCGCGGGCTCCGACCACTTCGCCGTCTTCACGCCCTACTTCCGGCGCTGGGCCGACCTGCCCCTGCGGGCCGTCGCCGCCGCGCCCCGCACCGTCCGGGTCCCCGAAGGCATCGGCTCCGAGCCGCTGCCCGGGCACGGCGCCCTCACCGGAGTCTCCCCGGGCCTGGCCCGGGGCGGCGAGACCGAGGCTCGCCGGCTCCTGGCGAACTGGCTGCGCTCCGGCCTCACCCGCTACGAGGACACCCACGACGACCTGGCCGGCGACGCCACCTCCCGGCTCTCCCCGCACCTGCACTTCGGCACCCTCTCGGCCGCCGAGACGGTCCACCGGTCCCGCGCCGTCGGCGGCCCGGGCGCGGAGGCCTTCGTCCGGCAGCTGTGCTGGCGCGACTTCCACCACCAGGTCCTGGCCGCCCGCCCCGAGGCGGCCGCCGAGGACTACCGCGCCCGGCAGGACCGCTGGCGCACCGGCGGCGCCGCCGAGGAGGAGACCGAGGCCTGGAAGGAGGGCCGCACCGGCTACCCGGTGGTGGACGCCGCGATGCGCCAACTGCTCCACGAGGGCTGGATACACAACCGCGGCCGCCTGCTCGCGGCGAGCTTCCTCACCAAGACCCTGTACGTCGACTGGCGGATCGGGGCTCGCCACTTCCTGGACCTCCTGGTCGACGGGGACCTCGCCAACAACCAGCTCAACTGGCAGTGGGTCGCGGGCACGGGCACCGACACCCGCCCGAACCGGGTGCTCAACCCCGTCCGGCAGGCCCTGCGGTACGACCCGCAGGGCCGTTACGTCCACCGCTGGGTGCCGGAGCTCGCCGGTCTGCCCGCCCCCGGGGTGCACGAGCCGTGGCGCCTGCCGGGCCCGGACCGCGCGCGGTACGACTACCCGGACCCGCTGGTGGAGCTCGCCGACGGAATCGACCGCTTCAGGCGAGGGCGAGGGCGAGGGCGAGGGCGAGGGCAGGGGCCGGGCTAGGAGTGACGACCTAGCCGGTGTGCAGCCGCGGAAGGGTGCGGTGCGCGAGGGCCACGGCCAGTACCACGGCGGCCGCGGGCAGGAGCAGCTCGCCCACGGTCCACCCCGCCCGGAGCAGCAGGGCCCCGCCCAGCCCGCCCGCGAACATCGCCAGGACCGCCATGGCCCGGCGCGCCCAGGCCCCCGTCCCGTATCCGAAGGCGCTGTCCCGCCCCAGGGCCGAACTGCCGATCAGCGCGGTCATGGACCGGGTGACCAGGGTCGTCGGCAGGCCCGGCACGTTCACCCGCATGCTCGTCACCGTACGGATGCCCATCGCCGTGGCCAGCAGCCCGGTCACCGCCAGATGCGGGGCGCCCGGATTCCCGTACCGCGGCGTCACGCTCCAACCGGCCGCCGCACCCGCCAGGAGCAGCGCCGCCTCGCAGTACAGGCCGAGCCCGAGCCAGCGCCACCCCCGGGCCTCCGCGACCGACTCCAGCCGCGCCCCGAACACGGCACCGGCGGCGAACGCGGCCAGCGACAGCGCGGCCGACAGCGCGGGCAGGTTCCCCTGCCGCGCCAGCCCGAACGCCAGGAAGAGCACGTTGCCGGTCTGCATCGCCGTGAACACCGGCCCGAGGGCGAGCAGGCTCACCGCCTCGATCAGCCCGGTGACCACGGTCAGGACGATCATCAGCCCCACCAGCGAAGGACGCACCGGGAGCACACCCAGCTTCATGAGGCCCGACAGTGACACGCCCGCCCCGCTCCTCCGGCGCCGACATGCCGAGGGGAATAGGGTCGCTGGGATGAGCGACCTGTTGCTGGTGAGGCACGGCGAGACGGCGTGGAGCGCCGACGGGCGGCACACCGGGCGCACCGACGTACCGCTGACCGCTCGCGGCGTCGAGGAGGCCATCTCGCTGGCCCCCTTCTTCCGGGACCGGCACCCGGCGCTGGTGCTGACCAGCCCGCTGCGCCGGGCCGCAGCCACGGCCGAACTCGCGGGGCTCACCGGCGGGCTCAACGACCCGGACCTGTACGAATGGGACTACGGCGGCTACGAGGGCGTCACCACCAAGGAGATCCAACGGACCACGCCCGACTGGTCCCTGTGGACGCACGGAGTCCCGCCCGGCGACGCCGAGCACCCCGGGGAGAGCGCCGCCCAGGTGGGCGCCCGCGCGGACCGGGCCCTGGCCCGGGTCGCCTCCGTGCTCCACGCCGACCGGGGCGACGTGGTGATCGTCGCCCACGGCCACTTCCTGCGCGTCCTCACCGCCCGCTACCTCGGCCTGGACCCCGCCGAGGGCCGGCTCTTCCTGCTGCGCACCGGCACCGTCAGCGTGCTCTCCACCGAGCACGGGCTCCCGGTGATCGCCGGCTGGAACACCCGGCCCTGACCGCGGGGCTCCCCGTCCCGCCCCCGGCCGCTTCCGCCTCGCGGGGCGGCGCCGGGTGCGTGACGATTCGTACATGGCCCACGACGGTGCGAGCGGTGGCGGCGGTCCCGGGACCGAAATCCCCGATCAGGGGCTCAAGGCCAACGCGATCGGCTTCCTCGACGCGCTCGTCATCGGCCTGAACTCCACCTCGCCGGCCTACTCCCTCGCCGCCGTCCTCGGGCCGATCGTGGCCCTGGCCGGGATCTACGCGCCGGGCGTCATGCTGGCGTCCTTCGTCCCGATGCTGCTGATCGCGGCCGCCTTCTACTACCTCAACAAGGTGGACCAGGACTGCGGGACGACCTTCTCCTGGGTCACCCGGGCCATGGGTCCCTGGGCCGGCTGGCTCGGCGGCTGGGCCATCGCGATGACCGGCGTGCTCGTCATCGGCTCGCTCGCGGACGTGGCCGTCCACTTCGGCCTGCTCGCCGCGGGCCTCGACAGCTGGGCCGCGAACACGGTGATCCGGCAGACCCTCACCGTCGTCGTGATCCTGGCCATGACCGCCGTGTGCGTCATCGGCACCGAACTGTCCGCCCACCTCCAGGACATCCTCATCCTCGCCCAGGTCTTCTTCCTCCTGACCTTCGCCGTGGTGGCCATCTACCGCATCTACGCCGGCACCAGCACCCTCGACTCCATCGAGCCGGCCATCACCTGGCTCAACCCCTTCGGCGCGGGCGGCGCCGCCCTCACCGGCGGACTGCTGCTCGGCGTGTTCATCTACTGGGGCTGGGAATCCGCCGTCAACCTCACCGAGGAGGTCGAGAACTCCGCGACCGCGCCCGGCAAGGCCGGCATCTGGTCGACCGTGGTCCTGCTGGTGACCTACCTGTCCGTGGGCTTCGCCGTCGTCGGCTACGCGGGCACCGCCTTCCTCGCCGAGAACGCGGGCGAGGAGGAGGCGATCTTCGCCGTACTCGCCCACGAGGTCATGGGCGGCTGGGACTGGATGGTGCTCCTCGCCGTCTGCACCTCCGCGCTCGCCTCCACCCAGACCACGATCATCCCCGCCTCCCGCACCGCCCTGTCCATGGCCCGCCGCCACGCGCTGCCGCCGGCGCTCGCACACATCCACCCGCGGTTCCGCACCCCCGACGTGAGCACCTGGTGGGTCGCCGCCATCGCCATCGGCTGGTACCTCATCGTCAACCAGATCAGCGAGAACGCGCTCCTGGACTCCCTGACCGCGCTCTCCCTGCTCATCGCCTTCTACTACGCGCTCACCGGCCTGGCCTGCGCCGTCTACTACCGGCGCCACCTGCTGGAGAGCGCGCACAACTTCCTGCTCATCGGCGCCGGGCCGCTCGTCGGCGCCGGCCTGCTGGCCTGGTTGCTGGTGGAGTCCGTCCACGACATGTCGAACCCGGAGAACTCGGCCAGCGGTGTCTCCTGGATCGGGCTCGGCCCGCCGCTGGTCATCGGGATCGCGATCGCCGTCGTGGGCCTGGCCATCATGTGCTTCTGGCGGCTGCGGGACGGCAGGTTCTGGCGCGAGCGGCGCGGGGTCGTCGACCCGGACGTCGTCCACGGCAGGAAGAGCTGAGGAGGAGGCCCGATGTCCGTGGTCCTGGGATACGACGAGTCGCCCGGCGCCGAACGCGCCCTGCGGGTGGCGCTGGAGGTCGCGACCGCCTTCGGCGAGCCCCTCGTCCTCGTGTACGGAGCGGCCGCCCCCGGCACCACCGGCGAGGAGTACCGGGCCCACCGCGAAGCCGTCCGCCAGGCGGGCCGCAGCGCGCTGGCCCGTGCCGTCGAGGCCGCCGACGAGGCGGGAGTGCCGTCGACGGTCGAAGTGGTCGACGAGAAACCGGCCCAGGCCCTGCTCGACGCGGCCGAGCGCCACCACGCCCGGGTCATCATCGTCGGCAGCTGGGGCGACAGCCCGATCCGCGGCGCGCTGCTGGGCTCCACCCCGCACAAGCTGCTGCACCTCTCGCCGATCCCCGTCCTGTGCGTACCCACGGACGACGACACCCCCTAGTCCGCATACTGGATGCACAGACCCGCGCGCGGAAAGGGGACGTCTCGTGCCATCGGCCCAGCCGGGGGGCGAGAAGGCGCACGGCCCGTTCCCGTCCGAGCCGGGGACGCTGCTCGAGCACGTACCGGTCGCCGTCTTCGGCATCGACGACGCCGGGCTCGTCCGCTACTGGGGACCCGGCGCGCAGGAGCTCTTCGGCTACGGCTCCGCCGCCGTCCTCTCCCGGCCCGCCGCCCTGCTCTTCGCCGACACGCCCTCCCGGAGCGCCTCCGACACGTGCGCCGAGCTGGTGGAGCGGGCCCGGACCCAGGGGTACTGGCGGGTCCGGCTGACCGCGCGGGACCGCGACGGCGGGGCCTTCGACTGCGGGTTCCGCGTCTTCCCCATGACGGGTTCCGACGGGCGCCCGGTGGTGCTGGGCCTCGCGAGCCGGAGCGAGGGACTCGACCGGGTCAAGACCAACCTCGCCTTCCTCGACGCCCTGTTCGAGACCTGCCCCATCGGGTTGGTCATGCTCGACCAGGACCTCCGGTTCGTCCACCTCAACCAGGCGCTCGCCGACATGGACGGCCTCCCCATCGAGGCGCACCTGGGGCGGCACACGGACGACGTCGTGCTCGTGGCCGACGACGGCGAGTACCGGCGCATGCTGCGCGCGGTCGCGGCGGGCGGAGAGCCGGTCGTGGGGGTGCTGGTGGGCATGCGCCCGCGGGGCCGCCCGGACCACGACCAGGTGCGGTCGGTGAGCTTCTTCCCGCTGAGCCAGGCGGTCGGCTCGCGTCCCGGCGTGGGCGGGCTGATGGTGGACGTGACCGACCGGGAGCAGGCCATCCTGGAAGCCACCGCCGGCCGTCGGCGCCTCGCCCTGCTGGACCGGGCCTCCGCCCGCATCGGGACCACCCTGGACGTGAACCTCACCGCCCAGGAGCTGGTCGACGTGTCGATGCCGGACTTCTGCGACGGCGCGGTCGTCGAAGTCGTGGAGTGGATGGACCCCGGCGAGGACTTCGACCCGGCGCGGCCGCTGATCACCCGCAGGATCGCCTCCGGGACGATCCTCCCGCCCCCCGCCACCGAACTCGTCAGCGGGGTCGATACCGTGCGGTACCCGCCCGGCTCCGTCATCCACGACATGCTGCGATCGGGCCGGCCGATCTCGGCCCCGGTGGACCAGGAGTTCCTGGCCCGGACCGTCCTCATCGAGTCGCGGGGCCGGCTCCTGACCGAGAGCGGGGTGGCCTGCGTCCTCGTCGCCCCGCTCATCGCCAGGGGCACGGTCCAGGGCATCGCCATGTTCGGCCGCTCCGCGGACCGTCCCGCCTTCACCCGGGACGACCTCGGCCTCGCCGGCGAGCTCGCCTCGCGCGCCGCGCTCTGCCTGGACAACGCCCGTCTGTACAGCCGGGTCCAGGACATCTCGCTCACCCTCCAGCGGGCCCTGCTGCCCACCGTGCTGGGCACCAGCCCGTACGCGGACGTGGCGCACCGCTACGTGCCCGGCGGCCGCGTCACCGAGGTCGGCGGCGACTGGTACGACGTGATCAGCCTGCCGGACGACCGGGTCGTCCTCGTGGTGGGCGACGTGATGGGGCACGGGGTGCCGGCCGCCGCGGCGATGGGACGCCTCCGCATCACCACCAAGGCCCTGGCCCGGCACACCGTCGAACCGGACGCGCTGCTCGCCGAGCTCGACGCGTGCGCCCAGGAGGCCGGCATCGAGCTGGCGACGTGCCTGTACATCGTGTACGACCCGAGGACCGGCCGCGCCCGCATCGCGAACGCCGGCCACCTCCCGCCCCTCGTGCTCCGCCCGGACGGCGGGGTCGACACCCTCGACGAGGTCCTCGGAGTCCCGCTCGGCGTCGGCGGCGTCCCCTTCCGGACGACCGAGATCGAACTCCCCGACCACGCGACCCTCGTCCTCTACACCGACGGCCTCATCGAATCCCGCGGCCAGGACATCGGGACGGGCCTGGAGTCCCTGCGCGCCGAACTGGCCGGATCGGCCGGCCCGCTGGAGGCGATGGCGGACCGGATCCTCGCCCACCTCCTCCCCGGCCCGCCGGCCGACGACACCGTCCTCGTCCTCGCCCGCGTCCACCGCGTGCGCCCGGGGCACTGAACGCCTCCGCCCGACCGACCCTCGCGGCACCCCTCCGTTGGTACCCCGGTGGCCGAAGATCGCGGCTCTCCACTGGGCCAATGGCCCAGTCATCCGGGTGCGTGTTGAACCAGTGGGCCCACAGCTGTTTATCTGTGTCATATCCATGTACTTCGGCGCCGCGCAGCGCCGGACGGCAACGAGGCCGATCCGGAGCGCGGCGCCTTCGCCGTGCCCGCACGCCGCCCACCACCCCCGGGCGGAAGCCGGCCCGGCGCGCACCACTGCAAGGGGGGCGGCACACCGCCGTGAAGAGGATGTTCGTGGCTCCGGATCCGGGGCGTATGAGACTGCGGAACTCGGCCCGCGCGGTCATCGGCACCGGCGCCGCCGTCGCCCTCGCCGAGGTGTGCGGCCTCTCCCTGACCGCCTCCATCACCGGGGGACTGGCGGCCCTGCTCGCCCTCTTCACCGTGCTCGACGCGACCGTCCGCGCCCAGCGGGCCACCACCGCCCTGCTGCCGCTCGCCGGGTTCCCCGTCCTCGCGCTGGCCACCACCCTGCACGGGGTGCCGCTCGCCCGTGACGCCGCCTTCCTCGCCGTCGTGTTCGCCGGGGTCTACGCCCGCCGCTTCGGCCCCCGCGGGCACGCCCTCGGGATCTTCGGCTTCATGATGTTCTTCGTCACCCAGTTCCTGCACGCCGTGCCCGGGCAGCTGCCCGAGCTGTACGCCGCCGTCGGGCTGGCGCTCCTCGCCTCCGGCGCCGTGCGCTTCCTCCTGTGGCCCATCGAGCGGCGCACCCCGCCCCCCGCCGCCCCGCCCGGCCTGCCGGGCACCGGGCTCGCCCGGCCCACCACCCGCCAGGCCTTCCAGGCCACCGCGGCCTGCGCCTTCGCGCTCGGCATCGGCCAGGCGCTCTCGGAGGACCGCTGGTACTGGGCCGTCGGCACCGCCTGGTGGATCTTCGTCAACACGGCCTCCCGGGGCGAGACCCTCGTCCGCGGCTTCCGCCGGGTCCTCGGCACCGTCCTCGGCATCGCCGCCGGGCTGCTGATCGCCGTGCCCCTGCACGGCGCGCCCCTGCCCACCGCCCTGCTCGTCGCGGTGTGCGTCTTCGGGATCTTCTACACCGCGGCCCCCTCGTACTCCTGGATGATGTTCTTCGTCACCGTCATGGCCGGGCTGCTCTACGGGCTCCTCGGCGTGCTCCACCCCGGGCTGCTGCTCCTGCGCTTCCAGGAGACCGCGATCGGCGCGCTCGGCGCCGCCCTCGCCGTCGTGATCATCCTCCCGGTGACCACGCACGCCGCCAACGACGCCTGGATCCAGCGCGCCCTGCACTGCGTACGGGCCTCCACCGCGGCCTCCCTCGACCGGCTCGCCGGGAACCCCGACGCCGACCCCGCCCCCCACGCCGCCGAGCTCGAACTGCTCCTGGGCCGTGTACGGATGGCACTCGGGCCCCTCGTCCACCCGCTGAGCCCGCTGCGCGCCCGCAAGGCCCGGGCCCGGCAGGTCCTGGCCCTGCTCGACGACTGCGCCCGCGAGGTGCGCGGGCTGGTGGCCGTCGCCGCCGACCCGCAGGCCTCGCACGACGCCCGCCTGGCCGCCGCCTGCTGGCGCGTGGAGGCGGCCGTGGAGGCCCTGACCGCACCGCGGAGCACACCGGAGCTCGTCACTCCGGTGCTGCCCCGCACGGCCCCCGCGGAGCCGGCCCTCGCCCACCTGCACGGCCTCGAGCACGCCCTCGTCGCGCTCGCCGCCCCGCTGCGCACCGACCCGCGGGCCCCGCTGGTCATCAGCGCCTGAGCAGCCCCTCCGGGTCCAGACCCGCGGGCAGCCGGCCCTCGGTGTGCACCACGCCGAGGGTCTGGGTGGCCCGGGTCAGCGCCACGTACAGGTCGCTCGGCCGGAGTTCGGCCGGCTCCACCACGATCACCGTGTCGAACTCCAGTCCCTTGGCCTGACGCGGATCCAGGAGGACGACCTCCCGGGTCAGATCCGGCTCCGCACCCGCCCGTACCCCCGGCAGTACGCCGGCCAGCACCCCGTGCAGCGCGCGCGGCGCGATCACCGCGAGCCGCCCCTCGGCCGGCCGCTCCCGCTCGACCGCCTCCGCGACCGACCCGGCCAGGTCACCGGTCGCCCGCGCCCACGGCCGCACCCCGGTGGACCGCACCGAGCTCGGCGGTTCGAAGCCGGGATCGCGGGACCGCAGCACGGACGCCGCCACTTCCATGATCTCCGCGGGCGTACGGTAGTTGACCCCCAGCCGGACCAGCTCCCAGCGCTCGCCCACGTACCGGCCGAGGATCCGCTCCCACGAACCGCACCCCGCCTCGTCGGCGGTCTGCGCGGGGTCGCCGACCAGCGTCATCGACCGGGTCGGGCAGCGCCGCATCAGCAGCCGCCACGCCATCTCCGACAGCTCCTGGGCCTCGTCCACGATGACGTGCCCGAAGGCCCAGGTGCGGTCGGCGGCGGCCCGCTCGGCCGCTGTGCGGTGGTCCGCCTCCTCGTGCCGCTCGGCCATCCGCTCGGCGTCGATGACGTCGTGTGCCGCGAGGTACTCCTTCTCCTCGTCCTCGAACTCGTACGACTCCGAGCCCAGCGACAGGTCCAGCACCCCCTGGGCGTAGGCGACGCGCTCCAGCCGCTCGCGCTCCTCGGCTGCGCGCCGGGCGCTGTCGTCCTCCCCGAGCAGCTCGGCCGCCTCGTCCAGCAGCGGCACGTCGGCCGGGGTCCAGTCCGGGCGCGCCGAGGGTGCGCGCCGGATCAGCTCCGCCTCGTGGGCGGGCAGGTGGGTGGGTTCCGCCAGGAATTCCGCGATCAGCCGTTCGGGCGTGAGGGAGGGCCACAGAGAGTCGATCGCGGCGTGCACGGCGGGGCTCATCGCGATCTCCTTGCCCAGCTGGGCGACGTCGTCCGAGCCGAGCAGGTTCGGGCCGCCGTACGGATCGGCGCCCAGCCGGTCGGCGAGCTGCTCCGTGAGCGCGTCGATGATCCGGAAGGCGAAGGCGGGCCGGGCCTGGTTGTGCGGCAGCCCCGTGGCGCGGGCGCGGTCGCGGGCCTCGTAGGCCATCGTGCGGTCCAGCAGCAGGGTTCCGTAGTCGTCGTGGTCGATCTCCAGCGCGGGCTCGGGGACCGTGTCGTACTCCTCGCCGCTGTCCGTGGGCAGGGCCTCGGGCAGGCACTGCCGGTCGGCCACGACCCGGGCCAGGACCTCCGCCATTGCCGCCCGGCCCTTCACCGCGGCGGCGCCGGGACGGTCGGTCCCGGTCGCGTGCACCCCGGGGAACAGCTCGCCGGGCGTCGAGAGCAGCACCCCCGTCTCGCCGAGCGCCGGCAGCACCCCGCCGATGTAGCCCAGGAAGGCCGGGCCCGGACCGACGATCAGCACCCCGCGCCTGGCGAGCTGCTCGCGGTGGGCGTACAGGAGGTACGCGGCGCGGTGCAGCGCGACCGCCGTCTTCCCGGTGCCGGGACCGCCCTCGACGACGAGCACGCCGTGGTGAGGGGAGCGGATGACCCGGTCCTGCTCGGCCTGGATGGTCCGCACGATGTCGTGCATCCGGCCGGTCCGGGCGGAGTCGAGCGCGGCGAGCAGCACCGCGTCCGCGTCGGCGCCCTCGTACCCGGTGCGCTCCGCGTCGGTCAGGTCCAGGATCTCGTCGTGCAGGGCGGTGACCACCCGCCCCCGGCTGCTGATGTGCCGGCGGCGGCGCAGCCCCATGGGGGTGTGCCCGGTGGCCAGGTAGAACGGGCGGGCCAGCTCCGCGCGCCAGTCCAGGACCAGGGGGGTGCGCTCCGCGTCGTCCGCGCGGATTCCGAGCCGGCCGATGTGGTGGTCGCGGCCGTCGGAGAACTCCAGACGGCCGAAACACAGACCGTGCTCACCCGCATTCAGCGCGGAGAGCAGGCCGGACTGCTCGGCGACCAGGACTTCACGCTCCAGGCGCTCCTGATATCCGTTCCCGACCTGGCGCAGAGCCCCTTTGAGCGCGTGTTCGGCCTGGTCACGCAGGCGGTCGAGGCGCAGATAGAGGTCCGTGACGAATTGCTGCTCTTTCCGGAATTCCTCGGTTGACAATTGCACTCCTGCCGCGATACGGTGTCCTCGTAAGGTGGTTCATGGATTCGTTTGTGGCGAAGTCATGAACCAATCAATATACGCTCTCTTCTCCCTCGGCAGTGAATTCGGCCGGGGGATTTTTTGCGTACCGTGGTTCTCATGACCACCGCACACGGCTCCGCCGACGGCATCGTCTACCGCCTCGCCCGCCCCGAGGACGCGGGCGCCATCGAGGCGCTGGACGGCTCCTTCACCACCGCCACCGTCTTCGAGGTGGCCGCCTCCGACTCCGGCTTCACCCTCCGCGAGGTCCCCGCGGACCCGCCGGTGTACAAGGAGTTCCCGCCCGAGGAGCACGACGAGCAGGGGCTCGGCCGGGGCTCCGGCGAGAACGGTGACGCGTGCACCTACGTGGCCCTCGACGAAGGGCGGCTGTGTGGTTTCGTCGCCGTCGGCTACGCCGCCTGGAACCGGCGCCTGACGATCGAGGACATCGAGGTCTCGCCGGAACACCGGGGAATCGGCATCGGCCGCGCGCTGATGGACTGCGCGGACGGGTTCGCCCGCGAACGGGGCGCCGAACACCTCTGGTTGGAGGTCAGCTCGGTGAACGCTCCCGCGGTGCACGCCTATCGGCGCATGGGCTTCACCCTCTGCGGCCTCGACACCACCCTGTACGGCGGCACGCCCGCCGTCGGCGAGCAGGCGCTGTTCATGAGCCGGCCCTGTCGCTGACCCGGCGCGGGCCATGCGGTACCTTCCATTCCGGAACGCTGCGGATCCTACGCCTCATCGGTGTCGGCCCGCAGTTCCCTCCGCGAAGATCACTCGGAGGAGTGTTCCGGGCCCGCCTGCCACGCGCCGCTGACCTGCGGCATGTACAACGGGTGATTGTTCATTGCACATTCATCCGGCATGTACAGGGTGGATCTGGTAGGACAGGGGGTAACCGCCCGGAATGGAAATACTTCAACAGCGCTCCACCACCGCTCAGGTGTGGGAAGCGGCCGAGGAGTTCATCCGACTCTTCCACAGGGAGAACCCGGATTCCGGTGATCCGCGTGCCCGGCTCGCCGCCGTACGGGACGAGCTCGTGGAGACCGGCACCTACCGGCACACCCCCGAGGAGCTCGTCCACGGGGCCCGGGTGGCCTGGCGCAACAGCAACCGCTGCATAGGCAGGCTGTATTGGAACTCCCTGCGGGTCCGTGACCGCCGCGAGCTCACCGACGCCGAGGACATCGCCGCCGAGTGCTTCGAGCACCTGCGTGAGGCGACCAACGGCGGCCGGGTCCGGCCCACCATCACGGTCTTCGCCCCCGACGCTCCGGACCGCCCCGGCCCGTTGATCTGGAGCGAGCAGCTCGTCCGGTACGCCGGCTACGGGGACCACCCCTCCGTCACCGTCGGCGACGCCCGCAACGCCGCGCTCACCGAGGCCCTGCTGCGGCTCGGCTGGTCCGGCGGCGCCGGGACCCCCTTCGACCTCCTCCCGCTGGTGGTCCAGGGGGTCGACGACAAGCCCCGCTGGTTCGACACCCCGGCTGACGCCGTGATGGAGGTGCCGATCGAGCACCCCGACGGGGTCGAGGGCGGCGACGGCTGGGCGGACTGGGGCCTGCGCTGGCACGCGGTCCCCGCCATTTCCAACATGTGCCTGGAGGTCGGCGGCATCCACTACCCGGCCGCCCCGTTCAACGGCTGGTACATGGGCACCGAGATAGGCGCCCGCAACCTCGCCGACACCGACCGCTACAACCTCCTGCCCGCCGTCGCCCGCCGGCTCGGCCTGGACACCACCAGCGACCGCTCGCTCTGGAAGGACCGCGCGCTCGTCGAGCTCAACCGGGCGGTCCTGCACTCCTTCGACCGCGCCGGGGTCACCATCGCCGACCACCACACCGAATCCCGGCGGTTCCTCTCCCACATGGCCCGGGAGGAGCGCAAGGGACGCGAGGTGGGCGCCGACTGGTCCTGGATCGTGCCGCCGATCTCCGGCTCCGCGACCCCGGTCTTCCACCGTACGTACGAGGACCGGCCCAGCAGCACGACCTACGTCCACCACTCCGGTGCACAGGAGCGGGCCCAGGGACGGGACTTGGTCTAGACCTTCTGTTACCGTCGGCTCCGGACGGATCCGGAACGGCGGAGAGGGCATCCCGTGGGCGGCGCGGACAGTACGGACCACAGCGGCGGACACCGGGCCTACATCGGCTCGTTCACCTCGGGGGGCGGCCGCGGCATCACCACCGCGGCCGTGGATCCGGAGACGGGGGAGCTGACCCCGCTCGCCGAGACCGGCACCCTCCTCGCGGACCCCTCGTACCTCGCCGTGGACCGCGACACCGGCGCGCTCTACGCGGTGAGCGAGACCGAAGAGGGGGCGGTGGCCGCCTTCACGCCGACCGCCGAGGGCCTCGCCCCGCTCGGCGCGCCCGTCCGCGTCGGCGGCTCCGGCCCCACCCACCTCAGCCTGGCCGGGCGCAGGCTGCTCACCGCCAACTACACCTCCGGCAGCGTCAGCAGCCTCCCGCTCGCCGCCGACGGCAGGCCGACCGGCCCCGGCGCCGTCCTCGTCCACCGGGGATCCGGCACGGACGCGGACCGGCAGGAACGGCCGCACGCCCACCAGGTGCTGCCCGACCCGAGCGGCCGCTGGGTGCTCAGCGTGGACCTGGGCACCGATTCCGTACGGGTCTGCGCGCTCGACCCGGACACCGGGGAACCGCGGGTGCACGCCGAGACCGCCCTTCGGGCCGGGACCGGGCCCCGCCACCTCGTCTTCCACCCCGACGGCACGGTCGTCTACGTGCTGCACGAGCTGGTGCCGCAGCTGACCGTCTGCCGCTGGAATCCGGGCGCCGGGCGACTGGAACCGGTCGGAGAGGTCCCGATCGCCCCGGAGGGCCCTTCAGGGGCCGTACGGGCCTACCCCTCGGCGGTCGTCGCCTCGCCCGACGGGCGCTTCGTCTGGGCCGCGATCCGCGGGGCGGACGCGATCGCCACGCTCTCCCTCGCCGACGGGGCCGAGAAGCCCCGGCTCACCGGCTCCGCGGGCTGCGGGGGCAGCTGGCCGCGCGATCTCGCCGTGGACCCCTCGGGGCGCAGGCTGTACGCGGCCAACGAGCACTCGGGGGACGTCACCTGGTTCGACGTGGACCCGCTGACCGGGCACCCGCGCACGGCCGGTTCGGTGGCCGTACCCGCCGCCACCTGTGTCGTCTTCGGCTGACCGTACGGGACGAACGCACGAGGGCCCGCCTCCCGGAGTTCCGGGGAGGCGGGCCCTCGTACGTGCGACGGCCGGGTCAGTGCGCCGAGGCGCCCTGGGTGATCCCGAGCGCCGCGGAGTACTGCGCGACGGCCAGCTTCCCGAGCGCCCCGTAGGCGCCGAGCACCTCGGCGGCGGCGCAGTCGGCCTCCTTGCACGCGGTGTCCAGCAGCCCCTCGGCGGCCTCCGGGCCGATCAGGTACGGGGCGAGCGCGAGCTGCGTGGAGCCCTCGCGGCGCAGCTGCTCGGCGACGGCGGCCACCGAGCCCTCCTCGTCGAGCGCGGCCGCCTTGACGGGCACGGCGAGCCGGGCCGCGAGCAGCATGCCGGTGATCCCGGCGGCCTGTACGGCCTCCTCGCCACCGGTGGTGGCCAGCACGATGCCGTCGGCGGCGGTGGTCACGGTGAACAGCCGCGCGCGGTCGGCGCGGGCCAGGCCGGCCTCGGACAGCCGCACGTGCAGGCCCTCGGCGAGCAGCGGGTGCGGGCCGAGTACGTCGGCCAGCTCTGCGGCGGCCGAGGAGTCCATCAGCGCCTGGCGCACCCGGCGCAGCAGATCGCCGTCCGGACCGGCCAGCAGGGGCACGACCACGGCGTCGGGGCCGGTCGGCTCGGGCACCTCGTGGCCGGCGGCGCGGGCGAACTCCGCACGCGCGGCACGCTCGGTCGCGACGGCCGTCAGCACGCCCGACAGCGACGGGAACTCGGAGTCGTCGTCACCGTCGAGGAAGCCGATCCGGGCGTCGAGGCCCGGCAGCTCGGAACGGCCGAGGCTGAGGACCTCTTCCGCCAGCCCCCGCGAGGCGGACGAGGGCACACCGGGCACGGCGAGCACCAGCGCGGGCGCGCCCTCGGGCGCCGCCGCGGGCTCGGGTCGGCGGTGCCGTCCGGTCTGGCGGGGTCGCGGCATTCGTACGGGCAGGCCATTTGCGGGCCCAGTGGGGGAGCTCATGGCGCCGCATGCTACTGGCTTATCGGAACCGGGTGTTCGGGCAGGGCCATATCGCGGGGCATCTGTCCGTATTTATCCGGTGAATAGCAGATACCGTCAACTGACAGACGGCAAGCGCCAGTCAACGGGCTGTGCACCCTGGCCCACCAGTAGGTCGTTCGTTCTGCTGAAGGGCCGCGAGCCGAAGAACCCGTAGTCGGCGGACTTGGGGGAGGGGTGGGAGGACTCGACCACCGGCAGGTCGCCGAGCAGCGGGCGCAGATTGCGGGCCGCCCGGCCCCAGAGGATGGAGACCAGCGGCTCGCCGCGCGCGGCGAGCGCCCGGATGGCCTGGTCGGTGACGGCCTCCCAGCCCTTGCCCTGGTGAGCGTTCGACCGGCGGGGCGCGGTCGTCAGCGACCGGTTGAGCAGCAGCACCCCCTGCCGGGTCCACGGGGTGAGGTCGCCGTTCGCGGGCCGGCCCGTGCCGATGTCCCGGTGCATCTCCAGGAAGATGTTGTCGAGGCTCGGCGGCACCGGCCGGACGTCGGGGGCCACCGAGAACGACAGGCCGACCGCGTGCCCGGGGGTGGGGTAGGGGTCCTGGCCGACGATGAGCACCTTGACCTCGTCGAAGGGTTGCTGGAAGGCGCGCAGCACATTGGCCCCGGCGGGGACGTAGGTCCTCCCCGCCGAGATCTCCGCGCGCAGGAAGTCGCCCATCGCGGCGATCTGCCCCGCCACCGGCTCCAGAGCCCGGGCCCAGCCCGGCTCGACGATCTCGTTCAACGGTCGTGCTGCCACGGTGGATCACTCTACTGGCCGATCGTCGCCGCCCGCACACACAGCACGTCGGGCAGGTGCTCGGCCAGCAGCTGCCAGCTCTCGCCGTCGTCGTGGCTGGCGTACAGCTCGCCGTTGCGGTTGCCGAAGTAGACGCCCGCCGGTTCCGCGTCGTCCGTGCACAGCGCGTCGCGCAGGACCGTGCCGTAGTGGTCCCCGGCGGGCAGCCCCTTGGAGAGCGGTTCCCAGGTGGCGCCCGCGTCCCGGGTGCGGAAGACCCGGCAGCGGTGTTCGGCCGGGACCCGGTCGGAGTCGGCGTTGAGCGGGAAGACGTAGGCGGTGTCCGGCCGGTGGGGGTGGGCGGCCACCGCGAAGCCGAAGTCGGAGGGCAGCCCGTCCCCGATGTCCGTCCACCTGGTGCCCGCGTCGTCGCTGCGGTAGACGCCCCAGTGGTTCTGCAGGTACAGCCGGTCCGTGTCCGCGGCGTCCCGGGCGATCTTGTGGACGCACTGGCCGAACTCGGGGTGCGGATCGGGCAGGAACACCGCCGAGACCCCCTCGTTGGACGGGGTCCAGCTGGCGCCGCCGTCCTTGGTCCGGAACACCCCGGCGGTGGAGACGGCCACGGTCACCGCGTCCGGGTCGCGGGGGTCGGTGATCACCGTGTGCAGGCCCTCACCGCCGCCGCCCGGCTCCCACTTGGAGCGGCTCGGGTGCTCCCACAGCGGGCGGACCAGCTCGAAGGACTCGCCGCGGTCCACGGAGCGGAAGAGCGCGGCGGGCTCCGTCCCCGCGTACACCACGTCCGGGGCCTCGGGGCCGGCCGGCTGGAGCTGCCAGACCCGCTCCAGCGAGGCGCCGGTGTCCTTGGGGAACTTCACGGCGGCCGCCGCCGGTTCCCGCCAGGTGGCGCCGAGGTCGTCGGAACTGAAGACGGACGGGCCCCAGTGCAGGCTGTCCGCGCCGACCAGCAGCCGGGGTGCCGGGGCCCGACGGTCGACGGCGGCCGCGTAGACGGCCTGGGCGTTGAAATGGGGCCCGTCGAACTCCCACGGGCCCTCGCCCTGTCGGCGACCGATGAACAATCCCTTGCGGGTCCCCACGAGCAGCAGTACGTCGGCCATGGCCGGCACCTCCGGACTTCGTCGTCCACGTGTCTCGGGCTTTTTCGGCCAGTCTGCACCCGCCCACTGACAGCGGCCCGCCGGGCGCCGCGGGGCGCTGAGCTGCTGATCGATACAGATCATTTACCTTCATTTACTTTCTGGAAATCCTCACTACTTGCATGCGGGTGTTCGCAATAGGTTGACTTCAGGCCACTGCCGCCGCATGCGAGAGGACCTACGTGGCCACCGAGCACCTGTCCCCGCTCGACCTCGCCTTCTGGCGGATCGAATCCGCCGCCCACCCGATGCACCTCGGCGCCCTCGCCGTGTTCACCGCCTCCGGATCCGGAGGCGCTGAGCGCGCCGCCGCGCTGCTCACCGACCGCTGCGCCGCCGTGCCGGGGCTGCGCCGCCGGATCCGCGACGTCCTGCTGCCCGTCGGGGCGGCCGCCTGGTCGCCGGACCCGCACTTCGACCCGGCGCGCCACGTGTTCCTCGTCCGTACGGCCACCGCCGATCCGCACGCCGCCGCGGGGCCCCTCATGGCGCGGCCGCTCGACCGCGAGCTGCCGCCCTGGGAGGCGCACGTGCTGTCCGGGCCCGACACGGACTCCTTCGCGGTCCTGTTCAAGTTCCACCACGCCCTCGCCGACGGCCTGGGCGCGCTCGCGCTGGCCGCGGCGCTGTTCGACGAGGGCCCCGCCCCGCGGACGGCCCCGGCGCGCCCCGCGCCCGAGCAGCGCCCCGTCCCCGAGCAGCGGGCCGGCTCGGCCCTGCGCCGCCTGCCCGGGGTCCTCGCCGCCCGGGTACAGGACGTCGGCCAGGCCCTGGAGATCGGCGCCGCCGTGGCCCGCGCCGGGTTGCCCCTCGGCGTGCCCGCCGCGCTCACCGCCGACGCCGCCCGCCCGGGAACCCGTACGGTCGCGGGCCTCGCCCTCGACCTGGACGAGGTCAACCTGGTCCGCAAGGGCGCCGGGGGCACCGTCAACGACGTACTGATCGCCCTCGTCGCGGGCGCGCTGCGGCGCTGGCTGGCCGGCCGGGGCGACCCCGAGCCGCGCGGCGCCGGACCGCGCGCCCTGATTCCCGTGTCCCGCCGCCGCGGCCCCGGAGGAGCCGCCGGCAACCGGCTCTCCGGATACCTGGTGCGCCTCCCGCTCGCCGAACCCGACCCGCTGTGCCGCCTGGACCGCGTCCGCGTCGCCATGGACCGCAACAAGGACGCCGGCCCCGCCCGCGGCGCCGGGGCCGTCGCCCTCCTCGCCGACCACGTCCACCCGCTCGGCCACCGCCTCGGCGGCCCGCTCGTCGCGCAGGCCGCCCGGCTGCTGTTCGACATCCTCGTGACCAGCGTCCCGCTGCCGGGGTTCACCTTCACCCTCGGCGGGAGCCGGGTCCGCGAGGTCTATCCGCTCGCCCCGCTGGCCGCCGGACAGTCCCTGGCCGTCGCGGTCTCCACGTACAAGGGGACGGTCCACTACGGCCTGGTCGCCGACGCGGCCGCCGTCCCGGATCTGCCCACCCTCGCCGGGGCGCTGCGCGAGGAGTTGGACGCGCTTGTACGAGAGGTCTCGTAGTACGAGGAAATTCGTAGTACGGTGAGTCTCGTACTTGACCGCCGATCCCCGGCGCGCCCGGTGATGTCTGGAGAGCCCTGATGAGTGCTGCCCCCGCTGCTTTCGCCGCCCTGTTCGCTCCCTACACGCTCCGCTCGGTCACGATCCCGAACCGCGTGTGGATGGCGCCGATGTGCCAGTACAGCGCCGAGGCCTTCGGCCCCAACGCGGGTGTGGCCACCGAGTGGCACTTCGCGCACTACGCCGCCCGCGCCGTCGGCGGCACCGGCCTGATCATCCAGGAGGCCACCGCGGTCGCCCCGGAGGGCCGGATCAGCCCCAACGACCTCGGCATCTGGAACGACACCCAGGTCGAGGCGCTGCGCCGGATCACCACCTTCGTCAAGGCCCGGGGCGCCGTCCCCGGCATCCAGATCGGGCACGCCGGACGCAAGGCCTCCACCGATCAGACCTGGAAGGGCGGCGCCCCGGTCGGGCCCGAGGCGCACGGCTGGCAGCCGGTCGCCCCGAGCGCCGTGCCGTTCGCCGAGGGCCACCCCGTACCGCACGAGCTGACGGCCGATGAGATCCGGGAGATCGTGGGCCGGTTCGCCGATGCCGCCGGGCGCGCGCTCGCCGCGGGGTACGAGGTCGTCGAGATCCACGGCGCCCACGGGTACCTGATCGGGGAGTTCCTCTCCCCGTACAGCAACAAGCGCACCGACGAGTACGGCGGCTCCTTCGAGAACCGCACCCGCTTCGCCCTCGAAGTCGTGGACGCCGTACGGGCGGTGTGGCCCGAGGAGCTCCCGCTCTTCTTCCGGATCTCGGCCACCGACTGGCTGGAGGAGGAGGGCTGGACCGCCGACGAGACGGTCCGGCTGGCCTCGCTCCTCCAGGAGCACGGGGTGGACCTGCTCGACGTGTCCACCGCCGGGCTCGCCCCGCACGCGAAGATCCCCGTCGGCCCCGGGTACCAGGTGCCGTTCGCCGCGCGGGTCAAGGCCGAGACCGGCCTGCCCGTGGCCGCCGTCGGCCTGATCACCGAACCGGAGCAGGCCGAGAAGATCCTGGCCAACGGCGAGGCCGACGCGGTCCTGCTGGGCCGCGAACTGCTGCGCGACCCGTACTGGGCTCGCCGCGCGGCCGTCGAACTGGGCGCCGAGATCCGCACGCCCGACCAGTACCACCGGTCCTGGTGACCCCGGTGCGGCCCGGGCCGGACCCGCGCCGGGGCCGCACCACCCCCACCCGTCCTACGACGGTTCTCGTACCATGGGGAGGACACGGACCACACCGAGTGAGCGGAGCAGGGACATGACGGAACGTGACGCGGCCCGCACCCTTGCCCACCCCGAGGCGGGTGAGATCCGCCTGGAGGACGTGCTCCACGCGCTCTCCGACCCGGTCAGGCTGTCCATCGTCCGGGACCTGGCCGGCTCCGCGGCGGAACTGTCCTGCTCGCACTTCGACCTGCCGGTCACCAAGTCCACGACCACCCACCACTTCCGCGTCCTGCGCGAGAGCGGTGTCGTGCGCCAGACCTACCGCGGCACCACCAAGTTCAACACCCTGCGCCGCGAGGAACTGCAGTCCGTCTTCCCGGGGCTGCTGGACAGCGTCCTCGCGGCCGCCACCGCCGAAGAGACGCGCCTCGCCGCACCGGCCGCCTCCTAGGGCCGCGCGTCCAGGCGGTGCAGCAGGGCCCCGTCCGGTCCGAAGACGTCCATCAGGTAGCCCGCGCGCAGCGAGAGCCCTTCCTCGGTCGACAGCCAGGACGTGATCGAGGCGGACTGCCGGTCGAAGAGCGCGGCGTCCGCGTCCGCGTTGCGCGTGCGGACGATCAGCAGGGGCACGCCCTGCGGTCCGGACTCCCGCTGGATGCCGTACACGTCCGCGTCCCCGCCGGCGGCCCGGTAGCGCTCGGCCCGCGCGGCCGCGTCCGGCGGAGCGGCGGTCGCCGTCACGGTCGGCCCGGCGGCGGCCGTCACCCGGACCTCCTCCGTGCAGCCCGCCAGCAGCGCGGCGCACGCCACCGCCGTCAGCGCCGCGCCGGTGCTCCGCCCCCAGGACGTTCCCATGGTCAACTCCCCTTACCCGTACGGGAGTCAGTCACCCTACGCGAGGCCTGCGGCGCCGCGCAGTCCGGCCCAGTCCGGGATCTTCACCGAGCGGCGGCCCAGCGAGCGTCCCAGATCGACCTCGGCCGCCTCGATGGCCAGCCACCCCGGCCACTGCACCGCACGCACGCCCGCCGCCTGCAGCGCGTCCAGCGGATCCCCAGGCAGCTCGCGCCGGGCCAGCGCCCCCGCGTCCTGGAGCAGCGAGGACGCGGTCTCCTTGGCGCAGGGCCGGTTGGTGCCGATCACCCCGGTCGGGCCGCGCTTGATCCAGCCCGCCACGTACTCGCCGACCGAGGCCCGCCCCGCGCGCAGGACCCGGCCCGCCGCGTGCGGGACCGTGCCCTTGGCGGGGTCGAAGGGCAGTCCGGCGAGCGGGACGCCCTTGTATCCCACCGAGCGCAGGACCAACTGCGCCTCGATGTCCTCGTACGCGCCCGTCCCGGTCACCCCGCCGCTGCCGTCCGGGGCGGTCCGCTCGAAGCGCATCCCCGTCACCCGCCCGTCGGGCCCGCCCAGGACCTCCACCGGTCGCAGGTAGAACCGCAGGTCGATGTGGCGCTCCGCCTCGCCCGGGCCCCGCTCCGCCCAGCCGCGCAGCACCTCCAGGTTGCGCCGGGCCACCGCGGGGAGCGCCGCCGCCGCGCCCGGATCCGTGTACACGGGGTCGAGGGCCAGCTCGGCGGGGTCGGCCAGGGCGTCCACCCCCGGCAGCGTGCCCAGCTCCCGCAGCTCCTTGGTGGTGAACTTGCCCTGGGAGGGGCCGCGTCGGGCCACCATCGCCACCCGGCGCACCCCGCTGTCCGAGAGCGCGCCCAGCGCCGGCTGCGGCATGTCGGTCGGCGCGAGTTCGGCCGCGCCCCGGGCCAGGATCCGGGTCACGTCCACCGCGACGTTGCCCGCACCGACCACCACCGCCGAGTCCACCCCCGGCAGGTCGAAGGTCTCGCCCACCGCGTCCGGGTGCCCGCTGTACCAGGACACGAAGGCCGTCGCCGAGTGCACCCCGGCCAGCTCCTCGCCCGGGATCCCCAGCAGCCGGTCCCGCGCCGCGCCCACGCAGTAGATCACCGCGTGGTACAGCTCCAGCAGCCGCTCCGTGGGCAGCAGCTCCCCACCGACCTCGACGTTCCCGAGGAAGCGGATCCGCTCGTCCTCCAGCACGGTGCGCAGGTTGCCCTGCAGCGACTTGATCTTCTCGTGGTCGGGGGCGACCCCGTACCGCACCAGGCCGTACGGCGCCGGCAGCCGGTCCAGTACGTCGACCCGCACCCCGGGCACCTCACGCTGCTGGACCAGCGTCTGGGCCGCGTAGACCCCGCTGGGGCCCGATCCGACGACGGCGACACGAAGCACGGCGGAGCTCCTCCCGCAGGTGTTCCCAGCATGACACCGGCTCCGGCGGGCGTCAGCCCATCGCGCGCATCCGGTGGATCTCGGCGGTCTGCGTCGCCACGACCTCGTTGGCCATCTCCTCGACCATCACGTTGTTGCCCTCGGCCAGCGCCGTGCCGGCCATGGTGAGCGCACCCTCGTGGTGGGCGATCATCAGCTTCAGGAAGAGCCGGTCGAAGTCCGCGCCCCTGGCGTCCGCCAGCTCCTTGAGCTGCTGCTCCGTCGCCATGCCCGGCATCGCGCCGTGGTCGTGCCCGCCGGATCCGGCGGAGGGCTCCGGATGGCGGGCCAGCCACTTCTCCATCGCCCCGATCTCGGGTCGCTGCGCGGCCGTGATCCGCTCCGCGACCCGCTTGACCCCCTCTGCCGAGGCCCGTTCGGGCGCGAGCGCGCTCATCGCCAGAGCCTGCCGGTGGTGCTCGATCATGTGCCGCGTGTAGGTGTGGTCGGCCGCGTTGGGGGTGTCGTCGGGCTTCTCCCGGGCGGCCTGCTCGGGGGTGAGGGTGCGGGCCGTCTCGCCCGGTTTGCCGGGTGCGATCACCACCGCCCGTCCGTCCTTCGCCCGGTCCGCCCCGCCGTCCGCCCCGCCGTCCGCTTCGCAGCCGGTGAGTGCGAGCAGGAGGGCGGCGAACGCGGCCGCTCCGACGGCCTTGCGGCGCCGGGGGGCTTTTGTCATGTCCATGAGAGGAAGATACTGCTGGGGTCCTGGTTCCGCTCCCACCCCGAACGGAACCGATCGGACTCCCATGGGAGGGCAACATGACCTCGTTGCACACCGCAAGAGGGCGGAACAGGAGTCTGGGCGTGGCCGCGGCGGCGGCTGGGCTCCTCACCACACTCCTGGCGGCCGGTCCGGCCGCCGCCACCCCGGACCCGGGCGACTTATCGCCCGGTCGCGGCAACCAGCAGAGCGCGGGCCCGGTCCAGGGCAGGGAACTCGCCCCGGGCGAGATACCCGGGCAGGACGAGATCGTGCACAGCGCCAACATCCAACCCCTGGCCAACATCCCCAGCTCCGACCCGGACGGCATCAATACCGACCTGGCCTTCCAGGGCCGGTACGCCTACGCGGGCAGCTACAGCGGCTTCACGATCTACGACATCGCCAACCCGAAGGCACCGAAGACCGTCACCCAGGTGCTCTGCCCCGGCGGTCAGAACGACGTCTCCGTCTACGGCGACCTGCTCTTCCTCTCCACCGACTCCTCGCGCAGCGACGACTCCTGCAACAGCGTCTCGCAGCCCGCGACGGAGAAGTCCTCGTGGGAGGGCATCAAGATCTTCGACATCAAGGACAAGAAGAACCCCAAGTACATCAAGTCCGTCGAGACCGCCTGCGGTTCCCACACCCACACGCTGGTGCCCAGCGGCCGCGACATCTACCTCTACGTCGCCTCGTACTCCCCGAACGAGGCCTTCCCCGACTGCAAGCCGCCGCACGACGGCATCTCGGTGGTGAAGGTCCCGAAGAAGGCGCCGACGCAGGCCGCGGTGGTCGCCTTCCCGATCCTCTTCCCTGACGGCGGCAACCCGGGCGCCCCCACCAACCCCGGGGTCTCCAAGACCACCGGCTGCCACGACATCACCGTGCTGCCCTCGAAGAAGCTGGCTGCCGGCGCCTGCATGGGCGACGGCATCCTCTTCGACATCAGCAAGCCCGAGGAGCCACGGGTCATCGACCGGGTCCAGGACAACGTGAACTTCGCGTTCTGGCACTCGGCCACCTTCAACGAGCGGGCGAACAAGGTGGTGTTCACCGACGAACTCGGCGGCGGTGTCGGCGCCACCTGCAACGAGGCCACCGGCCCCAACCGGGGTGCCGACGGGGTCTATGACATAACCGGCAGCGGGGACCAGCGCAGGCTCGCCTTCCGCAGCTACTTCAAGATCCCGCGCCACCAGGCCGACACCGAGAACTGCGTGGCCCACAACGGCTCGCTGATCCCGGTCGGCGGCGGCCGCGACATCATGGTGCAGGCCTGGTACCAGGGAGGCGTCTCCGTCTGGGACTTCACCGACTCCGCCGCCCCCAAGGAGATCGGCTACTTCGAGCGCGGCCCGCTCACCACGGACCGGATCGGACTCGGCGGGTCCTGGTCGGCCTACTACTACAACGGGCACATCTACTCGAACGACATCGCCAAGGGCCTCGACGTGCTGAGGCTCGACGACTGGCGCACCGAGAGCGCCAAGTGGGTGTGGATGGACCGGCTCAACGTGCAGAGCCAGCCCGAGTATCACTGAAACGTTCCGGCGGGCGGGCCGCCGGGCGGCGGGACGCCGAGCTCCCAGTCCAGCCCGTAGCGCTGGAAGAGCTCGGCCCGCAGCCGCGCCGGCGGCATGGGAGCACCGGGCAGCAGCACCGCCACCACCGCGCCCATCAGCAGGGCGCGCAGGAGCGGATAGTCCGCGTCCACGTCCGGTGAGCCGTACCGGGTGACGGTGTCCCGCAACAGCTCGGCGAGCCGCTGCTGTTCGGGGCACTGCACGAACCCCTCGGCCGTGAGGATGCCCGCCATGTGGGTCCGCATCAGCAGCGGCTCGTCACGGGCCAGCCCCAGGATCGCGTCCACCGCGCGCGCGAGCCGTTCGCGCCCGTCCTCGCTGCGCGGCTCGCGCTCCAGCGCCGCCTCCAGCGTGAGGTGCATCAACCGGTGCACGGCGGACTGGAGCAACTGCCGCTTGCCCGGGAAGTAGTACGAGACCAGGCCGCGGGCCGCGCCCGCCCGGTCGGCGATGTCGCCGAGCGTCGTCGCCTCGTAGCCGCGCTCGGCGACGAGCTCGACCGTGGCCTGGAGCAGCCGCTCCCGGGAACGTCTGCGCAATTCTTCATTGACCGATGCGCTGCGCGGGACCATGCTTACTCCTGCTGCGTTGACTGGCTCCGAGCCAATATACTCAGCGCACGGGGTCGCCTGCTCTGGGTGACACGGGGGATCGCCCAGAGCAGGCACGCCCACAACCTCATCGGCCGGACGGGTCGGACCGGTGCCGCGGGCCGGGCCAGGACGTCGCGAGAGCCACCAGGACCACGCCCAGCAGCCAGCCCGCGACCACGTCCGACAGCCAGTGCACCCCGAGGTAGAGCCGGGTGAAGCCGACCCCGAGCACCGACACGGCCGCGGCGGTCCAGGCGGACCGCACCGCCCACCGCGGGGCCGCCCGGGGGAGCAGCCACAGCAGTAGCCCGCACACCACCGTCGCCGTCATGGCGTGGCCCGAGGGATAGGCCGCGAACAGCGCCGAGTCCACCGGATCCGGCCACACCGGCCGCCCCCGCCCCACCAGCGCCTTCATCCCCTGCTGCACCACGGAGGCCACCACCGTGGCCAGCGCCACCCGCAACGCCCGCTCTCGCCGCCCGCGCCACCACAGCCCGACGCAGGCGACGGCGGCCAGGAGCCTCATGGTCCAGGGGTCCCACACCCAGTCGGTGAGGATCCGCAGGGTGTGGGTGATTCCGGGATGGGTGACGGCATGGCCGTGGAGATGCCGGGCGAGCCGGTAGTCGTAGGTGAGGAGCGGCTGCCACCGCGCCACCACCAGCGCCGTCAGAACGGCCGCGAGCAGCGCACAGCCGATGCCCGCCCACCGTACGACGTGATCGCTCCGCATACGGGGATCCTCGCACCGGCGGGCGCCGCCCCCGCACCGGGCACGCTAGGCCAGTGCGCTCAGGCCCGGTACGAAGGCCACCAGCAGCGGTATCGCCGGGACCAGCGTGGCCAGCGCCGTCAGTCGGAGCCTGCGGGCCGGCGACAGCCGGGGCACGGCCGACAGCAGCCGCCGCACCCGCTGCGGGACATGTGCCTGGGGGTGGGCGCAGGGCCCGAACACCCCGCGGTCCTCGTTCAGTCCGACCAGGGCCAGCGCGATCGTCAGCCGCCCGTACCGCCGCGAGGCCACGTCGTCGGCGGCCAGCTCCACGAGCCGGTGCATCTCCGCCTCGAAGGCCGCGAAGACGGGCACCTGCGGGAAACCACGGGCCAGCGCGCGCGAGCAGTGCAGCAGCCAGTCGTGCCGGGCCGCAGCGTGCCCCTGCTCGTGGGCCAGTACGGCATCGAGCTGACTGCCCTTCAGCCGGCCCAGGGCCGCCGTCGTGACCACCAGCTGCGGGGCCGCCCCCGGCAGCCACCACGACTCCGACCGCGGGCCCTCCAGTACGACCAGCCGCGCGCCCGTGGGTTCCTCCCCGGGGAGCAGTGGGGCCCGTTCGCGCAGTTCGGCGCTCTGCGCGCGGCGGTCCGCCCGCGTCCGCAGCACCTCCCGGGCCAGCAGCGCCGCGGTCCACAGCGCACCGCCCGCCAGGGCGAGGGCCGTGCCCGCCGCCCAGGGGCCGCCGGACGCGCCCAGGGCGTAGGCGTCGACCACCCCGCGCGGGGCGGCGGCGAACAGCCGGCCCCGCACGGCCTGCCAGGCGGCCGCAGCGCTCAGCAGCATCGACAGCCCGAGGCACAGGAGCACCGCACCCACCACGCACTGCCACACCCACAGGGCGACGACCGGTTCGCGCTCGGGCCATTGGGCCCGGGCCAGCAGACGGGGGGCGAGCACCGCGGTCAGGGCGCCGAGCATCAGAAGAGCGGCGGGGACCATCATGGCCGCCAGCCTATGAGCGCGGGCCTACCTGCGGGTACGGCCGCGCGGGATTGGTGACGCAGGACACGTCGGCCGGAGCCCTCACATGGTGAGCAGCATCGCCAACATCCCGATTCCCATGGCCAGTCGGCAAGCGCGGGTCAGCTCGCCGGAGCCGGAGCCGGAGCCGCCGTCCGGACCGCCCGCCTGCCGAGGGGCGACGGTCCCGCCCGCCGTGACCAGCCGGGCCCCGCCGAGCACCGCGTAGCCGGCGTAGTAGAGGAGCAGCAGTCCGGTCAGCAGCGGCAGCCCGGCCCCGTGCCCGTGCCCGGAGACCGCCGTCAGGGACATGTAGACCATCGTCAGCGACCCCACCAGGTGGTGCGCGTGGTGCGCCCCGCCCCGCAGCAGCCACACGGCGTGCAGGGCCGCGCCGCAGAAGAGCACGGCCAGCGCGGGATCCTGCCACCCGCCGGTGCTCCGGAGGGGTACCGCCATCAGGGCCATGCCGAACCCCATCACGGCATCACCCGCGGCCCCGCCGCCCGCTCTGCGCACCTGGCGCAGACAGTACGCCCCGCTCACCGCGCACAGCAGGACGAGGAGCCAGGAGGAGACGGTGGAGGATGCTGAGGGGGACATGGCGGAACCGTGCACGGCGGAACCTCCCGGTTCGTCGGCGTCACGGGGAGAGATGCCCTTCTCACGCGGTGCTCACGCGGCCCCGGGTTACGCTCTCCTTGCCCTACCCGGCATGTCATATGCCACCGCGTGGAACGGAGCCCCCGATGTCGTCGACCGCCAACCCCGCCGCCCTGAGCTTTCGCAGCGCCGTGGAGGCGGACGTGACCGAGCTGGTGGCGCTCGTCGAGTCGGCGTACCGAGGCGAGAGCAGCCGCGGCGGCTGGACCACGGAGGCGGACTACCTCGAAGGGCAGCGCACCGACGCGGACGGGGTCCGGGAGGTCATCAACACCCCCGACAGCGTCCTGCTGGTCGTCGAGCGCGCGGGCGAGCTCGTCGCCTGCTGCCAGCTCGAACACCGCGGGGACCACGCCTACTTCGGGATGTTCGCGGTCCGCCCCGGGCTCCAGGGCGGCGGCCTCGGCAAGGAGATCCTGGCCGAGGCCGAGCGCCGCGCCCAGGAGACCTGGGGCGTGAAGGAGATGCGGATGACGGTGGTGAACGTACGGGAGGAGCTCATCGCCTACTACGTGCGCCGCGGCTACCGGCGCACCGGCGAGCTGAGCCCCTTCCCCTACGGAGACGAGCGCTTCGGCGTGCCGCTCCGCGACGACCTGGCCTTCGAGCTGCTGGTCAAGCCGCTGTAACCGGAGCCGATACGGTGTGCGCCGCCGTCACGCGGTGAACCGGCCCGTGCTGCGGATCTCCGGGAAGTCGGTGGTCACGCCGTCCAGCCCGAGCGCCCGCGCCAGCCGCAGCTGGTCCAGGGTGTTGACCGTCCAGCCGGTCACCCGCAGTCCGGCCGCGTGGGCCGCCTCCACGGTCCCGAGGGCGATGCGCCGGATGTCCAGGGCAATCGTTCCCGCGCCCGCGGCCGACGCCCGGTCCACGATGTCGTCCCCGTGCGGGCTCGCGTAGAGGGCGGTCCGTACGCCCGGCACCCGCCGGGCCGTCTCGACGAGCACCGCGGCGTCGAAGGAGGCCACCTCCACCCGGGCGGTCAGGTCGCGCCGCAGGATCAGCTCCGCGAGCACCTCGGCCGCGGCCCGGTCCCGGACCGACGCCTGGAGCGGCACCCGGACCGCGTCCAGGACCTCCTCGAAGACGGGCACCTGCTCGCCCTGGCCGGCGTCGAGGGCGCGCAGTTCGGCGAGGGTCAGGTCGGTGACGGCACCCGATCCGTCGGTGGTGCGGTCCACTTCGGGGTCGTGCAGGGCGACGAGTGCGCCGTCCTTGCTCAGTTGGAGATCCAGAGCGATGACGTCCATGCCGGAACGTTCCGCGCGGACGAACGACCGGAGGGTGTTCTCCGGCTCCACACCCATGACCCCGCGGTGACCGATGGTGAGGAAAGTCAAGGTTCTCTCGCTTCCGTCGACGGCGGCTCCCCGCGCGGTCGCGGTGTCCCGACCGGCCGCGCGCGGTGAGGACGCATGCTAGTGCGCCCACGGTGCGATGGGACCGCCCGTGCAGCGCCCCTCAGCGGCGCACCGGCCGCTTCCCGCCGGGCTTGTCCGCCCTCTTGACCGCGCTCGTGACCGCCGTCGCGTCACCCGGGAGTGGGCGCGTCCCTGTCGGCTTGACGACCCGCGGTCCCGCCCTCGGGGAGGGCCGACAGGTCGGCCAAGAGGGCTTCCGCCAGCTCCAGTTCGGCCAGGTGCTGCCGCTCGCTCCAGCGCAGCGCGAGGGTGGGGAAGGCCCATTCCGGTACGTCGGCCGCGTGCTCCATGGCCTCCCGTACGGCGGCCAGCTCCTCCCGGGTGCGCTCCAGGTGCTCGCCGACCATCGCGCGCAGCCGCTCCGGCTCGGCCAGGTGCCCGAGCCAGACCCGCAGGAGCAGCCCGTGCTTGAGCACCGGCGGCCCGGCCTCGGCGGTGTCGGCGGCCCAGCCGGCCAGCGCCTCGCGTCCCGCGTCGGTGATGGTGTAGCGGCGCTTGGCGCGGGCCTCCTCCGGGCCCGAGCGCGCGGAGGAGGCGTATCCCAGCTCCTCCAGCCGGCGCAGCTCCGCGTAGATCTGGCTGATGGCCGGCGACCAGTAGAAGAAGCGCAGCGAGGAGTCCGCCCACTTCTTCAGCTCGTACCCGGTCCGCTCTCCGGGGAAGGAGAGGAGGCCGAGAACCGCCCACGCGGTCGGCGGAAGCTCTTGCTTCTTCGCCTTCTGACTACTAGTCATATTCCGAATTGAAGTAAGACCGGGCACGGGACGCACACCTGGAGGCACAGTGAAATTCTCCGTGATCTTCGAAGCTCAGCTTGCCGACCCGACCGTGGAACGGGAGCACCAGGTCATCCGCGACTGCGTCGAGCAGGCCGTGCTCGCCGAGCGTATGGGCTTCGACCGGATCTGGGCGGTGGAGCACCACTCGTTGAAGTGGTACGCGCACATGTCGGCTCCCGAGATCTTCCTGACCTGGGTCGCGGCCAGGACGAACACCATACGCATCGGCCACGGCGTCGTGTGCATGCCCTTCAACTTCAACCATCCGGTCCGTGTCGCCGAGCGGGCCGCCATGCTCGACCTGCTCTCGGGCGGGCGGCTCGACCTGGGGGCCGGGCGCGGCGGCACCGAGCAGGAGACCTCGCTGTGCGGGGTGGACAGGGAGCGCACCACCGCGGAGGTCGAGGAGGCCCTGCGGATCATCGGCAGGGCCTGGCGGGAGGAGGAGCTGGAGTACCACGGCGAGCTGCTCGACATCGATCCGCATCCGATCCTGCCGCGGCCGAAGCAGGCCCCGCACCCGCCGCTGTTCCTGGCGTGCAGCCGGGGCGAGACCCTCGTGCAGGCCGCCGAGCTGGGGATCGGGGCCCTGGTGATGGGATTCGCGGGCCCCGAGTCGATCGCCGGGATGCGGTCCGTCTACGACGCCGCGATCGCCGGGCGGGACGGCAGCCGCTTCGTCTCCTCCGTGGTCAACGACCACTTCTCGGTGCTGTGTCCGACCATCGTGCTCGACGACCCGGAGGAGGCGCGGCGCGTCGGCATCCGCGGTCAGCGGTTCTTCGCCCAGTCCATCGGCCACTGGTACGGCGGGGCGGGCATCCCGGACGAGGCCGTGGTCGCGGGCGCGGACGAGGCGGCGGAGATGCGCAAGGCCGCCGAGCAGGTCGTGGCCCGCCTGCACGAGCTGGACATCCCGGTCCGGCCGACCTCGACGGCCACCTTCAACGCCGACCACGCCTACGGGAGCGCCGACGACGCCATCGCGTACGTGGAACGGCTCCGCGCGGCGGGGGCCGACGAGATCATGTGCCTGATCCAGATGGGCACGGTGGAGCAGGAGGCCTGCCTGGAGACCCTGCGGCAATGGGGCGAGAAGGTCATCCCGCACTTCCGGCAGCTGTGACGACCGCCCCCGCCAGCGTGCCGCCACGGGCCCGGCGGTCCCGGCAGGCCTTGGCGCGACTGGGCGGAGCCGCTCATTCCATCCCGATGGACGGGAAGACTTCCGGTGAAGCGGGGGGTGTCGCAGGATAATTTTCGGAGTTACCTCTTGAGCGGGAGAGCCTCGCACGTTTACGCTGCCTTGACGTGAGGTTCTCCTGTGGAGGAAGTGACATGACGGAAACTCTTGTGCCGGGCGCCGGCGGTGCCGTGATAGCCGCTGAGGCGCGGGTGGTCGACCACCCGGCGTGGCCCGAGCTCAAGGCCGCCGTGGAGGAGATCCGCCCCTGGCAGTCCCCGGACGGCTCCATCGACTTCGAGGCCGAGGGCGAACACGCCCGCGCCACCGTCATGGCCGCGGTCGAGCGCGTGATCGGCGCCGTCGAGGTGCTCTCCCCGCTGCTCCCGCACGCCGCGGAGTACCACCGGGCGCTCGTGGCCGACCTCCGCAAGTGGGCCGCGGCCGGCTTCCGCGTGCCTGACTTCCTCGACTCCCTGCTGGCCTTCCAGCCGGCCGCCGAGCGCGCCGACGGCCTCCAGCACCTGGTCGTCTTCCCGATGTACACGCAGAACGGCAACCCGGACCGCAACCTGGAGGCCGTCGTCCTCAAGATGGTGTGGCCCGAGTGGCTCTCCGAGCTGGAGCGCACCCGGTACGACAACCCGCTGTTCCTCGGCATCACCTTCGAGGACTTCACCCCGGGCTACGACACCAACTCCGCCGTGCTCTTCCCGGAGACCATCGCCGTGCGCGAGGCCCCCGAGCGCTTCGCCTGGGGCGGCATCTTCTGCGACCGCGAGGCCGCCCGCTACCGCAAGGTCACCGAGGCCGCCGTCGACATCCTCGGCATCGAGCTGCCCGAGGACATCGCCCGCATGGTCGAGGACCAGGAGCGCTGCGAGAAGGCCTTCGTCCTGTGGGACATGGTCCACGACCGCACCCACAGCCACGGCGACCTGCCGTTCGACCCCTTCATGATCAAGCAGCGCCAGCCGTTCTGGATGTACGGTCTGGAGGAGCTGCGCTGCGACCTCACCGCCTTCAAGGAGGCCGTGAAGCTGGAGTCCGAGGGCAACGAGCACGGCCGTGACGTCCAGTACGCCGTCCTCTTCGACCGGATGTTCCGCTTCCCGGTCTCCGGCGACCGCAACCGCAACTACGACGGTCTCGGCGGCCAGCTGCTCTTCGCGTACCTCCACAAGCACGACGTCGTGCGCTGGACGGACAACAAGCTGAAGATCGACTGGATGCGCGCCCCGCAGGTCACCAACCAGCTGTGCGCCGAGATCGAGGACCTCTACCGGGCCGGCATCGACCGCCCGAAGCTCGTCCACTGGTTCAAGGCGTACGAGCTGGTCTCCACCTACCTCGCGCCGCACCCGGGCTCCAAGTGGGCCAAGGGTCCCGACGCCCTCGACCTGACGCAGCCGCCGCGGAAGCTCGTGGACGACGTGCTTCCGGACGAGTTTCCGCTGAGCATGTTCTATGAGGCGCTCGCCAAGAAGCTCAAGGGAGTGATCGCCTCCACGAAGGGGATCACGGCCCTGAACGCCGAGAGCGCCGAGCGGGTCGCCGCGTGAGCGACCGCCCACAGGAGGCTGCACAGATGAACGGCTCCGGGAACGCCAACGGAAAGCTGCACGGAGCGGTGGTGGCGGTGGCCGGGGCCGGCGGGCCCGCCGGCCGCGCCGCCCTGCTCCGCCTCGCCGAGGCAGGGGCCGTGGTCGTGGCCTCCGACGCCGATCCGGCACGGCTCGCGGAGGCCGTCGACGCGGCCCGCTACGCCCACGGCGGTGCCACCGTCACCGGTGACACCGTGGACCTGCTCGACCTCGAGGCGACCAAGGCCTGGGCCGACCGCACCGAGAAGGAGTTCGGGCGGATCGACGGCCTCGTCCACCTCGTCGGCGGCTGGCGCGGCAGCAAGACCTTCACGGACGTGGACCTCGCGGACTGGGACTTCCTGGAGAAGCTCCTCATCCGCACCGTCCAGCACACTTCGCTCGCCTTCCACGACGGACTGCTGCGCAGCGACCGCGGGCGCTTCGTCCTGGTCAGCCAGTCCGGCGCGCACAAGCCGGTCGCCAACAACGCCGCCTACAACGCCGGCAAGGCGGCCGCCGAGGCCTGGACCCTGGCCCTCGCGGACTCCTTCCGCAAGGCGGGGGGCGATGAGGGCCCCGGCGCGGCGGCTGCGATCCTGGTGATCAAGGCACTGGTGCACGACGCGATGCGCGCCGAGCGTCCCAATGCGAAGTTCGCGGGCTTCACCGATGTCAAGGAGTTGGCCGAGGCCATCGCCGGCGTCTGGGAGCGGCCCGCCATCGATGTGAACGGACAGCGTCTGTGGCTCACTCCGCAACCGTGAGAACCGATGCCGGGAAGACCGACGCCCGGCGCCACCACGACCCGGCGGTACGCGGTTTCGCAAGCGACAACTACGCGGGGGTGCACCCCGAGGTCCTGGCCGCCGTCGCGCTGGCCAACGGCGGCCACCAAGTCTCGTACGGCGAGGACGAGTACACCGAACACCTGCAGAAGGTCATCCGCAGCCACTTCGGGCCGTACGCGGAAGCCTTCCCGGTCTTCAACGGCACGGGCGCCAATGTCGTCGCGCTCCAGGCCATGACCGACCGGTGGGGCGCCGTGATCTGCGCCAAGACCGCCCACATCAACGTGGACGAGGGCGGCGCACCGGAGCGGATGGCGGGCATCAAGCTGCTCGCCGTCCCCACCCCGGACGGCAAGCTCACCCCCGAGCTGATCGACCAGGAGGCCTGGGGCTTCGAGGACGAGCACCGGGCGATGCCGCAGGTCGTCTCGATCACCCAGAACACCGAACTCGGCACCGTCTACACCCCGGACGAGATCAAGGCCATCTGCGACCACGCCCACGGCCTCGGTATGAAGGTGCACCTCGACGGCGCCCGGATAGCCAACGCCGCGGCCTCGCTCGACATGCCGATGCGCAGCTTCACCAACACGGTCGGCGTGGACGTGCTGTCGTACGGCGGCACCAAGAACGGCATGATGTTCGGCGAGGCCGTGGTGGTGCTCAACCCGGACGCGGTCCGGCAGATGAAGCACATCCGCAAGATGTCGATGCAGCTCGCGTCGAAGATGCGGTTCGTTTCGGTACAGCTGGAAGCGCTGCTCGCCAAGGACCTGTGGCTGCGCAACGCCCGGCACGCCAACGCGATGGCGCAGCGGCTGGCCGCGGGCGTACGCGAGACGGACGGGGTGGAGATCCTCTACCCGGTGCAGGCGAACGCGGTGTTCGCGCGGCTGCCGCACGAGGTGTCGCGGCGGCTGCAGAAGCGTTACCGCTTCTACTTCTGGGACGAGGCCGCGGGTGACGTCCGCTGGATGTGCGGCTTCGACACCCAGGAGGAGGACGTGGACGGCTTCCTCCAGGCACTGAAGGAAGAGATGTCCCGCTAGCCGATCGCACGATGGTGAATATTTATGCCCTCGGCCGTAAATCTATTGATCTACGGCCGAGGGTTTGCCTATGCTCCGGGTCATGCAACTGATCCAACAGAACCCTGACATCCATGCCTATCTGGCTTCGGATGAGGTGATCGACCACTGGCATCCGCTCGTACAGGAAACCGCGGACGCACTCTGGTCCGCCACCGGCGACGCATACTCATTCGCAAAGGTCGCCTTCGAGTTCGTCCGCGACACCATCCCGCACTCGGCGGATTCCGGGGACATGCGGGTCTCCTGGCGCGCCTCCGACGTGCTGAGCACGCGCAACGGCATCTGCTACGCCAAGTCCCACGCCCTGGTCGCCCTGCTGCGGGCCCAGGGCATCCCGGCGGGCCTCTGCTACCAGCTCCTCGGCGAGGACGACGGCAGCGACCTCGTGATCCACGGGCTCGTCGCCGTCCGGCTCCCCGGCAGTGAGGACTGGGCCCGGATCGACCCGCGCGGCAACAAGCCGGGGGTGGACGCCCAGTTCAGCCTCGACGTGGAGCAACTGGCCTTCCCGGTGCGCCCGGAGCTCGGCGAGATCGACTACCCCGAGCTGTACGCCGCCCCGCACCCGGCCACCCTGAAGGTCCTCAAGGAGTCCGCCGACCGGCCGGAGCTGTGGCGGAACCTTCCGGCCGCGCTGTAGCGACCGCCGGCGGTGGTACGGGCCCCCGCGGGGTCGTCAGTACGTGCAGCAGGGCCGCCCCGAGCTGCAGGCCGGCGATCCCGGTCAGCAGTGTCCACGCGGGCGCGTCGGCCGCGAACCCCACCAGGGCCGCCCCGGTCGACGCCGCCGTCACCTTGAGCCCCGCGCCGAGCGTGAACACCTGGGTCCGCACCCCGTCCGGTGCGTGCTCCGCGCGGATCCGCAGCGTGGACGTCAGCAGCGGGCCGTCGCACACCCCCGCCACCGCGAACAGCGCCGCCGTCACGGTGACCGACGGCGTGAACGCCGCCACGGCCAGGGCCACCCCCGTCCCGGCCAGTGCCCACCGCACCAGCCTGCCCGGTGCCACGGACGTCATCCGGCCCAGCGTCAGCGAGCCGCCCAGAGCGCCCACCGCGAAGGCCGTCATCAGCACGCCCCCGGCACCCGGACTGCCCAGCCCGGCGGCCAGCAGCACCGCCGTGGTGGTCAGCGAGCCGATGCCGACGAAGGCCAGGGTCGTCGCCGCGGTGACCGCCCGCAGCTCCCGGACCCGCCACAGGGCCGCCAGCCCCGCACCCAGCCCGGCCCGGGGCGCTCCGGCGGTGCGGCCCGCGCGCGCATCCTCGTACGGGAGGGTGGCCGCCAGGGCCGAGGCCAGCGCGGCCGACATCCCCAGGACGGCCATCGCCGGACCGCCCGACCACAGGGCCGTGGCGAGGCTGACCGCCGCCGGTGCGGTGACGCCCGCGGCGTTGTAGGTCGAGGCGTCCCACCCGTACGCCCGGTCCCGCCCGGCCCCCGCCGGGACCAGGGCCGTGACCAGGCTGGACAGCCCGCCCGTGACCATCGGCCCGCAACTGCCGCCGAGCACCGCCACCGCGAGCACCAGCGGCATCGGGGCCCGGCCCAGCAGCACGGCCAGCGTGGTGACGGCGGCCGCGAACCCGCCCAGGACACCGGCGTGGAAGAGCCGCGGCCGACGGGTCCGGGCGGCGGCGGCGCCCGCCAGCGGAGCCGCCAGGACGTGCGGAGCGAGCCAGGCGGTCAGGACGAAGGCCCCGTAGGCCGCGCTCCCGGTGCGTTCCAGGGCGAGCAGGACCACGGCCATCGCCATGCCCTCCGATGCGAAGCGCGCGGCCAGTGCCGCCGCCAGATACCGGCCGAACCCGCCCATCCCGGCCCCCCAAGTGTGTGTTCCGCGCCGCACTCGCGGACGTTACGTCATATGGGTGTACGGGGAAAGGATCCGGTTCCGCTGGAGTCCCGTTGGAAGCCGGGGAGTTGATAGGAAACTTTCTTGTCGGACATCGTTGTCAGCTTGGCATGGGCATGAGTATCTTCGGCGTACCGGAACCCCTCCCTCCCAGCGGAAGGCCCCCCATGCGTTTCGGAATCCCCGCCGCACTCGCCACCCTGGCCCTCGCATTGGCGGCGACCCTGCTTCCCGCCCCTTCCCTCGCGGCGCCCGCCGCCCCCGCGCAGTTCGCCCACCCCGGAGTCCTGAGCAGCCGCGCCCAACTGGACTTCGTACGCACGCAGGTACAGGCCGGCCGGCAGCCGTGGAAGGCGGCGTACGACCAGATGCTGGCGAGCGCGTACGGCTCGCTGTCGCGCACGCCCAAGCCGCGCGAGGTCGTCGAGTGCGGTTCGTACTCCAACCCGGACATCGGCTGTTCCGACGAGCGCGAGGACGCCATCGCGGCCTACAGCCAGGCGCTCGCCTGGTACGTCACCCGGGATGCCAAGTACGCCAGGAAGTCCATCGAGCTGATGGACGCCTGGTCCGCGAAGATCAAGGATCACACCAACAGCAACGCGCCGCTGCAGAGCGGCTGGGCGGGCTCCACCTGGCCGCGCGCCGCCGAGATCATCAAGCACACGTACACCGGCGGCTGGCCGAACCAGGGGCGCTTCGCGACCATGCTCCGCGACGTCTACCTGCCCGAGGTGATCGGTGGGAAGCCGAACAGCAACGGCAACTGGGAACTGATCATGATGGACGCCGCGATCGGCATCTCGGTCCACCTCGACGACCGCGCGAGCTACGACAAGGCGATGAACATCTACCTCGGCCGCGTCCCCGCCTACTTCTACCTGGCCTCCGACGGCCCGCAGCCGTTCTACCCGCCGCGTTCGAGCATCAACACGAAGAGCGAGCTGATCGACTACTGGCACGGCCAGAGCACCTTCGTGAACGGACTCGCCCAGGAGACCTGCCGGGACTTCGGCCACACCGGCATGGGCATCGCGGCGGCCATGCACGTCGCCGAGACCTCACGGATCCAGGGGCGTGACCTGTATCAACAGTTCAAGGACCGCTTCCGGCACGCGCTGGGCTTCCACGCCGGCTACGAACTCGGCGAGCCGGTGCCGTCCTGGCTCTGCGGCGGGAGCCTGACCAGGGGCCTCGGCCCGGCGACCGAGGTGGGCTACAACGCCCTGCACACGCGGCTCGGCGTCACCATGGAGAACACCCGCAGGCTCACCGAGGGCCGACGACCCGCGGGCACCGAGAACCACTTCGAGGCCTGGGAGACCCTGACCCACGCCGAGAACCCCAACTGACGCCTTCCACGGACAGGCGACGGCCCCGCACGGCGGCGCCGTCGTCCGTACGCGGGTGCGGGTCAGCCGGCTTCCTTCACCTGGGCCGCCGTCGGCGCGGTGCCGCCCAGGTGGGCCGGCAGCCACCAGGAGTCGGAGGCGTCCTTGGGCTTGTCCGGGTAGGCGCGCTGCGCCGCTTCCAGCAGTTCCTGCACGCGCTCGCGCAGGCGGCGCGTGATGGCCCCCGCGTACTGGTCCGTCGGCGCCTCCAGCGGTTCGCCCACCCGCATCGTCACCGGGATGTGGCTGCGCTTGAGGTTCTTCGGGCGGCCCTTGGTCCACAGCCGCTGCGTGCCCCACAGCGCCACCGGGATCAGCGGGACGCCTGCCTCCTGGGCCATCCGCGCCGCACCCGACTTGAAGCTCTTGAGCGTGAACGACTGGGAGATCGTGGCCTCCGGGAAGACGCCGATGATCTCGCCCGCCCGCAGCGAGTCCAGGGCGTGCTGGTAGGCCGTCTCGCCCTGCTTGCGGTCCACCGGGATGTGCTTCATCGCGCGCATCAGCGGGCCCGACACCCGGTGCCGGAACACCGATTCCTTCGCCATGAAGCGCACCAGGCGCTTCTGAGGCCGCGCGGTCAGGCCGGCGAAGATGAAGTCGAGGTATCCGATGTGGTTCGACACCAGGACCGCCCCTCCCTTGCGCGGGATGTTCTCGGTGCCCTTCATGTCGATGCGGATGTCCAGCGCACGGAAGAGCCCGTGGGCTGCGCCGATCACGGGCGGGTAGACGAGCTCAGCCATGGTGGGGAGACCCCGCTTTCTGCCTGGGGAGGTGCTCCCGGCCGGAAGTTACGGAAGCGTAGGTACGCGACCATGGGGATCGTGCCCCATACGCGGGCTGCTGGCCAGCCCAGACGCTCGCGCCCGGCGAGATTCTCGTCACGCCGGGAATGCGGACAGCTTCCCGGGCGCTGCCGTCAGCGTATGTGTCCACGGGGATGATGTACCCATAAGGATGGCGACGAGGGGAGTGCGCGTGCTCGGGCAGGACGACGGGCGGGCCGTGCTGGGCGCCGCGGAGCTGGGCGAGGAGCCGGGGGCTCGGGCCAGCCTGGTGCAGTTCTCCAGCGCGTTCTGCCAGCCCTGCCGGGCCACCCGGCGGATCCTCGCCGATGTCGCGGCGATGGTGGAGGGCGTCGCGCACATCGAGATCGACGCCGAGGACCGGCTCGACCTGATGCGCGACCTGAAGATCGAGAAGACCCCGACGGTGCTCGTCCTGGACGCGGCGGGCCGGATCGTCCGGCGGGCCGCCGGGATGCCGCGCAAGGTGGATGTGATCGCCGCCCTCGGGGCCGCCGTATGACGGCGCCGCACGACGGCCGTCCGACATCCGTACGAGGGCGCCGCGGGGGAGCTGCGCCGGTGCGCGCGCCCGCACACAGCGTGACGCGCCTGACATCTGACGGATCCCGCTTGACTGTGTACACGGGGAATCGCGAGGCTGGCGGCATGCCGTATGAACTCCTGCTCTACGGACGGGTCCACGTGGACCTCGTCCGATACGCGAGCGCGCGCTGTTGGGATCACTGAGCGCCCCCGACCCCTGATCCCCGACCGTGCCCGCGCACCGCGCGGCAGAAGGAAGACCCCGATGACCGCTCCCGCGGCCCCGACGGTTCCGTCCCCCCGCTTCGACGCCGGACTGCCCGGCTCGCCCGACCTCCTGCGCTCCGTGTTCCGGCAGCATGCCGCCGGAGTCGCCGTGATCACCGCCGAGACCGGCGGCCGGCCGGCGGGCTTCACCGCGACCTCGCTCAACTCCGTGTCCGCGGACCCGCCGCTGCTCTCCTTCACCATCGGCACCGGTGCCTCCAGCTGGCCCGCGGTGCGTGACAGCGCGTACCTCGGCGTCCACATACTCGGCGAGCACCAGCGGGAGCTGGCGGGCCTGTTCGCCCGCAGTGGAGCCGACCGCTTCGGGCCGGCCACCGACTGGAGCGCCGGGCCGCACGGGGTCCCGGTCCTGGACGGCGTACTGGCGTGGCTGGTGTGCCGGGTGGTGGCCCGGGTGCCCGCAGGCGAGCATCGTGTGATCATCGCGGAGGCGGTCACCGGGGATCCGGCGGGGAGTCCGGCCGGGGGAGGTCGTCCCCTGCTCTACTACCAGGGTCGCTTCAACGCGCTGCGCGACTGAATCGTCCCTGTTGGGGCGGGTCGGGCGGCGTTGGGCAGATCACAGTTCGCCGGGCTTGCACCTTCGCGGGACCCACGGTGTACTGACGAGTAACATTCCCTTCGGAGCGCGGGCCGCCCCGACCGGGATCCGCCCGACAAGGCGCCTATGCTGCCTGCACAAGGCGGTATCAGAAAAGACGATGCGGTAGGAGAGCCGGCGTGAGCCTGAGGATCGTTGTCTGTGTGAAGTACGTGCCCGACGCCACCGGCGACCGGCAGTTCACCGAGGACTTGACCGTCAACCGTGACGACGTCGACGGCCTGCTGTCGGAGCTCGACGAGTACGCCGTCGAGCAGGCGCTCAAGATCTCCGAGGAGTCGGACGACGACGTGGAGATCACCGTCCTGACGGTGGGCCCCGAGGACGCCAAGGACGCGCTGCGCAAGGCGCTGTCGATGGGTGCCGACAAGGCCATCCACGTCGAGGACGACGACCTGCACGGCACCGACGTCATGGGCACCTCGCTGGTGCTCGCCAAGGCGATCGAGAAGGCCGGCTACGACCTGGTCGTCACGGGCATGGCCTCGACCGACGGCACCATGGGCGTGCTCCCGGCGATCCTGGCCGAGCGCCTGGGCGTCCCGCAGGTCACCCTGCTCTCCGAGGTCAAGGTCGAGGACGGCACCGTGACCGGCCGCCGCGACGGCGACACCGCGAGCGAGACCCTGGAGGCCTCCCTCCCCGCGCTCGTCTCCGTGACGGACCAGTCGGGCGAGGCCCGCTACCCCTCCTTCAAGGGCATCATGGCCGCCAAGAAGAAGCCGGTGGAATCCTGGGACCTGGAGGAGCTGGAGATCGAGGCCGACGAGGTCGGTCTGGAAGGCTCCTGGACCAAGGTCGACTCCGCGGCGCAGCGCCCGGCGCGCACCGCCGGCACGATCGTCAAGGACGAGGGCGAGGGCGGCAAGCAGCTGGCCGAGTTCCTGGCCGGCCAGAAGTTCATCTAAGAGCTTCGGCCAACTCTCAATAGCCCCCAGACACTTCGCAATAGCAGGAGAGCAGTCCCATGGCTGAAGTTCTCGTCTACGTCGACCACGTGGACGGCGCCGTCCGCAAGCCCACCCTCGAGCTGCTGACGCTGGCCCGCCGCATCGGCGAGCCCGTCGCCGTCGCCCTGGGCGCCGGTGCGGCCGACACCGCCGCCGTGCTCGCCGAGCACGGCGCCGTCAAGGTCCTCACCGCCGACGCCCCCGAGTTCACCGAGTACCTCGTCGTACCGAAGGTGGACGCGCTCCAGGCCGCCTACGAGGCCGTCTCCCCGGCCGCCGTGCTCGTCCCCTCCTCCGCCGAGGGCAAGGAGATCGCCGCCCGCCTGGCCGTGCGCATCGGCTCCGGCATCATCACCGACGCCATCGACCTGGAGGCGGGTGACGAGGGCCCGGTCGCGACGCAGTCCGCCTTCGCCGCGTCGTTCACCACCAAGTCCCGTGTTTCCAAGGGCACCCCGGTCATCACCGTGAAGCCGAACTCGGCCCCGGTCGAGGCCGCCCCGGCCGCCGGCGCCGTCGAGGCGCTCGCCGTCACCTTCGGCGCCCTGGCCACCGGCACCAAGATCACCGGCCGCACCCCGCGCGAGTCGACCGGCCGTCCCGAGCTGACCGAGGCCGCGATCGTGGTCTCCGGCGGCCGTGGCGTCAACGGTGCCGAGAACTTCCACATCATCGAGGAGCTCGCGGACTCCCTCGGTGCGGCCGTCGGTGCCTCGCGCGCCGCCGTCGACGCCGGCTGGTACCCGCACTCCAACCAGGTCGGCCAGACCGGCAAGTCGGTCTCCCCGCAGCTGTACATCGCCTCCGGCATCTCGGGCGCGATCCAGCACCGGGCCGGCATGCAGACCTCGAAGACCATCGTGGCCATCAACAAGGACGCCGAGGCCCCGATCTTCGACCTGGTCGACTACGGCGTGGTCGGCGACCTCTTCGCGGTCGTCCCGCAGCTGACCGAGGAGATCAAGGCGCGCAAGGGCTGACCTGCGCTTCTCTTCGTAGCCTGACGTTCTCGGGGCCGTGTGGTGTTTCTCACCGCACGGCCCCGAGTCGTTTGTCCAGGACGGCGGAGGGACCATTGACTGAGTGGAACCCCGTGACTAAATTCTGCAATGCGGATCTAAGCTTCCGTGAAGCGGAAAAGAGGAGAGTGCACGATGGGTCAGCAGGAGAAGGTGGCGACGAGCCTCGCAGGCGCGGTCAGCGAGGGCATCAGCGCTTCCCTCGCGCCGGTGGACGCGGAACTCGCGCGCCACTACCCGGGCGACCCCGGCACCCGTCAGCCCATCCACACCGTCTACGTGCCGGGTGACGTCTTCACCGCGGACACCGTCCGCTCCTGGGGCGACCAGGCCCTCGCCGCCCTCGACGAGCACGCCCCGGACGCCGCCACCTTCGCCAAGGTACTCGGCATCTCCGACGAGCTGGCCGTACCGGTCTACGACCGCGTCCGCGCCAAGCTCGCCTCCGAGCCCATCGAGGACCTGCGCGTGGACTTCGAGGACGGCTTCGGCGTCCGCTCCGACGAGGAGGAGGACCAGGCGGCGGCCCGCGCGGCCCGCCTGATCTCCGAGGCGTACTCCAACGGCACCAACGCCCCCTACATGGGCATCCGCATGAAGTGCATGGAGTCCAACGTCCGCGACCGCGGCATCCGCACCACCGACATCTTCCTCTCCGGCCTGCTCGCCCACGGCGGCCTCCCGGACAACCTGGTCCTGACCCTGCCCAAGGTGACGTACGCCGAGCAGGTCTCCGCCTTCGTCAAGCTGCTGGAGGCCTTCGAGACCGCCCGCGGCCTGCGTCCGGGCCGGATCGGCTTCGAGATCCAGATCGAGACCAGCCAGTCCATCCTCGCCTCCGACGGCACCGCCACCGTGGCCCGCATGATCGAGGCCTCCAAGGGCCGCGCCACCGGCCTGCACTACGGCACCTTCGACTACAGCGCCTGCGTCGGCGTCTCCGCCGCCTACCAGGCCAGCGACCACCCCGCCGCCGACCACGCCAAGGCGATCATGCAGGTCGCGGCCGCCGGCACCGGCGTGCGCGTCTCCGACGGCTCCACCAACGTGCTGCCGATCGGCACCACCGAGAAGGTCCACGAGGCCTGGAAGCTGCACTACGGCCTCACCCGCCGCGCCCTGGCCCGCGCGTACTACCAGGGCTGGGACATGCACCCGGCGCACCTGCCGACCCGCTACGCGGCCGTCTTCACCTTCTACCGCGAGGGCCTCGAGGCCGCCGCCGCGCGCCTGAAGGCGTACGTCGCCAAGATCGAGGGCGACGTGATGGACGAGCCCGCCACCGCCAAGGCCCTCGCCGGTTACCTGGTCCGCGGCCTGGACTGCGGCGCGGTCGGCGCCGACGAGGTCACCGCCCTCACCGGCCTGACACGCGCCGAGCTGGACGCCTTCGCGATCCCGCGCCGCTCGGCGACGCTGACGGCGACGGCGTAACGGCCCGCTCCGCTCACCGGTGCTCCCGCGGCCCGGCCCCGTTCACCGGGGCCGGGCCGCGGTCCGTGCTCCGGGGGGACAGGGGCGACAGCCAGAGCCGTACGGTGCCGTCCGCTCCGGTGGCGGCCAGCAGACCGCCGTCGGGGGAGAAGGCGACACCGCGGACGGCGGAGCCGCTGTCCACGAGGGTGGCCACGGGCTCCCGGGTGACGTGGTTCCAGAGCCGCAGCCCGTCATGGGCGGCGATCGCGAGCAGCGTGCCGTCGGGGGAGAACGCCAGATCGTGGATCTCGCCGGGCAGGCCGGTCGGCGGTCCGGGGACGTACCGGCCGTCGGTGCCCGACAACAGGACCGTGCCCGTCGCGTCGGCCGAGGCCAGCAGTTGGCTGTCCGCCGAGCAGGCCAGCACCCGTACCGGGGCCTCGTGGCGGGTCATCGCCAGGCCGTGCTGCAGCCCGGTGGCGGGGTCCCACCGCACGACGCCGTGACCGACGGCCAGGGCCAGCAGCCTGCCGTCGGGCACACAGACGACCGCCGTCACCTCCTCCCGCCCGGCGAAGCCCTCGCCCGTCGGACGGTCGCCGGCCGCGTTCCACAGCCGCATCCGGCCGTCCGCGTCGGCCACCGCCATGAACCGGCCGTCCGGATCGAAGGCCAGCTGCTTGATCAGGGAGACGCGGCCGCGCCGCGATGCGCTCCGGTCCGACATCCGGGTCCACAACGCGGCCGGGCCGCCGTCACGGGAGAACGTCAGTCCCCAACGGATGCCCGGTGTGGGGGTCATGGTCTCCTCGGGCAGGTTCCGGCCGGCGACCGGATCCCAGACCGTGACGCGTTCGTCCGGGTCGAGGGCGAACAGCCGGCCCCCGTCGGGGGAGAAGGCCACCCTCCCCAGGGCCTCCCCGCCGCCACTCAGCGGCGGCAGGGGGACCGGGGCTCCCCCGTAGAGGACCCCGCCCAAAGCCTTGGCGGCGAGGGGCGTGAGGGCGGCGGACCGTGGGGGCGGGTCCATGCTGTGGACCACCACGGTGTTGCCCTCGCCGGACGCGGCCAGTGAGCGGCCGTCCGCGGAGAAGACGACGTTCTGGAGGCGGCGGGCATCGCCCGTCAGGGGCCGGCCGACCGGGGTGCCGGCGGCGGTGTCCCACAGCTGGACCGTGCCGTTGTTGTCGGCGGTGGCGAGCAGCCGCCCGTCCGGGGTGAAGGCCACGTCCCAGACCAGCCCGGCGGGCCAGGCCAGAGCGGGTCCCACCGGCCGGCCGGTGACGGTGTCCCAGAGCCGGGCCTGTACGGATTCGCCGCCGGTGGCCAGTCGCCGGCCGTCGGAGCTGAAGGCCACGGCGACGACCTCACCGCCGTGGCTGAGGGCGGGCTCCCCGACGGTCGCGCCCGCCACCGGGTCCCACAGCTCGACCAGGCTGGTGCCGCGCAAGGCGGCCAGCAGCCGGCCGTCCCGGAGGAAGCCCAGCGCGAGGACCTTGCCGCGATGCCCCGTCAGGGGCGGACCGGCACGTTCGCCGGTGGACACGTCCCAGCGGCGGATCGTGTCGTCCTCGGCGGCGCTGACCAGGGTGCGGCCGTCGGGTGAGAACGCCAGATTGTGGACGGGCAGTGCGTGACCGCGCATCGGAGGCCCCAGCGGTTCCATGGTCGCGGCGTCCCACAGGCGTACGGAGTGGTCGAGGTTGCCGGTGGCCAGGGTGCGGCCGTCGGGCGAGAACGCCAGGTGGTGTGCGCCGGCCTTGCCCGTGTGCGTCGCACTGACGAGCCGGCCGTCCACCGGATCCCACAGCCGGACGGTCTTGTCCTGTCCCGTCGTGGCGAGGCGGCGGCCGTCGGGCGAGAACGCCAGTCCCCAGAGGTTGCCGCTGTCCGCGGTCAGCAGGTGGGTCAGAGTGAAGCCGCTCGGGTGGGGGGACCGTACCGGAGCGGGAGCCGGGGGCGGATCGGACGGCCCGGCCCCTGCCGGTGCGGAGTCCCTCGGTGCGGCCTCCTTTGGTGTGGCCTCCGTTGCCGCGGCCGCGGCAACGGCAACGGGCCGGGCCGCCCGGCCGGACCCGCGGGGCGGCCGGAGCGCCTCCAGGGCGCGCCAGCGGTCGCGCCAGTGGTCCAGGGCGGGGTCGTTGTGCGCGGGGAGGGGCCGCTCCCGGCCGTACGAGTCGTAGGAGAGCAGGACGCGTACGAGACCCATCAGCAGGTCGAAACCCAGCAGCCGTTTGCCGCTGAAGGCGTCGCTCTGGGTGGAGGCGGGCAGTCGGATGTCGGCCAGCGAGTCGCGGGCCCGGTCCTGCACCTTTCGGTACGTGGGCGCCCCGCGGCCGACGCGCAACGCTCTCAAATCCGCGGCGAGGCGGGGGAGTTCTTCGTCGAACGTGCCCTGCGTGTCCACCCCGGGCCCTCCCCGTGCCGTACGGAACACCAGGCTATGGGCCGTTCGCCGAACCGTCCCGGACTTTCCCGAACAGAACGGAACAGGAAGGCGGTTCGGGGGAGTTCGGTGCCGGTTCGCTTCGCTACGGGTTCGTTCCATCGGCGTGGGGTGCGGGGGCGGGCACCGCTGAAATGGGGGCATGACCACTCCTTCGCGGCCTACGAGGCCCTCGCAGTCGTCCCCTCCGCCCCAGCCGCCCTCGCCGCCGGGCGACGAGCCGTTCTTGTCACTGCACTCCGCCGTCGTGCTCCTCGGCGCCGTGCTGATCGGCATCGTCGTCGGCGGCCTCGGCCACCTCGGCGGCGTACACCCGGCCCTGGCGGTGCTGGTCGGCCTGACCGCCGCGGGCGGGTCGGTGCCGGGCCTGCGCGCCCTTATCCGCTGACCGGCGGGATTTCGCCCGAGCCGCGGGCGATGAGCCGGGTCGGGAGTTCGATGCGGGACGGCGGGAGGTCGGCTCCCGCGAGGCGCTGGAAGAGGCGGTCCGTGGCCACCCGGCCCAGGGCCGCAGCGTCCTGGGCCACCACCGTGACGCCGGGCCGCAGCAGGTCGGCCAGCTCGAAGTCGTCGAAGCCGACCAGGGCCACCGGGCGGTCCCGCTCCCGGTCCGCGAGGACCCGTACCAGCGTGACCGTCACCCGGTTGTTGCCGGCGAAGACCGCGGAGACCGGCTCCGGGCCCCCGAGCATCGCGCGCGCCGCCGCCGCGACCCGGTCGGGGGCGGTGGAGCCGAGGGAGACCCAGGATTCGGCCACCGGGAGGCCCGCGTCCGCCATCGCCGCGCGGTAGCCGCGCAGACGTTCCGTGGCCGTGTGGATGCGCGGGTGGTCGCCGATGAAGCCGATCCGGCGGTGGCCGCCCGCGATCAGGTGGGCCACGCCGTCCCGGGCGCCGCCGAAGCTGTCCGAGAGGACGACGTCCGCGTCGATCCGGCCGGCCGGGCGGTCCACGAACACCGTGGCCACGCCCGCCCGGATCTCCGGCTCCAGGTAGCGGTGGTCGTCACCGGCCGGGATCACGATCAGCCCGTCCACCCGGCGCGCGCACAGGGCGAGCGCCAACTCCCGTTCCCGTTCCGGGTCTTCGGCGCTGGAGCCGTTGATGAGCAGGGCGCCGTGCGCGCGGGCCACCTCCTCTACCGCCCGGTTCAGCGGACCGTAGAAGGGGTCGGCGAGGTCCTCCAGGACCAGACCCACGGTGGCGGTACGGCCCTTGCGCAGCACGCGTGCGCTGTCGTTGCGGCGGAAACCGAGGGCGTCGATGGCCTCTTGGACGCGCCGTTCGGTGTCGGGGGTGACGCCCGGCTCGCCGTTGACCACCCGCGACACCGTCTTCAGGCCCACGCCCGCCTGGGCCGCCACGTCCTTCATGGTCGGCCGGTTGCCGTAACGGGGGTCGGACGGGCGGCGGCTGTGGGGCACGGTGGGAAACCTCCGGAGGTATCGGGCAGCGCTCTGACCTTGAGGATAAGCACTGGGCCGAGAGTGAGGTTTCCGTGGCAGGGTGGTGCGGGCAAGCCACTGGGGGCTCCGGACGAGCCATGGGGAGAGGGGTAGACGTGATTGTCTGGATCAACGGCACATTCAGCGCCGGAAAGACCAGCACGGCCCGCGAACTGACCGGAATCCTGCCGGACAGCACCCTGTTCGACCCGGAGTTCATAGGGGACGCACTGCGCGTGCTGCTGCCGGGCAAACGTCTGGCGGAGGTCTCCGACTACCAGGACCTGCCGAGCTGGCGGCGGCTGGTGGTGGACACGGCGGCGGCGATGCTCGCGGAACTGGGCGGGGTGCTGGTCGTGCCGATGACGCTGCTCCGGCAGGAGTACCGGGACGAGATCTTCGGCGGGCTGGCGGCCCGTCGGATCCCGGTGCGCCATGTGCTGCTGGCTCCGGCGGAAACGATCCTGCGTGAGCGGATCGCGACCCGCGAGGACCCGGAGGTGCCGGCGGAGGAGGTGGACGTCCGGGTCCGCCAGTGGGCGTACGACCACATCCCGGTCTACCGGCAGGCGCTCGGCTGGCTCACCGCCGACGCGCACGTCGTCGACAACGGCGCCCTGACCCCGCGCCAGACGGCGGAGCGGATCGCCGAAGCCGTGCGCACGGACGCGGCCCGGGTCAGCGCGATCGTGCAGAGCCCGGAGCCCACGCGGGAGACGGTGGCCTCCGGGGTGCTGCTCTTCGACGAGCAGGACCGGGTGCTGCTGGTGGATCCGACGTACAAGGCGGGCTGGGAGTTCCCGGGCGGGGTGGTCGAAGCCGGCGAGGCACCGGCGTGCGCGGGCGTACGGGAGGTCGCCGAGGAACTGGGCCTCGCACTGGACCGCACGCCGGGGCTGCTCGTGGTCGACTGGGAGCCCCCGCAGCCCCCCGGCTTCGGGGGGCTGCGCCTGCTCTTCGACGGCGGCCGCCTCCCGGAGGGCGCCGAGCGCCGTCTCCGGCTGCCCGGCCCGGAACTGCGGGCCTGGCGCTTCGTCACGGAGACCGAGGCCGCCGGGCTGCTCCCGAAGCACCGCTACGAGCGCCTGCGCTGGGCCCTGCGCGCCCGCGAACGCGGCCGCCCCCTCTACCTGGAGGCGGGCATCCCGACCGGCTGACGTCAGGCGGTCGACGCGGCGGTCTCGGCCAGTCGCGCGGCCGTGTCGACCGTCAGGGGGTCGCCGTGGCCGAAGCAGGCCGTCCGGGGGGCGAGCGCGGCCAGCCGGCGGAAGGACTCGACGGCCCGGGCGCGGTCCACGTTGAAGACGCCCAGCATCAGCGGACCGACGGCGGCGATGCAGTCCCCCGTGAACAGCACGCCGTGGTGCGGGAGATGGATGCCGATGCTGCCATCGGTGTGGCCGGGGGCGTGGACCACGTACGCCCCGTCCCCGAAGCCGAGCGCGTCGCCGTCCTCCAGCTCCCGGTCGACGGGGGTGGGCGGGGCCTCGGGGACGACGGTCAGGGCGTGCTCGTACAGCGGCACCTCCCAGTCCAGCAGCACCGGTTCGGGCACCGGCTGCTCGCCCCGGATCACGGGCGCGTCGAGTCGGTGCGCCAGGATGCGGGCGCCGTGGCGGGCGGCGAGCTCGCCGGCGCCCCCGAAGTGGTCGCCGTGGCAGTGCGTCAGGACGATCCGCTCCAGCCGTTCGGGCAGCAGCCCGAGGGAACGTATCGCCTTCTCGATCTCGTCCGCGTGGCCGGCATGGCCCGCGTCGATGAGGGTGAGGGCTTCGCCGTCCTGCCAGAGATAGGCCTGGCCGATGGGGAAGCGGAGCATGTGGAGACGGTTCGGGATGACTTCGACAAGATCCATACGCCGACGCTACGGACCCCGGCCCGCCTCCTGCACGCGACTTCACCGGTAGCGGAGTCCGCCGAGAGCGGACCCCGCCCCATCCGGAGGCCCGGGCCCCACCGGAGGTCAGCCGCGCTTGGACTCCGCGTAGTTGACGAGGAACAGCGCCTCCGCCACCGACAGCCGCTCCAGTTCCTCCGGCGACACGCTCTCGTTGACGGCGTGGATCTGCGCCTCCGGCTCGCTCAGCCCGATCAGCAGCATCTCCGCCTGCGGGTACAGCTCCGTCAGCGTGTTGCAGAGCGGGATCGAGCCGCCCATGCCGGCGATCTGCATCTCCTGCCCCGGGTACGCCGCCTGGAGCGCCGCCGCCATCGAGGCGTACGCCGGGCTGCTCGTGTCCGCCTGGAAGGGCTGGCCCTGGCCGACGATCTCCAGCTCCAGACGCGCCTTCCACGGCGTGTGCGCCACCATGTGCGCCTCCAGCAGCTTGATGGCCGCCGAGATGTCCACGCCCGGCGGCACCCGCAGGCTGATCAGCGCGCCGGCGCTCGCGTGCACCGAGGGGGTCGCGCCGACCACCGGGGGGCAGTCGATGCCGAGCACCGTCACGGCCGGGCGGGCCCACAGCCGGTCCGCGATCGTGCCGCCGCCGATCAGCTCGACCCCGTCCAGCACCTTCGCGTCCGCACGGAAGTCCGCCTCCGGGTACTGCAGGCCCTCCCACACCGCGTCCGAGGCCAGCCCGTCGACGGTCGTCGAACCGTCCGCCGCGCGCAGCGAGTCCAGTACGCGGATCAGCGCGGCCAGCGCGTCGGGGGCCGCGCCGCCGAACATGCCGGAGTGCAGGTTGCCGCCCAGGGTGTCGATCTTCACCTTCAGCAGGGTCATCCCGCGCAGGGTGGCCGTCACCGTCGGCAGGCCGAGGCGGAAGTTGCCCGCGTCGCCGATGACGATGGTGTCCGCGGCCAGCAGCTCCGGGTGCGCGGTGGCGTACTGCTGGAGGCCGCCCGTGCCCTGCTCCTCGGAGCCCTCGACGATCACCTTCACGTTCACCGGCACGCCGCCGTTGGCCTTCAGCGCGCGCAGCGCCAGCAGGTGCATGATGAACCCGCCCTTGCAGTCGGCGGCGCCGCGCCCGTACCAGCGGCCGTCGCGCTCGGTCAGCTCGAAGGCGGGGGAGATCCAGGCGGCGTCGTCCAGCGGCGGCTGCACGTCGTAGTGCGCGTAGAGCAGAACGGTCGGCGCGCCCTCGGGGCCGGGGAGGAAGCCGTACACCGACTGGGTGCCGTCGGGGGTGTCGAGCAGCGCCACGTCCTGGAATCCCTCGACGCGCAGGGCGTCCGCCACCCAGTTGGCGGCGGCCTCGCTCTCGCTCTTGGGGAACTGCGCCCAGTCCGCCACCGACTGGAAGGCCACCAACTCGGTGAGCTCCTGCTTGGCGCGGGGCATCAGCGAGGCGACGGTCTCGGCGATCGGATTCTGGGACATGGGCACGCTCCTCTTGGGTGCGACGTTGTTCGCAGTAGTACGCCGCCCGGATCCGCGTGGGTGGCGTATGCCGGGTACGGCGAAGGCAGTCCCGATCCTCGCACAACAGGACGGGGCGGCGACTCGCCGTAGGATTTGCCCGGCATCGGACCGACCGGGTGATCAGGAGCAGCAGCACATCGTGAGCAGCGACGACGACGTACGCGACGCAAGCGCAGGACAGGCCGCGCAGGGGGCTGGGGACGAGGTGGCCGGGGGGACCGGCGAGGTGTGGGACGTGGTCGTGGTCGGGGCCGGACCGGCCGGGGCCTCGGCCGCCTACGCGGCGGCGACGGCGGGGCGGCGCGTCCTGCTGCTGGAGAAGGCCGAGCTGCCCCGGTACAAGACCTGTGGCGGCGGCATCATCGGCCCCTCGCGCGACGCCCTGCCCCCGGGGTTCGTGCTGCCCTTCAAGGACCGCATCCACGCGGTGACGTTCTCGCTCGACGGGAAGCTGACCCGGACCCGGCGCTCGAAGCAGATGCTCTTCGGGCTCATCAACCGGCCGGAGTTCGACGCCGGGCTGGTCGCCGAGGCGGAGAAGGCCGGAGCCACCATCCGTACGGGTAAGGCCGTGTCTCGCGTCGAACAGCACGGGGCGGCGGTGCCCGACCGGCGCACGGTGGCCGTGGTGCTGGCTGACGGGGAGACCGTCCTGGCCCGCGCGGTGGTCGGCGCCGACGGCAGCGCGAGCCGGATCGGCGGGCACGTCGGGGTCGAGATGGAGCAGGTGGACCTCGGCCTGGAGGCGGAGATCCCCGTCCCGGAGACGGTCGCGGAGGACTGGAAGGGGCGGGTGCTGATCGACTGGGGCCCGCTGCCCGGCAGTTACGGCTGGGTCTTCCCCAAGGGGGACATCCTGACCGTGGGGGTCATCTCGGCGAAGGGGGACGGCGCCGCGACCAAGCGGTACCTGGACGACTTCATCGCCCGGCTCGGACTGGCCGGCTTCGAACCGGCCGTCTCCTCCGGGCACCTGACCCGCTGCCGCAAGCCCGATTCGCCGCTCTCGCGCGGCCGGGTGCTGGTCGCGGGCGACGCGGCCGGGCTGCTGGAACCCTGGACCCGGGAGGGCATCTCCTTCGCGCTGCGCTCGGGGCGGCTCGCGGGGGAGTGGGCGGCGAAGATCTCCGAGGCGCAGGACGCGGTGGACGCGCGCCGCCAGGCGCTCAACTACGCCTTCGCCGTGAAGGCGGGGCTGGGCGTGGAGATGGGCGTCGGCAAGCGGATGCTGGGCGTCTTCGAGGCCCGGCCGGGCCTGATGCACGCGGCGATCACCGGCTTCCGACCGGCGTGGCGGGCCTTCGCCCGGATCACCCGCGGCTCGACGACCCTGGCCGACCTGGTGCGTACGTACCCGCTGGCCCGAAAGGCGCTGCACGTGCTGGACGCCAGGCAGGCGGCGCGGAGCGGCACCCCCTAGTACGGCGGAGGGTGGTCAGTTCGACACCGTGATGTGGAAGACCGGGTGGTCGGCGGCGGCCGCCTGGAGTTCCGCGTCGGAGGACTTCGCGGTGACGCCCTGGAAGTAGGTGTTGACCTCCCAGCCCCACTTCTCCAGGTAGGTGCGCAGGACGGCGGCCTTCTGCACCGGGTCGGTGAGCTCGGTGGCGGTGAAGGTGCGCACCTTGCGACCCACGCGCAGCTCGCCGCCGCCCGCGACCCGCATGTTGCGGACCCACTGGGAGTGGCCGCGGGCCGAGACCAGGTACTGGGCCCCCTCGTACGCGTGCGGGTTGACCGGGATCCGCTGCATCCGGCCGGACTTTCGGCCGCGGACCGCCAGCTCGGCGGAGCCGGCCAGGCTGATGCCGATCCGGGCCAGCTTGCCGAGGAACGAGTTGAAGCGCCGCGCGAAGGGGCCGGCCTGGAGGTAGTACGGGGTGGACGGGGTGGGCGCGTTCATCGTGGCCTCCGGGGTCGTGTCCAGGTTTCGAGAGCACTGCTCTCGCTTGAGAACAGTGTGCACGGATCGGCGCACTAAAACAAGAGCGGTGCTCTCTGAATGGATCGGGGATCCGTTTCTTGGGCGGTGCTCTGTCTTCGTGGCACACTGAGCCGCATGAATACCGTCCGTGGGGCCAGGGAACGGGCCCGCATCGAGGTCACCGCCGCCATCAAGGACGAGGCCCGCCGCCGCCTCGCGGCCGAGGGCGCCGCCAAACTCTCCCTGCGCGCCGTCGCCCGCGAGCTCGGCATGGTCTCCTCCGCGCTCTACCGCTACTTCCCCAGCCGCGACGAGCTGCTCACCGCGCTCATCATCGACGCCTACGACAGCGTCGGCGCCGCCGCCGAGGAGGCCGAAGCCCGCGCCCTCGCCGCCGCGGCCCCGCCCCGCGCCCGCTGGATCGCGGTCTGCGAGGCCCTACGCGCCTGGGCCCTGGAGCACCCGCACGAGTACGCCCTCATCTACGGTTCCCCCGTCCCCGGCTACAGCGCCCCCCAGGACACCGTCGGCCCCGCGTCCCGCGTCGGCAACACCTTCATCGCCGTCGTCCGCGCCGCCTACGAGGGCCGCGGCCTCGCCCTGCCGCCGCTGCCGGCAAACCTGCGCCCCGAAGCCGTCCGGATGACCGCCGACTTCGCCGAAGGCCTGCCCCCGGAGGTCACCGCAGCCCTCGTCGCCGCCTGGGCGCAGCTGGTCGGCCTCGTCTCCTTCGAGCTGTTCGGCCAGTTCAACCGGGTCGTCGAGGACCGGGACGCCTTCTTCACGCACGCCGCCGGCCAGCTGGCCCACGGGGTGGGGCTGCCCGCCGTATGAGCCGGGACCCGGCGGTGCGTTGACGGGGACCCACAGGACGGGGCGGCAGGTCGCTCGCCTGTTCGCCGGGCGGAATCGGGCGGTTGCCCCTTGAACCAAGGCCCGTCCGTCTAGTGTTCCTCGGGTCGCCCCCCTGCTGCCGCCGCCGGAGGAACCGTCATGCCCCGCGCCGTGAAGGCCCTGTACACCCTCGTGGTCACCGCCTTACTGGCCGCGCCGTCCCCGGCGCCCGCGCCCGGGCCCGACGCGACGGTGCGCACCGCGGAGCCGGCCCGGGTGGTGACATCCGCCGCGCCCCGGATACCCGGCGTGCGGGGTATGGAGATCGCGGTCCCCGCATACGTCGGGGCGCGGGACCGGATGCTGGCGGACCTCACCGCCACGGAACCGGCCCCCTCGCTGGTGGTCCTCAACCCCGGCAACGGCGATGCCCCGTTCGACGCCTCCTGGCGGGCCCGCGCCGACGCCCTGCGCCGTGCCGTCACCGCCACCGGCGAGCGGACCAAGGTGCTCGGCTACGTCCACACCGACCACGGCAACCGCGACATCGCCGCCGTCAAGGCCTCCGTCGACAACTACCTGCGGACCCCCGACGGCCGCCTCCACGTCGACGGCATCTTCTTCGACGTCGTCAGCCGCGACTGCGGCCCCGGCAACGCCACCCGCGACCACTACGCGGAGCTGCGCCGCCACGTCCAGGACACCATGCGCGCCGTCGACCCGGCCGCCACCGACCTCGTCGTCGACAACCCAGGCACGGCCATCGCCGACTGCTACCTGGAGCCGGGCCGCCGCACCGCCGACGTGTTCGTCACGTACGAGGACACCTACGCGGCCTACACGGGCAGCGGCCGGCCCGGCGGCAACGTCTTCGACCCAGTGGGCGGCTACCGCCCGGGCACCGAACTCGACCCGAGCGGAACGGCGTTCTGGCACCTGGTCCACGACGTCCCGGACGTCGAGGCGATGCGCGCGACCCTGCGCACGGCCTTCGACCGCGGCGCGGGCTACGCGTACGCCACCAGCGCGGTCATGCCCAACCCCTGGGACAGCTCCCCTGCGTGGGCGTTCCGGGACCAGACCGACTACGCGGCCACCCTCGGCTGAGCCGCGTCAGCGGTAGTCGTCCGGGTGGCCCTGCATCCAGGTGTTGATCTTGTCCCGGGTGCCGATCAGCGAGGTCTGGTGCTTCTTCAGGTTCTCGAAGGTGCGGTCGCCACCCAGCTCCGCGTCGAGCTTCGCGATCAGGGCGATCGGCTCCGGGAAGTGGCCGGGCCCCTTCGGGTCCGCCTTCATCGACCGGTCCAGGCGGTGGAGTTCGTCGTGGACCCGACCCAGGAAGTAGGCGCAGTTGCCCGGTGTGCACGAGTCGTTCAGGGTCGCCTGGAGGCCGGCGAAGGAGTCCCGGACCTTCTCGGGCGGGAGCTCTGTCGGCGCGGTCGCGGCTCCGCTCTTCGCGGGTGCGGCGCCGGTCGGCGCGGACGGGGACGCCGATGCCGAGCCCGGGGCCGCGCCCTGCGAGGCGGCCGCCGCCGGCGGGGACGACGGCGCGGCGGCGGGCCCGGCCGGGTCCGCCCCACAGGAGACGGTGAAGGCCGCCAGGGCGACGGCGAGCAGCGCCGCACCCCGCACGGTGGAAGTGAACATCGAAGAGCCCCCCATGATCGTTGAAGGGGTCGACCCTACCGAACGTCCTACCGAACGCCGTGCCGGACGCCCTATCGACCGTCGTTCTCGGGGCGGCGGGCGAAGCGCCACAGGATGTGCGTGACCCGGAGCACGAACACCGCCGCCGCGACGGCGCCGCCCGTCACCGCCAGCACGTGGCCCGCCGTGCGCGGAAGCGAGAACGCCGCCGCGGGCCCGTACACCGCGCCGAAGGCGAGGGCGGCCGCGAAGGAGGCACTGACGAAGGCGTAGCCGATCTCGATGGTGATCGCGTCACGGTCCGCCTGAGTACGTCGCCCCATGCGTGCAGTTTCACAGCGGACACGGTCCGTCACAAGAGGGCCCGAGGGCCTGAACCCGGGTTCAGATCCCGGCCGTCTCGCTCCACAGCCGGGCCAGCGCCGGATCGCCCGTCACCCCGGGACCCGCCAGCGGGAGCCGGTTCCACAGCGCCGCGTACAGCCAGGCCGCCTCACCCGACAGCTCGCAGTCGACCGGATCGTCCGTGGCACCCCGCACCGTCCGGGCCGGCTCCGACGACAGGTGGACGGTCCACACCGCGCCCGTGTCGGCGGCCCGCACCCGCAGCACCCGCGGCTCCGGGGTCCGCACCCGGCTGCGCGGCCGCGCGTGGAAGCCCGTCAGCAGCTCGTCCACCCCGTCCTCCGCGAACCCGGGCTCCACCGCCGAGTACGCGACGCCGAGCGCCGCCTCCGCGTCCATCCGGTGCACGGCCGTCTCATGGGCCTGCCGGCGCGCCCAGAACGCCAGCGGCGAGGGCGCGGCGGTCGGCAGGAACGTCCAGCACTGCACCTCGGCCGGGGCCTCGGAAAGGGTGCGGACCAGCTCCGCGTGCCCCTCCCGGAACCAGGCGAGCAGCTCCGCCCCGGCCAGCTCCGGCGCGTCCGGGAACGGCTCCGGCTCCAACAGGCCCTCCCCGACGTACCCGGCCGCCCAGCGGTGCACCGAGCCGGTGTGCCGCAGCAGGTCGGTGACCCGCCACGGCGGACAGGTGGGCACGGGGGTGTCCGTACCGGCCCGTTCGGCCAGGTCGGCGAGCAGCTGCCCGTCCCGTTCGAGCGTCTTCACGAAATCCAAGATCTCCATGTCGGGATTCTGCCAGCCGTCCCCCGGCCGCGGGTCGGACAATGGACCGATGAACGGGGAACTCTTCCCGCGCGAGCGGACCGTCATCGCCCCCGGCGCCGTGCACGTGCCCGACTGGCTCGGCGACGCCAGGCAGCGCGAGTTGCTGGCCGCCTGCCGCGCATGGGCCCGCCCGCCCGCCGGGCTGCGCACCGTCCACACCCCGGGCGGCGGCACGATGACCGCCCGGCAGGTGTGCCTCGGGCTGCACTGGTACCCGTACGGATACGCCCGCACCGTCGTCGACGGGGACGGGGCCCCGGTCAAGCCGATGCCGCGTTGGCTCGCCGAGCTGGGGCGGGAGGCGGTCGGCGCGGCCTATGGAGAGCCCCCGGAGCCCGGGGTGGAGTACGACATCGCCCTGATCAACTTCTACGGCGGCGACTCCCGCATGGGCATGCACCGCGACGCCGAGGAGAAGTCCGGGGCACCGGTCGTCTCCCTCAGCCTGGGGGACGGCTGCGTCTTCCGCTTCGGGAACACCGCCTCGCGCGGCCGCCCGTACCGGGACGTGGAGCTGCGCAGCGGGGATCTGTTCGTCTTCGGGGATTCGAGCCGACTGGCCTACCACGGGGTGCCGAAGGTCCTGCCGGGCACGGGCCCGCGAGGGCTCGGGCTGACCGGCCGGCTGAACATCACGCTCCGGGTCGGCGGCCTCGGGTAGCGGGCGGCACCCGGCACCCCCCGATCATGCGAGGATCGGGTGCATGAACGGCAACGGGGCCCCGCCGCGGGTGGGGGATGTGACCACGGTGTCCACTGCTTCTGCTTCCACGGGTTCCGCATCCGCGAGGACCAAGCTGGAACGGGGCCGCGGCGCGCTCGGCCCGGCGCTGGAGCTCGTCCACACCGGCCGCGCCCCGACCCGGGCCGTCCTGACGGCGGAGCTCGGCGTCACCCGCGCCACCGCCGGAGCCGTCGCGGCCGAGCTGGAGGCGCTCGGGCTGATCCGGGTCGACTCCCGGCCCGGCGGCGCGGGCGGTACGCAGGGCCGTGGCGCCGGCGGTACCCAGGGCCGCCCCTCGCACCGGCTCTCGATCGACGAGAACGGCCCCGTGGCGCTCGCCGCGCAGGTGCACCCGGACGGTTTCCGGGCCGCCCTGGTCGGCCTCGGCGGGCGGATCGTGGCCACCGCCCCCGGCAAGATCACCGTGTCCGCCGACCCGGCGCAGGTGCTCGGCGCGGTGGTGGACGCCGGGGCCGCGCTGCTCGCGGAAACCGGCCGCCGCTGCATCGGGGCGGGGCTCGCGGTGCCGTCGGCGGTCGCCGAGCCGGAGGGCACGGCGCTGAACCCGCTGCACCTGGCCTGGCCGCCCGGTTCTCCCGTACGGGCGGTCTTCGAGCAGTGCGTGAAGGCGGCCGGGATCGACGGCCCGGCCCTGACCGGGAACGACGTGAACCTCGCGGCGCTGGCCGAGCACCGGCACGGCGCGGGCCGCAGCGCGCAGCACCTGCTGTGCGTGGCCACCGGGCACCGCGGCGTGGGCGGCGCCCTGGTGCTCGACGGCCGCCTGCACAGCGGGAGTTCGGGCCTGGCGCTGGAGGTCGGCCACCTCACCGTGAACCCGGAGGGGCGGCCCTGCCACTGCGGCGGCCGCGGCTGCCTGGACGTGGAGGCGGACCCGCTGGCCTTCCTCACCGCGGCGGGCCGCACGCCCGGCCCCGAGGTGTCCCTGCTCCAGCAGGCGCGCGACCTGCTGAGCACCGAGTACGCGGAGCCGGCGGTACGTGCGGCGACCGAGGAGCTGATCGACCGGCTCGGGCTCGGCCTCGCGGGCCTCGTGAACATCCTGAACCCGGACCGGATCATCCTCGGCGGACTGCACCGGGAGCTGCTGTACGCGGACCCGGAACGGCTGCGCGCGGTGGTCGCGGACCGCAGCCTGTGGGGGCGCAGCGGGGGCGTGCCGATCCTGCCGTGCACCCTGGACCACAACAGCCTGGTCGGCGCGGCGGAGCTGGCCTGGCAGCCGGTCCTGGACGACCCGCTGGGCACGCTGGCCTAGGCCGGGGCCCGGACCGGGCGCGGGTCGGGCGCGGCCGGGCTCCCGGCCCGGACCGGGCCGATCGGCCTCCGGGGGTTCCGGCCGGCCCTGCGTGCGGCGTCCGGGGGGTGCGGTGGGCTTGGTCAGCCGGGCCTGGCGCCGACCGAGGCGGCCACCGACAGGCCTGTCGCGACGGCGCCGGGGTCCACGGCGACGAGTGCCGACCGGGCGGGTTCTCGTACAGGCTTCGAACCGATCCGTACCGGTCCCTGCGGAGCCGCCGGTGCCGGGGCCGCCGTGAGCGAGAACCACACCACCTTGCCCGGTCCGTCGGCCTGATGGCGCGCGCCCCACGCCTCGCTGAGCGCCTCCACGAGCGCGAGCCCGCGCCCGCTGGTCTCCAGCGAGTCCGCCTGCGGCGCCATCAGCACCGGCAGCCTCGGATCGCTGTCGATGACCGAGACCGTGAGCCGCCCGAGGCGGAGTTCGATCTCGACGGTGCAGGTTTTGTCCGGCTGCGCGTGGAGGTGGACGTTGCTCAGCAGTTCCGTCACCCCGAGCGCAGCCCGGTCTATGAGCGGATCGAGCTGCCAGTGGCGCAGTTGCGCGGAAACGATCCTTCGGATCTGTCCGATCCGGCACGGCAAGGCCTGCAGTTCGACCACGCAGTGCCTGCGGGAATGACTGATCACGGCTGCGACTCCCCGACATGAGTGTTACGGGTGCTGCACCCTCAGTAATGCTCCACCAGGGTCACCCACGGTGCGCCACAGTGCAACCGAACGCGATCGAAAGCGATGCGCATGGAAACCCAAAGCGACTGTTTGCGCAGGTGGGGGAGGTACATTGCGAAAGCAGGGGGCGAATACACGCACGAAGGAGCAGGGCGCATGAGCACCACCGGCACCAGCGGTACCAGCGGGACGACGGCCACGACCATCGACGTCGACCGCAGCGACGCGGACTACCGCGCCTGGCTGAAGGAGGCCGTCCGCAAGGTCCAGGCCGACGCCAACCGCTCGGCGGACACGCACCTGCTGCGCTTCCCGCTCCCCGAGGCCTGGGGCATCGACCTCTACCTCAAGGACGAGTCCACGCACCCCACGGGCTCCCTCAAGCACCGCCTCGCGCGCTCGCTCTTCCTCTACGCCCTCTGCAACGGCTGGATCCGCCCCGGCCGCCCGGTCATCGAGGCCTCCTCCGGCTCGACCGCCGTCTCCGAGGCCTACTTCGCCAAGCTGATCGGCGTCCCGTTCATCGCCGTCATGCCGCGCACGACCAGCCCGGAGAAGTGCCGCCTCATCGAATTCCACGGCGGCGAATGCCACTTCGTGGACGACTCGATGAAGATGTACGAGGAGTCGGCGCAGCTCGCGGCGCGCACCGGCGGCCACTACATGGACCAGTTCACGTACGCGGAGCGGGCCACCGACTGGCGCGGCAACAACAACATCGCGGAATCGATGTACCAGCAGCTGAAGCTGGAACGTTTCCCCGAGCCCACCTGGATCGTCGCGACCGCCGGCACCGGCGGCACCTCCGCGACCATCGCGCGCTACGTGCACTACATGCAGCACGACACCCGCATCTGCGTGCCGGACCCGGAGAACTCCTGCTTCTTCGACGGCTGGACGCGCAACGACCCGGACGCGAGCAGCGATTGCGGCTCGCGCATCGAGGGCATCGGGCGGCCGCGCATGGAGCCGAGCTTCGTGCCGGGCGCCATCGACCGGATGATGAAGGTCCCGGACGCGGCGAGCGTCGCCGCCTGCCGGGCCCTGGAGCAGGCCATCGGCCGCAAGGCGGGCGGCTCGACGGGCACGGGCCTGTGGAGCGCCCTGAAGATCGTCTCGGAGATGGTCGCCGAGGGCCGTACGGGCAGCGTCGTCACCCTGCTCTGCGACCCGGGCGAGCGCTACCTCGACAAGTACTACTCCGACGACTGGCTGGCGGAGCAGGGCCTGGACATCGCCCCGTACGCGAAGACCCTGGAGACGCTGCTGACGACGGGGGTGTGGCGCGAGCCGTCCGCCTGACGGAGCGTCGCCGGTGCGGGGCGGGGGCGGCCCGGGTGGTGGCGTGCCCGCGGCCCGACCGGATACCGCCCTCACCGAAAAGACGAGGGTTCCTCGACCTCCTTCCCTGTAGATTCTTCCGGCGAATCCGAAGATCACAGGGGTGGGGAAGATGAAGGCAGCGAAGTCCGTCGCGAGCGCGGCGGCGGTTCTGGTCATGTCCACGGGTGTCGTGGGCTGTTCGGTGGCGGGCACCCAGGCGGGTGCCCGGGCGGGTGCGGAGGCGGGCAAGCAGGCCGCCGACACGGCCGAGGCGATGGTGGCGGCCCTCACCAGCGCCTCCGACGCGGCCTCCAAGGCGGGATCGGCCGAGGTCAAGATGACCGTGACCTCGCCCGACACGGGAGGCAAGCCCACGGTGATGACCGGCGTCTACTCGTGGGGCAATGGCGTGGCGATGGAGGCCGAGATACCGGCCAAGGACGTGCAGATGGAGGACCTGGTCAAGGACGGAACGGTTACCTACCGGTTCCTCCAGGGCGCGTACTACTACCAGGTGGATCCGGCGGAGTCCGGCCCGTTGAAGGGAAAGACCTGGCTGAAGCTGGATGCCTCGGCGGTCCTCGGGGACAAGGGCGCGGCTGCCGCGAACAACACCAACAACGACCCCACGGCCGGCCTGAAGATGCTCAAGTACGCGAAGGGCGTCGACAAGGTCGGCAAGGAGGACGTGAACGGCAAGCAGACAGTGCACTACAAGGCCACCATCCCGATGGACAAGATGGACAAGAACTCCGCGGCCGCGTTCCAGGCGTTGGGCGCCGGCAGTGAAGTGGTGGCGGACGTCTGGGTGGACGACAAGGGCATGCCGGCCCGCGTGAACCAGGCCTTCGGGACCTCGTCCATCTCGATGGAGTTCCTGTCCTTCGGCGCCACCAAGGAGATCGCCGTCCCGCCGGCGGCGGATACGGTGGACATCACCGCGGAGGTCAAGGGAGCCAACGGGGGCCAGGGCTGACGCGGTCGCCCACGTCCGCCGCCGGCCGTGGGCGCTACTGCCCCTGGCCGGAGGCGCGGCGTTCTGCGAGGCGGGTGTCCAGGGTGCGGACCGCCGTGCGGAAGGAGTGGCCCAGGGCCGGGCGGAAGGCCGTCAGGGCCAGGCGGAAGGGGGTCGACCCGTCCGCGGCGAAGGTCCACCGGACCTCCGTGCCCGGACCAGCCGGTGTCAGCCGCCACTCCTCCAGCAGGGCCCGGACCCCGGGGGTGTTGGTCTCGTCCACCCGGTACGCGTAACGCCGCTCCGGATCCGCCGCCATGATGGTCTCCTGGAAGCGCACCCCGCCCATCAGCCCGATCTCCCGCCCCGCGCCGCCGTGCGTGGGGCGGGCCAGGGTGACCGCCCGGAACCAGCGCGGCCAGCCCTCGACCTCCTCGGCCAGCGCCTGGTACACCGCCTCCGGTGGTGCGCCGGCCACCGCGGTGAAGGCCAGCCTCACCGGCGCGTCCTCGATGAAGTCCAGCCCCACCGGTCGGAGTCGGCGAGCCATGGCGGTACCTCCTGAGACGTGCGGCGTCGAGGGTTGCGCCGGTCACCCTAGCTGGTGGTCCGTCAGATGTCCGCTCCGGAGCGGATTTCCGCAGCCGGCGGGCGCGGGCCCCTGGCCACGGGCCCCCGCCGCGCGGCATGCTGGAGCCGCGCCGATCACGCCCCGCGAGCGGAGCCCGCCGTGCCGCAGACCCCCCAGACCCCCGCACCGCCGAACCCGCCCCTCGACCTCGAGCTGCTGGTCCACGGAGTCGCCGGCGCCGCCCCCGCCGAGCTGCTCGGCGATCCGCGGACCGTGCGCGTCACCGGGGACTCCACCGCCGCCGTGTTCCGCCGCACCGAGGACGCCGACGCCGAAGCCCACCCCGAGCGGTACGCCGGGCGGCCCGTCCCCGAGGCCTACTGCTGGTCCCGGCTCACCTCCGGCAACGGCGCCCGCGCGTTATGGCTGCTGCTCCTGCCCTTCATGGTGGCCAACCTCGCCCACTGGGCCCGGCCGGCCGCGGCCGCCGCCGATCCGGCGCCGCGCGCGGTGCGCACGTACGGGGTCCTCGTACGGATCCTCGCGCTCAGCCTGACCGTGCTGCTGATCGCGGCCGCCTGCGAGGTCGCCCTCGACCTGTTCGCCTGGCAGTGTGCGGGATCCGCCACCTGCACCGCCCACCGCTCCTGGCTCGGCTTCCTCGCGGACGGCGGCTGGTGGGCCCAGCCGGGGCGCCGGCTCGCCCTCGGGGCCCTGGTCCCCGCCGCGCTGACGGGGCTGCTCTGGTTCCTGTCGAACCGCACGTGGAGCGCCTACGAATCCCAGCCGCCGCCCGCCGGCGCCCCCGACCCGGACACCGCCTCGGACACTGCGCCCGCGCTCGGCCGCCCCGGATTCTGGTACGGGCGCAGGCTCGTGGCCCGGCTGCGGGCCGCGCACACCGCCGCCGGGCTGATCACGGTGGCCGTGGCCGTCGCCGCCCCCACCTTCCGGCACGACCGCCGCGCCGACGCCCCCGTACTCGAAGCCCTCGGCTGGGCCCTGGAGGTGCTGCTCGGGGCCGGGGCGCTGACCGTGGCCTGGGTCGTCTGCCGGCGCGGCCGCACCGAGGCCCGGGCCGACCACCGGCTCGACCGGGCCGCCGTCACCCTGCTGCCCGGCGCCGCCCTCGTCCTGCTGGCCGCCGTCCTCCTCCACGCCTGCTGGTCGCGGCCCGGCTGGACCTCCGCCGGGCGGCTCCCCGGGGACTTCGCCTTCGGCGTGCTCATGCTGGGCCAGGGCGGCTGCGTGCTGGCCCTCGCCGCCGTCGCCCGGTACCTGCACCGGCGGGCCCCCGACCCCGGCGCCGCCCTGCGCGGCCTCGGCGGGCCCGCCGTCGCCATGCTCGGCTGCGCGCTCGGCGGGGTGATGTCGGGCGGGGTCGCCCAGCGCGTCGCCGACTGGCTGGACGGCGCAGGCACCCCCGGGATGGCCGGCACACCGCTGCCCGGGCCGCCCGTGCTGCTGTCCTGGCAGGCCGCCGTGCTGCCCCCGCTGCTCCTCGTACTGGCCCTGCTCGCCGCCTGGTTCGCCGTGCGCGGGGCCCGGGCCAGGCGCCGGCTGGCCGCCGGGGTCGCCGCCGAGTACCCGGGAGAGGTTCCCGACGGGGCCCGCAGCCGCCGGATCGCCGGGGCCCGCGCCGCCGCCGCGCTCACCGACTCCGCGCCGTGGTTCGTGGCGGCCTGCTCCGGGATCACCCTGCTGCTCGGCGCGGGCGCGCTCGCCGGAGCCTGGCTCAGCGGGCAGGTCCCGGGCGAGGCGGCCCGCGGGAGCCGCCCGCTGCTGGAGGCCGCCGCCCGCGCCGCCCAGGACACCGGGTCCTGGCTCATCGGCTTCGGCTTCGTCCTCTTCGTCACCTGGGGCCGCCGCGCCTACCGGGATCCCGCCGCCCGCCGCACCATCGGCATCCTGTGGGACGTCGGCACCTTCTGGCCGCGCGCCGCCCACCCCTTCGCGCCGCCCTGCTACGCCGAGCGCGCCGTCCCCGACCTGACCTGGCGGATGACCGGCTGGACCGGCCGGACCGGCGGCCGCCTGGTGATCTCCGGCCACTCCCAGGGCAGCGTGCTCGCCGCGGCGGCCGTCTGGCAGCTGCCGCCGCCCGCCCGCCGCCGGGTCGCCCTGCTCACCTACGGCTCCCCGCTCGGCCGCCTCTACGGGCGCTGGTTCCCCGCCTACTTCGGCCCCGGCCCGCTCACCGCCCTGCACGGGGAGGTCGACTGCTGGCGCAACCTGTGGCGGGCCACCGACCCCATCGGCGGCCCCGTCCTGCCCGGCACCGCCGAGGGCGTGGACCGCGGCCCGCTCGCCGACCCGATCGCCTACGGGCGCAGCGACCGCCACCCGCTGCCCGCGCCGATCCTCGGCCACTCCGACTACCAGGCCGATCCGGCCTTCGCCGCCGAACGCGACGCCCTGCTCGCCCGGTTGGGCGCGGCCGGTCCGGGGCGGGTGCCGCCGCAGCGGCTCAGCAAGGAGCCGGCTGCGCCGGGAGATCCGCCGGGAACAGCAGGGTGAGCTCGTCCGTACTCGGCTCCGACAGCTGCGCCACCCGCCCCGCGTGCCGCTCGACCATCGACTCGAAGGTCTGGCGCGCGGTGCGGCCGTTGCCGAAGGCGGGCCCCTTCGGCAGCTCGGTGAAGTACGCCAGCAGGGCGCCGGCCGTCCCCTCGCCGAGCCGGTACTCGTGCTCCTCCGCCTGCTGTTCCACGATCCGCAGCAGCTCCTCGGGCCCGTAGTCGTGGAAGGTGATGGTCCGTGAGAACCGCGAGGCCACACCCGGGTTGACGGTCAGGAAGCGGTCCATCTCCGCCGTGTACCCGGCGACGATCACCACCACCGCGTCCCGGTGGTCCTCCATCAGCTTCACCAGGGTGTCGATGGCCTCCCGCCCGAAGTCCCGGCCCGAGTCCTCCGGCGCCAGCGCGTACGCCTCGTCGATGAACAGCACCCCGCCGCGCGCCCGTTCGAAGGCCTCCTGCGTACGGATCGCCGTGGATCCGATGTGCTCGCCGACCAGGTCCACGCGGGACACCTCCACCAGGTGGCCGCGCTCCAGCACCCCGAGGGAGGCGAGGACCTCCCCGTAGAGCCGGGCGACCGTGGTCTTGCCGGTGCCGGGGGAGCCGGTGAAGACCAGGTGCCGGCGCACCGAGGCCGCCTTGAGGCCCGCCTGCCGCCGCCGCCGGCCCACCTCGATCATGTCGGTGAGCGCGCGCACCTCGCGCTTGACGCTGTCCAGGCCGACGAGCGCGTCGAGCTGGCCCAGCACCTCGCCGGAGCCCCGTCCGGCCGCGGTCGCGGCGCCCGCGTCCGGCACGTCGGCGGGCCGGTCCGCCGGCACCGGGGAGGCCTGCTGCGCCGCCGGGTCCCGGTCCGCCGTGACCGTACGGATTCCCGCCTGAGCCCCGGCGAACGCGACACCCGGCGCCGCCCGGGCCGCCGCCCGCGAGCCGGACTCGTCGCCGGTGCAGTCCTCGGCGACCGGCCCGTCCTCGGCGAACTCGTACCCCCCGCGCGCACAGCGCTCGGTGTGACAGCGCGCCAGGGTGGTGCGGCAGCCGTCCATGACGTGGAAGCCGAAGCCGGAACTGCCCGTCACCCGGCAGGCCGTGAAGGTGCCCCGGCCCCCCGCCGACACGTAGAACCCGGCCTCGGCGGGGGAGGTGACCGTACACCGCTCCAGGACCGGGTCGGCGCCCTTGGTGACGATCACCCCGGTCTGCACGGCGTCGATGGTGCAGTTGGCGAGGGTGCCGCCGCTGCCGTGGTCCCGGAACCAGGCCCCGGTCGCCGCCTCCCGGATCCGGCAGTCGTCGAGCTGCGCGGTGGCCCCGTCGCTCACCGAGACCGCCGTGTTGCGCACCTGGGACAGATCGCTGTCGACGACGTCGACGCGCGAACCCCGGTCCAGGACGAACAGCGCGTCCGGCACGTCGTGCACCCGGCAGTTCTCCAGCGAGGCCGTGGCCCCGTCGCTGACCCACACCGCCGGATAGTCGCCCGTACTGTCGTGGATCTCGCAGGCCTCGGCGTCGACCCGCGTCCCCGGGTCCCAGATCGACAGGCCGTTGCGGCCGAAGCGGCGCACCGCGGTGCGGCTCAGCGTGAGGACCGAACGGGACCGCAGGTCGACCGCGTTCTCCGGGATGTCGTGGATGTCGCAGCCGGCCAGCGTGAGCACGGCGTCGGTGTCGAGGGTGACCCCGTCGGCCGTGGTGCGGTGCACCGCGCAGTCCGTGAGCCGGGCCGCGGCGCGCGCCGCGATCTGGACCCCGGTGCCCTTGATCTCGTACACCTCGCAGCCCAGCGCCTCCAGGCCCGAACCCTCGCCGGTGACCCCGATGCCCGCGCCCGCGGAGTGGTGGATCCGGCAGCGCTCCAGCCGCGGGCGGCCGCCCGAGCGCACCGAGATCCCGGTCTGCCCGGCGGCGACGACCTCGCACTCCTCGAACACCCCGCCACCGCCGTCCAGGACGGCGATGCCGACCCCCGTCGGATTCTCCACGGTGCACCGCCGCACCAGCGGCCGGGCGCCGCTGCCGCGCACCTCGATGCCGGCCGCCGACCGGGTGCTCACCCGCAGGTCGGTGAGCTCGGGGGAGCCGTCCTCGACGAGCAGCGCGGGAGCCGCCCGGTCCTGGCCCTCCAGGTGCAGGTCCTGGACCACGGCGGAGGCGCGCAGCGTCAGCGCGACCCCGTCGGGCGGGGCGATGCGCACCGATCCCAGCCCGCCCTCGGGCCCGCGCAGGGTGACGGCGTGGTGCAGCACCAGGTTCTCCCGGTAGGTGCCGGGGGAGATGGACAGCACGTCCCCGTCGCCCGCGACGGCCAGTGCGGCGGTCAGCGTCGGATACTCACCGGAGCGGCGCCGCCACCGCGAGGCCCCGCCGTGCGTCACCTGGACCGTGCCCTGAGCCATGGTGCTGTCGTGCCCCCACCCTCGTCTTCGCGCTGCCGATGCCCCACCGTAGCGCGCGGGACGCCGACGAGCCGCCAGGTCAACTGCCCGCGCCCGCCCGGCCCCAGTCCGGCCCGGCCGCCGCCCAGGCGCGGTCCAGCCGTATGTACCGCCGATGCATGAGCCTTCGTACGACCAGCCTGCGGACCGTTTCCACCAGTGCGGCCGCCGCGATCGCCGCGGCCAGGCCCGCCACCCCCGCGTGGAACGCGGCCGAGGACGGGTCGAGCGGCTGTCCCACCAGTCGGCCGTGCGCGTCGGTCCATATCCGGAACCGGTCGCCGGCGCGCGGCGGTTCCTCCGCGGCCGGCACCGTGCCCTCGTGGCTGCTGCCGTCGGGCGCGGTCCACGAGGCCACGATCCGGGTCCGGTACGGGGCGCTCTGCTGCGCCGAGGGATCGGCGGAAGCCCTCGCCGCCGACTCGGTGGCCTGCCGGACCACCACCGCCGGAACGAGGTGCCGCTCCTGCCGCTGCTCCACGGCGGCCCGCTGGAGCTGCCCGTCCACCTGCAGCCCCGCCACCCAGCCGATGGCCGGAGCCACCAGCAGGACACACACCAGCGCGGCGAACGCCACCCACGCCTCGAAGAGATCGGTCGGCCGGCGCAGCGGATTGCGCCGCCAACGCCACACACCCCATGCTGTCCGCACGGTCCGGCACCCCCTTTGCCTCCGTATGCCTGCGCGTCCAAGCCTCCCGCATGCCCCGGGGACGCGCATTCCGGGACGCACGAGACATGTGTCACCCGAGCCGGCTCCGCCGGCCCGGCAGGGCGATCACCTGTCCTGACTGATCCAACGGCCTGGTCGTGGCGGTTGGTTCCAGCACGGGCGCGGAGCCCCTCGAAGGTGTCATTCCGGTCGGCCGATCGCGGCCACACGCCTCATTCCGGTCGTCCGGTTGTCCGGTCGTCCGGTCATTCCAGGACGCGGACCTCGTCGCCCACGCGCACCGTGCCCGTCCGCACCGGTACCAGCTGCCGCCCGAAGGCCAGCGACTTGCCGATCCGCCGGTGCGCGGCGAGGCTCACCAGCGGCTCCTTGCCCCGCTCCGCCGTCCGCTGGTCGGTGGTGGTGATGACGCACCGCCCGCATTCCCGGACCCCGCGGAAGACGGCGTCGCCGATCGCGATGCGCCGCCAGCCGTCCTCGGCCCAGGCCTCGGCCCCGGAGACCACCACATTGGGGCGGAAACGGTTCATCGGCAGCGGGCCCTCGTGCGGATGCTCCCCCTGCGCGATCAGCGAGTTGAGCGCGTCCAGCGAGGCGAGGGTGGTGATCAGCAGCGGATACGCGTCGGCGAGGCTCACCGTCTCGCCCGGCAGCGCGTAATCCGGGTCCACGGGCCGTCGTACGGCAGGATCGTCCAGGTGCACCAGCCGGGCCGGCACTCCGAGGTACGCGCTGAACCAGTCGGCCGCGGCGCGCTCCGCGACCACGGTCTCGATCTTCTTCCCGAACAGGACGACCGGCTCCAGCTGACCCGGCCCCGGCACCTCGACGACCAGCTCCGTCATGCCCGGCGCCGACACCGCGATCCGGCCGCCGCTCAGCGGGCGCGCCGCCGCCAAGGCCAGCCGCGGCTGCTGGCGTTGGGTGATGACCGTGCCCCCGGAGTCCACCAGCGCCCACCGCCGGTCCCCGGACAGCCCCCAGGGCTCCACGGCCGCCTCGTCGGGAGCGGTCCCCGACAACGATTTGACGGGATGGACGTGGAGCTCCTGGACATACAGATTCGACATGGGGGCAATCCTGCCAGTCGCCCCCTCCTCCGCCCCAGCGGATATCCGCGCTCGGATCAGTAGCCGCGCCCTTGGTAGGGGCGGCCGTACGGGTCCTCGTACGCGGCGGCCGGCACCGGCGCGGGAGCCGCCATGGGGCGCGGCGCGGCCGGCCGCATGGCCTCGTACCCGGTGGCCGCGGCGACCGGGCGGGGCTGCTGCGGCTGGGGCTGCGGGATGTATCCCGCGCGGGCCGCGAGCGGCTGCTGCTGCGGGATGTACGGGGCCGGCGCGTGCTGCAGCGGCATCGGCTGCGGAGCGGCCTGCTGCGGGTACGGGTACCCGTACGCCGGGGCGTTCTGCTGCTGCGGGATCGCCGCGGGCAGCGCGGGCAGCGCCGAGGCGAGGGCCGGCAGGTACCCACCGCTCGAATAGCCGGCGCTCGGGGAGTCGTAGGCGGCCGGGACGCGGATCGGGGCGATCTGCGGAGTGCCCCGTTCGGCGACGAGGGAGTCGTAGATGGGGGTGTCCGGGAAGGAGGGCGCGGAGTAGTAACCGCCGCCATAAGTGGAGCGGGGGGAGGTCATGGGACCTAAGTTAAGCCCACGACTTCACCGGGTCCATAGCGAGGTGTCCCGAACACCGCCCTGACCTGCATATTCGCAGGTCAGGGCCACAGCTTTCACTTGGCGTTCACGTGCACGATTCGCCACTTCCACCCCAGCTTGTTCCTACTCGTACTCACCGGTTGTGCCGTGCACCGATTTCGTGCTGACGCAGCGTCACACGTCGGTGACCTCGGATGACGCTGTTTCGGGCGGCAGTTCGCCGTTTCAGGCGTCGCTGGGGCGGGCATAGGTACGGCCCTTCCACGCCGCCCCGCGGCCCCGGTAGTGCTGGACGGCCGAGTCGACGGTCATCAGGAGGTACAGCAGCGCCGTGAGCGGAAGCAGCGGAGCGAGCGCGGCGGGCTGCCGGTAGTAGCGCAGCATCGGGAGGTAGGTGCCGGCCATCAGCAGCCAGGCGAGGCCGCCGGCCCACGCGAGGGCGGGGCGTCCGGTCGCGAGCCCCGCCAGGAGGGCGGCCGGGGGCACGAGGTAGACGAGCACCAGGCCCGCGACCGTACCGGCGAGCAGGAGGGGCTGGTGGCGCAGTTGGGCGTAGGCGCTGCGCGAGATCATCCGCCAGAGGTCGCCGAGGGAGGGGTACGGGCGCACGCTGTCCACCCGCTCCGCCAGCCCGAGCCAGATCCGGCCGCCGGAACGCTGGACCGCGCGGGCGAGGGACACGTCGTCGATGACGGCCTGGCGGATGGAGTCGGGGACCCCCGCGCGCACGGCGGCCTCGGTGCGCAGCAGGACGCAGCCGCCGGCGGCGGCCGCGGTGCGGGCGGCGGGGCGGTTGACCCGGCGGAAGGGGTAGAGCTGGGCGAAGAAGTACACGAAGGCGGGAACGACGAGCCGTTCCCAGGGGCTGACCGCGCGCAGGCGAGCCATCTGGGAGACGAGGTCGAGGCCGGCGGAGGTGGCGGCGGCGACCAGTTCGCGGAGGCTGTCGGGCTCGTGCGCGATGTCGGCGTCGGTGAGGAGGAGGTAGTCGGGCTCGGTGGCGTGCGCGGTGCGGGCGAGCGCGATGCCGTGGCGCAGGGCCCAGAGCTTGCCGGTCCAGCCGGGGGCCGGGTCGCCGGGGGAGGTGACGGTGAGCGGGAGTCCGGGGTGCTCGCGGGCGAGGCGCAGGGCGAGGGCGGCGGTGCCGTCCGTACTGCCGTCGTCGACCAGGATGACCTCGGCTTCGCCGGGATAGTCCTGGGCGATGAGGGAGGGCAGGCTGCGGGGCAGCACCTCGGCCTCGTCGCGGGCCGGGACGACGATCGCGACGGAGGGCCAGCGGGTGGGGGCGGTGCGCGGGGGGAGGCGGACGTCGGTGCGCCAGAACATGCCATGGGCGAGGGTGAGCCAGAGCCAGGCGGCGAGGGAGGCGTAGGCCGCGGCGGCGGCGGTGAGGAGGCCCATGGCGGCAGTGTGCCGGGCCCTGCGGGGCATGTCGCGCATCCCACCCTTCCGGGCCTCGTCGCCCGACGACGGGCCGCGCCCGCGCCCGCCCGGCTCGCCGGAGTGCGCGGGTGCGGGCACAGAACCGGGGCTCCGCCCCGTGCCCCGCGTCTCAAGCGCCGGCGGGGCTGGTTTCGGCCTGCCGGGCCCGTCCGCGTGCGCGGGTGTGGGGTACAGAACCGGGGCTCCGCCCCTACCCCGTGCCTCAAGTGCTCGCGGGGCTGGTGTCGGCCCGCCCGGTCGGGCGGGCGCGGCTGCCTCGGCGGGTCCTGTCCGTGCCCGGGCGCTGGCCCGTCTGGCGCGCCTGCATGTCGGGCTGGCCTGAGTGCGCGGGTGCGGGAGCAGGACCGGGGCTCCGTCCCGTGCCCCGTGCCTCAAGCGCCGGCGGGCTGGGTTTCCGCCTGCCCGCTCTGCTCGCCGCCGCGGGTCCTCGTGGTGGGTGGGGGTGTCGACTAAAGTGGCCGGGTGAAGATCGCGCTCATGGACTCCGGAATCGGCCTGCTGGCGGCGGCCGCCGCGATGCGGCGGCTGCGGCCCGACGCCGATCTCGTCATCTCCTCCGACCCCGACGGGATGCCCTGGGGGCCGCGGACCCCCGCCGACCTCACCGAGCGGGCGCTCGAGGTCGCCCGGGCCGCCGCCGCGCACCGGCCCGACGCGCTGATCGTCGCCTGCAACACCGCCAGCGTGCACGCCCTCCCGGCCCTCCGCGCCGAGCTGGAGCCCGGGATCCCGGTCATCGGTACCGTACCGGCGATCAAGCCCGCCGCGGCCGCCGGCGGCCGCGTGGCGATCTGGGCCACGCCCGCCACCACCGGCAGCCCCTACCAGCGCGGCCTGATCGGCGAGTTCGCCGCCGGGGCCCGCGTCACCGAGGTGCCCTGCCCCGGCCTCGCCGACGCGGTGGAGGCGGCCGACGACGTCGCCGTGGCCGCCACCGTCGCCGCGGCCGCCGCCCTGACCCCGGTCGACGTCACCGACGTGGTGCTCGGCTGCACGCACTACGAGCTGGTCGACACCGCCATCCGGGCCGCCCTCGCCGCGCGGAGCCAGGGAGCCGAACCCGTCTACCACGGTTCCGCGGAGGCCGTCGCCGTCCAGGCGCTGCGCCGCCTCGGCACCGGGCCCGAGCCGGTCCTGCCCCCCACCGGCGGCCTGACCGTCCTGCGCAGTGGCCGCCCTGGCGTTCTCCCCGCCGCCGCCCTCGCGTACGCCGAGGGCCGACTGCTCGCGGCCCAGGGCGCGCCCGTCGGCTGACCGGCACGGATCCCGCAACGAGACGGAACGTCTTGCGTTCTGTCGGAGAGGGTGTTTATTGTGTGGGTGTCGCGAGACGAGACGGATCGTCTCTCTTTACTGTCGGAAGGAACCGCCCTTGCGCGCTCCACTCGCCTCCACCCAGATCGTCCTGTCCGACGTCGCCAAGCGCTACGACACCCACGTCGTCCTGGACCGCGTCAGCTGCACGGTTCGGCCCGGCGAGCGGGTCGGTGTCGTCGGCGACAACGGCTCCGGCAAGTCCACCCTGCTCCGGCTCCTCGCCGGCCGCGAGCGGCCCGACCGCGGCGAGGTCACCGTCACCGCGCCCGGAGGCATCGGCTACCTCGCGCAGACCCTCGACCTCCCGCCCACCGCCCGCGCCGGCGACGCGATCGACCTCGCCCTCGCCGACCTGCGCGCCCTGGAGCACCGCATCCGCCGCGCCGAATCCCTGCTGGACCGGGCCGGTCCCGAGGAGCTCGCCGCGTACGGGGACCTCCTCGCCGCGTACGAGGCCCGCGGCGGCCGCGATGCCGACCGGCGTGTCGCGACCATCCTGCGCAGGCTGGGCGAGCGCACCCCGCTCGACCCGGACCGCGGGCTCGCGGCCCTGTCCGGCGGGCAGCGCTCCCGGCTCGCCCTCGCGGCGGCCCTCGCCGCCGGGCCGGAACTGCTGCTGCTCGACGAACCCACCAACGACCTCGACGACGAGGCCGTCGCCTGGCTCGAGGAGCGCCTGCGCGCCCACCGCGGCACCGTCGTGGCCGTCACCCACGACCGGCTCTTCCTGGACCGCGTCACGACCACCATCCTGGAGGTGGACGCGTCCCGCCGCACGGTACGCCGCTACGGCAACGGCTACGCCGGCTTCCGGACCGCCCGCGCCGCCGAACGGGCCCGCTGGGAGCGGGAGTACGAGGAGTGGCGCGAGGAGGTCCGCAGCGCCGAGCGGCTCGCCGAGACCAACATCGGGCGGTTCGACGGGATCCCGCGGAAGCTGCCCCGCGGGTTCAGCGGAGCCGGCGCCTTCCGGGCCCGCTCCCGGACCCACGGTGCGGCGAGCCGGATCCGCACCGCCCGCGAACGGTTGCGGCGGCTGACCGAGAACCCGGTCCCGCCGCCCCCGCATCCGCTCGTCTTCACCGGCCGGTTCACCGAGGGCGCCACCGCCAACACCGCCGAACCGAGGGACGTCCGGGTGGCCGACGCGGCCCTGCCGGGACGGCTCGCGCCCCTGTCAGTGCGGCTCGCACCGGGGGAGCGGCTCCTGGTGAGCGGGCCCAACGGGGCGGGGAAGTCCACCCTGTTGCACCTGCTCGCCGGTGAACTGGAGCCCGAGCAAGGCCTCGTACGGACACCGCCGCGCGTGGGCCTGCTCCGGCAGGACGACCAGTGGTCCCGGGAACCGCGTCCGGCCGTCGAGGTGTTCGGGCCGGAGTACGCCGAACGGGCCGCCGCCCACGGCCTGCTCACCCCGGACGACCTCACCCGGCCCGTCCGCGCCCTCTCGGCGGGCGGGCGCCGCAAGCTGGAGCTGGCCGGCCTGCTGGCACGCCCGCTCGACCTGCTCCTGCTCGACGAGCCGACGAACCACCTGGCCCCGGCCGTGGTGGAGGAACTGGAGGCGGCCCTGGCCCATTTCGGCGGAACCGTGGTGCTGGTCACCCACGACCGGCGGCTGCGCGCGGCCTTCCGCGGCCGCCGCCTCGAAATCGCCCCGGACGGCTACGGCCGGGCGGCCTGACCGGTGCCGGAGCCGGTGCCGGTGCCGCACATCGCCTGCCCGTACAGCGTCTTCAGCGCGTCATCGATGGGGTGGGGCTGCGGCCTCCCCGAGGAGTCCGGCTGGTTCCACCTCTGCAGGTTGACCGCGACGGACATCTGGCGCTTGCCGTCGGCCCGGGTCAGGGAGATCGTTCCGGCCCCCCAGACGGTGCCGTCGTGACCCCAGAAGGTGCCGCAACCCTCGATGTCGACCTTGTGCAGGCCGAGGCCGTACTGGATCGTCGATCCGTCCAGGGCGATGACCGGGACGGTGCGCTGCATCTGCGCCAGCGACGACCGGCTGACGATCGCGCCGTCGAGAAGCCTGCCGTAGAAGAGGTTGAGGTCCTCCACGGTCGATACGAGAGCGGCCCCCGTCCCGGTCCAGGACATGTCGTAGACGCTGTAGTCGCGCGGCGGGTCGAGCGCGCCCCACAGGGCCTCGTACATCCGCGAGTGCGGTCCCTTGATGTGCGTCCCGGTCGGGAACCCGGTGTGCCGGAGGCCGGCACGCTCGATCACGTTCCGGGTGATGTAGTCCTCGGCCGGGGTGCCGGTCACGTGCTCCAACAACTGTCCGAGGAGCAGGTAGTTGGTGTTCGAGTACACCCCCGTGGGGCCTCCGGGCTCGCCGGCGGGAGGTGCGTCGAGCCCCAGCTCGATCAGCTCGGCCGGGCGGAACTGCCGGAACCGGTTGTCGTCCAGGCTCTCGGGCGAGGGCGTTTGGAGGGAGGGGAAGGCGTAGCGGATGTAATCGGGGATGCCGCTGGTGTTGTTGAGCAGCATCCGCACCGTGATCTTCCTGCCGCGCGCTCCCGGCACCAGCTGCGGCAGGTAGTCGCCGATCGGCGCATCGAGCCGGATCCGGCCCTGCTCGACCTGCTGCATGACCGCGGCGGCCGTGAAGGTCTTGGTGATGCTGCCGACCCGCTGCCGCATGTCGGGAGTGACGGGACGGCCGGTCCTGACGTCGGCGACCCCGGAAGCGCCGCGCCAGGTCCGGCCGGCATCGCGCACCTCGGCGTACACCCCCGGTATCCCCGCGCGGTGGACACCGTCCATGGCGGACTTCAGCTCCGCGGGATCGACGCGGGCCGGCGGGGCCGTGCCGCCGCCCGGCGCGGGAGCCGCCGCCACGATGCCCGCACAGGCGATCAGCGAGGCCACGCTTCCGAGCAACACCAGTCGGATCTTCAAGACGTCCGTCCTTTCGTGATCAATGAGTGCGACGGGAACGAGTGCAACGGGTTCACCCGTTCACCCGGCCAGTGCGCGGCGCAGAGCGGCGCCGAGCTCGGCGTTCTGCCGCTGCGAGACGTCGGCGGAGAGGAGCGCCTGCGATCCGTGGAAGGTGCCGGGCCACTGGTGGAGTTCGACCGACACGCCCGCCTGCATCAGGCGCAGCGCGTACGCGATGCCCTCGTCGCGGTTCGGACAGAATTCCGCGGTGGCGATGTAGGCCGGTGGCAGGCCGGACAGGTCGGCGGCCCGGGCGGCTGCCGCGTACGGTGTGGCCGGCTGCGAGCCCAGGTAGTGACGCCACGCCGCGGCGAGTTTGTCGCGGTCGAACCAGGGCGTGTCGGTGAAGTTCCGTGCCGACCACGTCTCCTGCCGGTCGTCGAGGCCCGGCTGGTTGAGCAGCTGGAAGTGGATCGGCGGCCCCTGCTCGTCACGGGCCCGCAACGCCACCGCGGCCGCGAGCCCGCCGCCCGCACTGTGGCCACCGACCGCGATCCGGGACGGGTCGATGCCGAGTTCGGCGGCGTGCCCGGCCGTCCATGTCAGTGCGGCGTAGGCGTCGTCCAGGGCAGCCGGGAACGGGTGCTCGGGCGCCAGGTGGTAGCCCACGGAGACCACCGCCGCGCCGGAGAGGCCGGCGATCCGGGCCGCCCAGGGATGCTCGGTGTCCAGGTCGCCGAAGACCCCGCCGCCCCCGTGCAGCCAGACGACGGCGCCTTGCGCCCGGTGCGGGCGGTAGACCCGGACCGCCACGTCCGGATCGGCGGACACGGTGTGGTCCTCGACCTCCATGTCCGAGGTGTCCGGTGCCGGTGCGGCGGCCGCGCGTTCGGCGAAGTGCTTGCGGGCGCTGACCGGGTCGTTCAGGTCGAGTTGCGGAAGAAACGGGATGAATGCTTCGAGTTCGGGATCCATGACGACCATCCTCACGGTCGTCCCCCGGTGGGTCACCCGCCATCCGTCGCTCATCCCGCCCCGATCACGCACCGGTCGGCGCATCCCCGTCCTTCTATCCTTCTGCCATGGAGGCACTGGCCGTTCGGCTGTCGGGACTGGATCCGTACGTCGACGGGGCGATGCGCATCGTCGCGTTCTACGACACGCTGATGCGCCGACGGGTGGACCTTGCGGCGCTGGCCCGGGCCTCGGCGGGCCTGGCCGAATGCGTGGCCGGGATCCGGCTCCACGGCACGGGGCGGGCCACCCGCGTCTCGCCCGACGGCAGGCAGGCCTCCGCCCCGCAGGCGCCCGCATCCACCACGGTGCCGATCACGCTCGACGAGGAGGAGATCGGCAGGGTCTGGCTGGAGCGTCCCGGCTCGCCGAATCCCCTCGACGAAGTACTCCTCGACCGGCTCGCCATCGCCGCCGCGGCCGTCGCCGAGCGGTACGGTCCGGCCCGCACGACCATGGCCGACCCCGCCCTCATCGAACTGGCGATCAGCTCCGAGAGCGACGACGCGGCCAGGGCCCGGGCGCTGCGGCTCCTGGGTTTCGCGGCCGAACTGCCCCTGCACGTCGTCGCCGTACGCTCGCCGGTCCCGCTCCCGCTCGACCGGATCGGCGGCCTGGTCTGTCCGGCCCGCCCGGTGAAGGCGGCGCCGCTCGCCGAGGTCGGCGTCATCCTGGCCACCACCGTGGACCCGGCCCGCTTCCCGGCCGGTGCGCGCGCGGGCATCGGCGCCGCCGACAGCCCCGACCGGTCCTGGCGGGAGGCGCGTACCGCCCTTCGTTTCACGACTGCGCGCGAACCCGTCCTGCGGCACGCCGATTTGGGCGCGCTGGCGCTGCTGGCCGAGGTGCCGCCCGACGCCGCGCGGGGGAACGCCGACGTGGCCGCCATCGCGCGCATCGCGGGCAACCCGGAGGATCTGGAGACGCTGGACGCCTACTGCGCCACCGGCTCCCTGCGCCGGGCGGCGGACCAACTGCACCTGCACCACAGCAGCATCGCCCGCCGCCTCGAACAGATCGCGAAGGCGCTGGACATCGAACTCACCGAGCCCACGGGACTGACCCGGGCCAGAATCGCACTCACCGCCTGGCGACTCCTGGACACCTGATGCCCCGCAGGTTCAGTGGGCCCCCGCCGCGACGAGCCGCCGGCCCAGCCCGCGCAGCTCCTCCGCGTCCAGCACGCGCCCCCCGAACCCCGGCAACGGCACGTGCAACCGTGCCGTCCAGCGGCCGGGGATGGCCCGCGCCCCGTACCGGGCCCCGGCCAGGGCGCCGGTCACCGCGCCCACCGTGTCGGTGTCCCCGCCCAGGTCCACGGCGGCCCGTACCGCCTCCGCGAATCCGGAGGTAGTCCGCAGCGCCCAGACCGCCGAGCCCAGGCAGGGCCATACCGCCCCGTTGAACTCGGTGGCCAGGTCGGGATGCCAGTCCGGGGCCAGCACGCGGCCGTACCGCTCACGGTGGTCCGGATGGACCGCGGCGAGCGTCGCGGGCAGGGCCGCCAGCGGATCGCCCCCGTCGAGGGCCACCCTCACCAGCTCGTGCAGCACGGCCGTGCCCTCCCAGGCCGCGCGGTCCCCGTGCGTGAGCGCCGCGATCCGCCGGGCGGCGTCCATGGTCGCTTCGCGCCCGGCGGAGGAGAAGTAGACCGCCGAGGTGGCCGCCCGCATCAGCGAACCGTTGCCCGCCGCCCGGGTGTTGAGCCGGAAGTGCAGGGCGGCGGCCAGGTTCCACGGCTCGCCGTTCGTCAGCACGTCCTCCGTCTGGAGGCCGATGTCCTTGGGCTGACCGGCCGCCCAGCGCTGGAACCGGTCGAAGACGTCCGGGAGTTCGAGCCCGCCCCGCTCCAGCAGAGACTCCCCGACCAGCACCGCCATCTGCGTGTCGTCCGTCGCCTCTCCCGGATCCCAGCCGCCGCCCGCCTCCCTCCATCTCCGCCCCCCGGGCGGTCAACTGCCCCCCGGCCCGAACTCGTAGGGCGCGCCCAGTGCGTCGCCCGCCGCCGAGCCGAGGACGGCGCCCGCGGCCCGGTCGAGACGGCCGGTGGTCATCGTGACTCCCGGGGCAGTACGGACGCCAGCAGGTCGGCGGTGAAACGGTCGAGGTCGTCCAGGCCCGCCGCGGCCAGGGTGGCCGGGGCGCCCGCCAGGAGGTGGGGGATCGCGCCGTGCAGGGCGAGGGTGAGGGCACGGGTCGGCTCCGGGCCGGCCGGCAGGCCCGCCGAGCGCAGCAGGTGCGCGTGCGCCGCGAAGTCCGACGCCGCGATCGGGTCCAGGAGGGAGGCCAGCCACGGCCGGCGCGTCGCCTCGGTCTGCAGCTCCAGATAGGCGAGGACGCGCGGCCGGCCGGGCCCGGCCACGTTCCGCAGCAGCTCCGCGAGGAACGCAGCCAGTTGCCGCGCGTCGGCGGGCCCGGGCACGGCTCCCGCAAGGGTGTCGGCGACCGCGCGGTACTGCTCCAGGCAGCGTTCGGCCACCGCCCGCAGGAGCGCGTCGCGGGTCGGGAAGTAGTTCTTGGCCGTGCCCGTCGGCACGTCGGCGGCCGCGTCGACGGCGCGGTGCGTCAGCCCGCGCCCGCCCGCCTCCGCCAGTACGGCGATGGCCGCGTCCCGCAGCCGGTCCCTCCGGTCCTGATTCACGTTGCCAGCTTAACCACATCCGTGGTACCACAGATGTAGTACCACGGATGTGGTGGTAGCGCGGCCGTGAGGGGTGGGTCATGCGGAGTCAGGGAGAAGCCGTCGTGGTCGGGGCGGGGGTCGGCGGGCTCGCCACCGCCATCGGGCTGCGCCGTGCGGGCTGGGCGGTGACGGTGCTCGAGCGCCGGGACGCGCTCGAACGGTACGGAACCGCCTTCGGGATCCACCCCACCGCCCAGGCCGCGCTCGACCGGCTCGGCCTCGGCGACGCGCTGCGGGCGCGGGCGGTCCCGTACCGCGACGCCCGGATCCGGCGCCCCGACGGCAGGGTGCTGGCCGCCCTCCCGCTCGAACGGATCGAGCGCAAGGCCGGCCGCCCCGAACTGCTCATCTCCCGGCCCTACTTGATCGACGCGCTGCTCGCCGAACTGGACCGGCTCGGCGGCGTGGAGATCGCGTACGGCCGGCGGCTCACCGACGCGGCCGGGATCCGGGCCGACCTCCGCGTCGGCGCCGACGGCATCAACAGCACGGTCCGCACCGCGTACTTCGGCCAGGGCAGCGGCCCGCGCCCCATCGGCACGGTCGCCTGGATCGGCATCGCCGGCTTCGAGACCGGGATGTACGGCGAGACCTGGGGCAGGGGCCGCTTCTTCGGGATGACCCCCGTCGAGCCCGGCCGCACCAACTGGTACGCCACCGTCCCCGAGGCCACCACGGCCCGAGAAGTGCGCGACGCCTTCGCCGGCTGGCACGACCCCATCCCGCGCGTCCTGGCCGAGACCGACCCCGCGACCTGGATCCGGTACGAGATGCGCCACCTCCACCCCGCGCTGCCCGCCTTCGTCGCCGACGGCCGGATCGCCCTCGTCGGCGACGCCGCGCACGCCATGACCCCCAACCTCGGCCAGGGGGCCTGCACCGCCCTGCTCGACGCGGAGGCGCTGACCCGCGCCGTCGCGGCCCGCGGCGCGGCCGGGCTGCCCGCCGCCCTGCACGCGTACGACGCCGAGCGGCGCCGCAGCGCCCAGCGCGTCGCCTTCGGCTCCCGGAGCCTGCACCGTTTCATGACCGTGCGCCGCCCCGGCCTGCGCGACGCCCTGGTCAGCCTGCTGCCCGGCTGAGCGGCCGCGCCACCGCCGCGCTGAACCGAGTGGCCGAGAGGCAGTGGCGCGCATGCGGAACGTGAGTACGCTGCTACACATGAAGGGTCACCCGCCGGGCCCGTTCTGGACGGGCCGGGCCTCCAACCGCGCGCAGTGGCTGCTCGCCGCGGCCGGCGCGGCCTGTCTCGCGCTCGGCATCGAACTCGCCGTCGACAACGCCTGGACCCACGGCATCGTCCCGCTGCTCATGTCCGTGATCGGCTGCCTCGCGGTGGGGCTGCTCATCCTCTACGGCACCCTCGCCTTCGTCCACGTCGCCGTCACCGTGGACTCCGAGGCCTTCGAGGTCCGCTGCGGCCACATCGGGCTGCCGCGCCGAAAGATCCGGCTCGCCGAGGTGGCGTCCGCCGAGTTCATCCCCCGGATCACCCCGCAGCAGTGGGGCGGCTGGGGCTACCGCTGGCGCCCCGAAAAGGGCACCGCGGTCATCGTCCGCCGCGGCGAGGGACTCGAACTGCGACTCGGCGACGGGAAGATCTTCACGGTGACCGTCGACGACGCGGAGAACGCCGTCCGGGTCATCCGCGTCCACCTCCGCGCCCTCGCCCGCTAGGGCCTTACCGGTCCTTGGTGCTGGGGGACGTACACTCCGCCAGATGAGCAGCAGTGTCACCCGCGCGGCCCGGAACGAGCCCTCGAAGCCCGCCGGCGGAGCCCAGGCCGACCAGGCCGAGCAGCCCACCGGCGCCCTCAAGCGGAAGGGCGCCGGAGTGGTCCGCACCCTCGCGGCCGCCCTCGCCGGGGTGCTGCTCTACATCGGCTTCCCGCCCCGCCCCCTGTGGTGGCTGGCCCCCCTCGCGCTCGCCCTGCTCGCCGGCTGCCTGCGCGGCCGTCGCGCCCGGGCCGGCTTCGGCCTCGGATTCCTCGCCGGCCTCGGATTCCTGCTGCCGCTGCTCGTCTGGACCGGCGAGGAGGTCGGCCCGGTGCCGTGGCTGGCGCTGGCCGCCGTCGAAGCCCTCTTCATCGGGCTCACCGGCCTCGGCATCGCCCTCGTCAGCCGCCTCCCCGCCTGGCCGCTGTTCGCCGCCGCCGTCTGGGTCGCGGGCGAGGCGCTGCGCGCCCGCGTCCCCTTCGGCGGCTTCCCCTGGGGCAAGCTCGCCTTCGGCCAGGCCGACGGCGTCTTCACCCCGCTCGCCGCCCTCGGCGGCACCCCGCTGCTCTCCTTCGCCGTCGCCCTGTGCGGATTCGGCCTCTACGAAGCCCTGCGCATCGCCCGCGCCCACCCGAGCCGCGCCACCGCCGCCCTGGCCGCCCTCACCGTCGCCGCCCCGATCGGCGCCGGCCTCGCCGCCCGGCCGCTCGTCTCCGACACCGCCGAGGACGGCACCGTCGTGGCCGCCGTCATCCAGGGCAACGTGCCCCGCCTCGGACTCGACTTCAACTCCCAGCGCCGCCAGGTCCTCGACAACCACGCCAAGCGCACCATCCAGCTCGCCGAGGACGTCAAGGCCGGCCGCGCCCCGAAGCCCGACTTCGTCGTCTGGCCGGAGAACTCCTCCGACCTCGACCCGTACTCCGAACCGGACGCCTACGCCGTCATCGACAAGGCCGTCAAGGCCATCGGCGTGCCCGTGGCCATCGGCGCCGTCGTGGCCCCGGAGACCGGCCCGCTGCGCAACACCATGATCCTGTGGGACCCGGTGGCCGGCCCCACCGCGACCTACGACAAGCGCAAGATCCAGCCCTTCGGCGAGCGCATCCCGATGCGTTCCTTCGTCCGGCTCTTCAGCTCCGACGTGGACCGCGTGCGCCGCGATTTCGGCCCCGGCAAGGACCCGGGCGTCTTCGACATGGCCGGCAGCGGCGTCGGCATGGTCACCTGCTTCGAGGCCGCCTTCGACGACGCCGTCCGCTCCACCGTCCGTGACGGTGCCCAGGTGATCGCCGTACCCAGCAACAACGCCACCTTCGGCCGGACGCAGATGACCTACCAGCAGCTGGCCATGGACCGGATCCGCGCCGTCGAGCACAGCCGGACCGTCCTCGTCCCCGTCACCAGCGGGGTCAGCGCGGTCATCCGGCCCGACGGCCGGATCGTGGAGCAGACGCGGATGTTCACCGCGGACGCGCTGGTCACCGAGATCCCGCTGCGCTCCACCGAGACCCCGGCCACCCGTCTCGGCCCGCTCCCGGAGTACGCGCTGCTGCTGCTCGCCGCCGGCGGCCTCGGCTGGATCCTCACCCGCCGGATTCGCGCCCGCCGGGCCGGCTGAGGCTCCGGACCCGTCACGCGGTCTCGTAGGGTCGGGGGATGACCACTCCCGAATTCATCCTCGACATCCGGGCCACCGCCGGGAACAGGCTGCTCCTGCTGCCCAGCGTGACGGCGGTCGTGTTCGACGACCGGGGCCGGGTGCTGCTCGGCCGCCGCACCGACAACGGCCAGTGGGCGCTGGTGGGCGGCATCGCCGAACCGGGGGAGCAGCCCGCGCTGACCGCCGTGCGCGAGGTGTACGAGGAGACGGCGGTGCGGTGCGTCCCCGAGCGCGTGATCCTCGTCCAGATGCTCAAGCCGATCACCTACCCGAACGGCGACGTCTGCCAGTTCCAGGACATCACCTTCCGCTGCCGGGCGACCGGCGGCGAGGCGCGGGTGAACGACAGCGAGTCGCTCGAGGTCGCCTGGTTCGCGGTGGACGCGCTGCCACCGCTGGAGCGGTTCGCCCTGCACCGCATCGACCTGGCCTTGCGTGACGAGCCCACCTGGTTCGAAGCCCCCGAGGAGACGGAGGGGCTGGAGGAGATGGCGGAGTAGAGCACTCCGCCGCGGCCCGTGCGCCGCCGGGCTGTCGGTCCTTCCTGTGGATTGCCTGTATGAGCCCTGTAAGGTTCCGCAGATCTGGCGGCGGTAATCGGACAGTCGTACGTTCAAGGGGCGGTCGAGGATGACAGTGCGCAGTTCAGTCGGGGAGCGCCGGCCGTCCGGCCGCACGGGCGCCGGATCCCCCGCCCCCCGCCTCGCGGTGCTCGACGGCATCCGGGTCCTCGCCGCGTTCGCCGTGCTCTTCTACCACTACGCGGTGCTCGCGAGCGCCTGGGGGAAACCGACGGCGGAGGTCTTCCCGACCGCCCACAGGTTCGCCGTCTACGGCTGGCTGGGGGTCGAGATATTCTTCCTGGTCAGCGGGTTCGTCATATGTATGAGCACCTGGGGGCGCAGCCTCGGTGACTTCGTGGTGTCCCGAGTCTCCCGGCTCTTCCCCGCCTACTGGGTGGCCGTGGTCTTCACCTCGCTCGTACTGTTCGCCTCGCCCGAGGTGCGGCAGATCAAGAAGTACACCGACGTCGTCGTGAACCTGTCGATGCTCCAGGGCGGCCTCGGGGTCCCGCACATCGACGACGCGTACTGGACCCTCTTCGTCGAGCTCAAGTTCTACGTGTTGTTCGCGGTCGTCGTCATGTGCGGTGTCACGTACCGCAACTGCGTCCTCTTCTGCGGGCTCTGGACCCTGGCCGGAGTGGTGGCCCCCACCGCCGACAGCGGCGTGCTGTCCTTCTTCGCGGTGCCCTCCTCGTCCCCGTACTTCATCGCCGGCATCGCCTTCTACCTGATGCGCCGTTTCCGGCCGAACGCCGTCCTGTGGGCCATCGTCGGCGTGCAGTTCCTCCTCGCGCAGAACTACGTGGGCCCCCGCATGATCTCCAACCTGGGCCGGAGCGTCGCCCAGCAGACGCCCTCCTGGCCCGCGCACGTGATCATCCTGCTCGGCTTCGCCGTCATGGCGGCCCTCGCGCTCGGCGCCCTCGACCGCATCCGCTGGCGCTGGCTCCCGCACGCCGGAGCGGTCACCTACCCGCTCTACCTGATCCACATGATGGCCGGGCTGACGATCATCCACCACTTCCGCGCCAAGGTGGCGCCCGTCCCGCTGGCCCTCGGCGTCACCGCCTGCATGGTGCTCCTCGCCTGGGTCATCCACCGGCTCGTGGAACGCCCGCTGGGCCGCGTACTGAAGGACAGCCTGCGCCGCGGGGTGCAGGACGTCCGGGTCGGCACCCCGAGCAGGCCCCCGCTCGACCGGCTCCCGGCGCAGCCCTCCGCGCCCGAGGCCGAGCGCGTACCCGCCGGCCGCTAGGTCGTCCCGTCCGTCAGTCGGCGACGGCCGCCTCGCGGTAGAGCTCCACCGCCTGGTCGCCCATCACCGCGCTGTACGAGACCTCCGGAACCGTCCCGCCGCCCTCGTAGCCGCCGAGCACCCCCGCCAGCGCGCCGCCGACCAGCCAGGGGCTGCCGCTGGTGCCGCCGCTGAGGTCCGGACAGTCGATCCGGCGCTGGGTCCCGGAGAACAGCGCGGTCGTGTTCGCGCAGCGCAGCGGGGCCTCCGTACTGCGCGGGTAGCCGATCACGGTCACCGTGGCGTCGGACGGCTGCTCCGCGGCCACCGGGAAGCCCCCCACGAGATCCTCGACCGCCCCGGTCCGACCGTCGTCCACCGGGGCCACCGTCGCGAAGGCGATGTCGGCGTCCGGATCCTCGCCGTCCCGCCAGGCGGGGGCCACGTACACACCGGTGAGCTTCCAGACGCCGTACGGGGCCTCGCCGTCCCGGTAGCCCGGTGCGAAGACCGTGGTGTCCGGGTTGCCCACGCAGTGCGCGGCGGTGGCGATCACGTCGCGGCCGTCGCTGTGCACCACGGCGGCGGTGCAGAAGTGCCCGCCGTCCAGCCCACCCGTGAACAGGGCGCCCACCCGGTCCGCCACGGCGTCTGGGAAGGCCTGCGCGGTGACGCCGAGCGGCGGCTCGGCCAGGGCGTCGGGCACGTCCACGCTGAGCAGCGCGGCCATGGCGGCCAGGGCCGGCAGGATCCGCGACGCCCGCCGGGCACGAGCGCGGGAGCGGCGGCCTATGCGGGGGTGGGTGCGGTGGATCATGAGGCGAGCCTGCCCGGCGAACCTATGTCCGGAGCCCGTAATTCCGTATGAATCCGCTGTGAATCCGATGGACCCGGTGTGAAGTCCGGACGCCGGCGTGGGTCTGCGCTACTGCGGGCCGCGCCGTTCGTAGACCGTCACCCGGCGGCCCCGGACCTGCCGGTCCTCCACCACCGTGAACCGCTCCCGCAGGACCGCCGCCTTCGCCTTGTCCCGCTCGGCCGAGGGCGGCTTCGCGACCTTCGCCGAGTCCGTCACCAGCAGCACCCGCCGCTGCGCGAGCAGCGCCGCCCGGATCCGCGCCGGGTCCGCCTCCTCGCCCTTGAGGGTCGCCGAGGCCACCGGGGTCTCGGCCAGCGCCACGTCCGCCAAGCCCGTGAAGGCGGCAGGGGAGACCAGCGCGGTGTCCCGCCGCGCGGCCGGCATGAACAGCACCGCGTCCCCGTCCCGCTTCAGCCGCGCCACCTCGCCGGCCACCGCCAGCACGTCGTCGACCCGGCTCGCCGGCGCCCGCTTGCCCAGCTCCACCGGCAGCAGCGCCAGCACCGCCACCCCGACCACACCCGGCACCAGCAGGCCCGACGCCCTCGGGAACCGCGGCGCGAGGGCCCGTACGCCGGCGCCCAGGGCCGCGCCGATCAGCAGGGCCAGACCCAGCATGGAGAACAGCACGTACCGGTCCAGGAACATCGGCTGCACGAGCGAGATCCCGATCAGCCCCAGCTGCGGAACCGCCAGCAGCGGCAGCCCGACCGCGGCCGCGGAGAGCCCGCGCCCCCTCGGGCGGTCCGCCCGCGCGCAGAGGCCGCCGATGGCGAGCAGGATCCCCGGCCCGATCAGCATGTGCCAGGTCAGCGGCGGTATCCAGGACACCTGGTCGGACTGGGTCCGGCTGAACAGGATCAGCGGCAGCGCCCCCGCCACCGCGCCCGCCCCGTACGCCGTCCACAGCAGCCACACCGGCCGCCCGGCCCGCGCCCACCACAGGGTCGCCGCGTGGGCGGGCAGGACCAGCAGCGACAGCCAGTTCAGCAGCGCGCACACCAGCACGGTGATCCCGTACGCCGTCCAGCGCGGCCACGCCCGCCGCCCGGGCCGGACCTCCCCGAGCAGGGACACCAGCAGCAGCGTCGACAGCCCCGCGCCCGCCGCGACCAGCGCGTACGGCCGGCCCTCCTGGAGGTGGAACTGCACCGCCGGCAGCAGTCCGAGGGCCAGGCCGCCGCCGAGCCCCGCCCGGAAGCCGGCCAGCCGCCGCCCGATCACCGCCACGCACGCCGCGGCGGCGGCCACCGCCAGCACGGACGGCAGCCGCAGCGTCGTGGTGCTCGCGCCGAACACCTCGAAGAGGCCGTGCATCAGCAGGTAGTACAGCCCGTGCACGGCGTCGACGTTCCCGAGCATGTGCCAGATCTCACCCGCCGAGCGCCCGGCCACCTGCCAGGTCGCCGCCTCGTCCCGCCACACGCTGTCCTGCCGGGAGAGCCCCCACAGGCCGAGCGCCAGGGTCCACAGGACCGGGAGCAGCCACACGGGAGGACGCCGCCGGGCGCCGGGTATGCCGTCGGATATGTCGGAAGTCATGAAGGCGCGCGGATCCTCGGTACGGGGCGTGGGCGGAAGGTACCAGTCTATGGACGACACGGACGGTTTCCGGACCGGCTGTTGTGCACCGCGGAGCGTGATCACCCGGCCCGCCCGCCCCTAGCCTCGCCGCAGGAGCACGAACGAGGGGCGGTACCCGGTGAACTGGCTCATCCACGACTACCGCGAGAGCGATCTCGCCGCGGTGGTGCATCTGATCGACACGACGGCCGAGCTCGGCCAGGAGTCCGTCTTCTCGCTCGCCGAGTGCATCAGCGCCCTGACCGACCGGCAGCCCTGCGTGGTCGCCGTCCACCAGGGCGTCCCGATCGGCGCGGCCCTCGCCTGCGTCACCGGTGAGCGGGCCTGGGTGATGCGCATCGCGATCGCCGCCGGCTGGCGCGGGCGCGGACTCGCCAGCGCCCTGCTCGTCGAGCTGGAGCGGCGGCTCATCGCCGCCCGCGTCGGGCGGATCGCCTACGTCCTGCCCGAGGAGGACCTCCTCGGCGAGGGCCTCCTCAACGCCGGCTACACGCGGCAGCCCGCCGTCGCCTACTTCGAGAAGACCGAGCCGCTGCACGGACCGGCGGCCGGGCTCCTCGCCGACCTCGGCGGCCGGTTCCTGCCCAATGACCTGTGGACCAAGGTCGCCGGCATGGAGAAGGAGAAGGACCTCATCGAGCGCCGCGTGGTGCTGCCGCTCGCCGAGCCCGAACGGGCCGCCGCCCACGGGGTGCGGCCCCCGCGCGCCATCACCCTCTTCGGCCCGCCCGGCACCGGCAAGACCACCTTCGCCCGCGCCATCGCCTCGCGCCTCGGCTGGCCCTTCGTGGAGCTGCTGCCCTCCCGCCTCGCCGACGAGGGCAACCTGGCGGCGGCCCTGCGCGACGCCTTCGCCCGGATCGCCGAGCTGGAGCGGGTGCTCGTCTTCATCGACGAGGTCGAGGAGATCGCGCCCGTACGCACCGAGCCCGCGCAGCCCGGCGGGATCCACGGCGTGACGAACGAGCTGCTCAAGCTGATACCCGGCTTCCGGGAGGGCGACGAGCGGCTGCTGGTCTGCGCGACCAACTCCATCCGCTCCCTCGACCCGGCCTTCCTGCGGCCCGGACGCTTCGACTACCTGATCCCGATCGGCACCCCGGACGCCGGGGCCCGCGCCGCGATCTGGTCCCGCTACACGGCGGGCCGCGCGGACGTGGACGTTCCGGCGCTGGTGGCGGCGACCGAGCTGTTCACGCCGGCCGACATCGAGCACGCGGCGCGGATCGCGGCGCAGGTGTCCTTCGAGCGGGACCTGGAGGCGGTGGGCGCGCGGGGCGCGGCGGCCGCGCAGCTCGGCGCGACCACGGAGGACTACCTGGCGGCGGCCCGGCAGTGCCGGCCGACGGTGACCCCGGCGATGACGGGCGAGTTCGAGGCGGACATCGCCGCCCACGCCCGGTTCTGAGCTCCGTTCCCCGGTTGCGGCGGGGGACGGGTGGCGAAAACGGCCCGCAGCCACTCCCCAAAGCGGCTGCGGGCCTCCCGCGCGGACTTGTGGTCCTCGCGGGACGGCCACGTTCCGCTGGGGTGTATCGCCGGTCGGAACGTGGCGCGCAAGGGTGCCGGAGGTCGTCCGGAGAGCCCTCTTCAACACAGAGCCGAGTCAACCAGGGGGCGTGGCGGCCGGGCTTCGGCCGGACGGCCATGGCCTCCCCGGCCGTAAGGACGGCCGTTCGGGACCCATCATCGGACCGATCGGCCGAGTCGGGCACCGTCCGGTCACGGGTTCTGTCATCTTCACGACGCCGCCCGGGCCGGACGACCCCGCTACCGGGAGCAGCGGTACGTGAAGTCCACCGCGGCGGTGCGCGGCCCGGGCGACAGCAGTTCGAGCTCGGCCTTCGCGGGGTAGGTCCCCGCGCCCTGGAAGGTCCACAGCAGGTGCAGCCGGGCCTCCCGCTGCCCGCTCGGCACCCGCTCCGTCAGCCGCGCCGACTGCGTGCCGTCGCTGCGGAGCCAGCGGTAGGTGAGGGTCCCCGGGCGCCCGTTGGTCCGTACGACGGCCACCACATCGGCCGCCGCGTCGCAGGCCGGTCCTTGCTGGTCGGTGGTCACGGCCACCTCGCGGACCTCCAGGGCGGGCCCGAACCGCTGCCACCCCAGGTACGCGAGGACCGCGGCCAGCACGACAGCGGCGAGCGCGTACCGCCGCAGGCCGGCGCCCCGCCGCCGCGGCGCGGGCGGGGCGGCGACGGACACGGGGAACGGCGGGGGCATAGCCGCCGTGACCCCGGGACCGAACCGGAGCACCGATCCCTCGACCCGGTCGGGGGCCGCGTCCACCGGTTGCGGGGGCCCGCTGAACCAGTGGCTGCCGAGGACGGTGGCGCTGTAGTCGTCATCGCTCGTGCTCATGCGGGAACGCACCTCCGCTTGGCCTGGATCGAGTGCGTGGCCGGACCGGCCTCGGCGGCCGGGCTGGTCGTGACCCGCACGCCCCAGTAGCAGCCGGCGCCGGAGAAGGTGTGCGCGTACGTGGCGCCGGGCTTGTACTCGTAGGTCTCGGTGCCGTCGGGAGCCGCGAACGGGTTGCCCGCGTCGCCGGTGAACCATTGGACGGTCACCTTCACCGTCCCGGTGCCGGTGGCCTTCACCGTGACCCCGGCCTGGCCGCTGTTCAGCGCCGTCTGGGTCAGGCTCACGCCGACGGCGTGCACGGTCACCTTCGGGGACGGCGGCACCGAGGTGGTCGGAGGCATCGTCGTCGGCATGGTGGGCGTCGGCTTCGGGGTCGGACTGGGGCTGTACGACGGGGAAGGGGACGGGGACGGGCTCGCGGACGCCGACGGGCTCGGAGTCGGGGACGGCGTGCCGGAAGCACTCGCGGACGGTGACGGGGTCGGTGATCCCGATCCCGGCGGGGCCGCGGTCGTCGTGGCGAACGCGCTGACCGCGGAGGCTCCGCCCGGGGTCCCGCCGATCGCGTCCGTCGTGAGCACCAGCACCGCCCCCAGGACCAGGGCCACGCCCGTCGCGAGCCAGCCGCGCCGGCCCGGGGCCCAGCCAGAGCCGCTGCTCAGCGTGGTCGTCGCGAGCGCTGTGGTGCCCTCCGCGGGCGGGCTCGCGGAGGGGAACAGCAGCGGCAGCAGCGCGGCGAGCGCCGCCAGCTTCCGCTGGCCGCGCTCCTCCCACCCGGGCCCGTACGCGGCGAGCGCCACCTGCTCCAGCTCCGCCACGAAGGCCTCGGCGTTCTCCGGCCGCTGCTCCGGCACCTTCGCCAGGCCCCGCCGGATCAGCGGGCGTACCGGCTCCGGGGCCTCGGTCTCCGGGACCGGCGCCTCGATGTGCTGGACGGCCAGTTCCGCGAAGTTCTCCCCGTCGTACGGCTTGCGCCCGGTGAGGCACTCGAAGAAGGTGGCCGTCGCCGCGTACACATCGGCCGCGGGCGAGGCCGGCCGGCCCTGCCACTGCTCGGGGGCCATGTAGGCGGGGGTCCCGGCCACGCCGGGCGTGGTGCCGCGGCCCGCCGCGATCCCGAAGTCCACCAGCTTCGACGAGCCGTCCGGCGCGACCAGTACGTTCTCCGGCTTGTAGTCCCGGTGGACGACGCCCGCCCGGTGCGCCGCCGCCAGCCCCAGCAGGGAGCCCTTCAGCACCACCAGCGCGGCCTCGGCGTCCGCCCGCCCGGCCCGCTTCAGCAGCGCGCGCAGGGAGATGCCGTCGACCAGCTCCATCACGATGGCCGCGCCGCCGGGCGCCTCCACGTACTCGTACAGCCCCACCACGTACGGGGACCGGAGCCCGCCCAGCAGGCGGGCCTCGGCCCGGAACTCCCGTACGAAGGCGGGGTCCTCGCGCATCCGGTCGCTGAGGTACTTCACCGCGACCGCCGTGCCCGTACCGTCGTGGACGGCGAGCACCACGCGGCCGCTGCCGCCCGAGCCGAGCTCGCGGATCTCCGTGTAACCGGGGACCGCCCACGCGTCCGTCATCGTCCCGCCCCCCTGCCTGCCGTGGCGCCACTGCGTCCCTGGGGACGTGGTTTCCGCCACGGCCGGTTCCCAACCGTGCGGGGTGACCCGGCGGGTGGTTCAGGCCGCGGCCGACACCGCGCCGATCATGGCGTGCAGCCGGTCGGCCGCCGCCCGTCCGAAGTCAGGGTCGTTGATGTGGGTGTCGTAGTCGTAGAGCCGAGCGGCACTGCCCCGCAAGCCCTCGCGCAGTGCGGAGAACAGGGCCAGGTCGGCGTCGGGGTCATGGTAGGGCCCGCCCGGCGCGCCGAGCGTGGACAGTCCGCGCAGTGGGATGCAGACGGCCGTCGGACCGGTCGCCGTACGGAGTTTGGCGGCGACCCGGCGGCCTAGTTCAGCGCACTCGGCCTCGGTCGTGCGGATCACCGTGATGGACGGGTTGTGGACGCGGACCCGCCGGTAGCGGGCCTGTTCGGGCAGGGTCTCCAGCGGGCCGAACTTGACCATGTCCAGCGCCCCCAGGCTCACCACCTGCGGGATCCCGGCCCGGCCCGCCGCGGTGAGCCGGTCGGGGCCCGCGGTGAGCTTGCCCCCGCACAGGTCGTCGGCGAGCTCGCTGAGCGTGAGGTCGAGGACCCCGGCGAAGATGCCCTGGCCGGCCAGGGTCTCCAGGGTGCGTCCGCCGGTGCCGCTGACGTGGAAGACCAGCACCTCGTAGCCGAGCTCGGTCAGGCGTTCGCGGGCCGCGTCCACGCCGATCGTGGTCACGCCCGCCATGCTCGCCGCGATCAGCGGGCGGCCGCCCGCGCCCAGCCGGGCCGGGCGGCGCAGCTCCAGCGAGGAGCGGGCGAAGGCCTTGGCCATCCCGGCGATCGCCTCCACCGCGTTGGCCAGGACGGGTGCGGAGATGCTGTTGATCCCCGCGATGTCCACGACGCTGTACATCATCGTGATGTCCGAGGACCCGACGTACGGGGCCACGTCCCCGGACGCCATGGACGAGACCATCAGTTTTGGTACGCCCAGCGGCAGGGCGCGCATCGCCCGGGTGGCGATGGAGGTGCCGCCGCTGCCGCCGATCGCGAGCACCCCGTCCAGCCTGCCCTCGGCGTGCAGGCGTAAGAGGGTCGCCTCCGCGCCCCGGGCCATCGTGGTCACGGCCGCGCCCCGGTCGGCGGCCGCGCGCAGTTCCGACAGTTCCGTTCCCGCCGCCCGGGCCACCGCGTCACGCGGCACGTCGGCGGGCACCCGGGGTTCGCCCATTATTCCCGTGTCGACCAGTACCACCTCGACGCCGGCGCGCAGCAGCCTCTCGCGCAGCCAGCCGTACTCCACACCCTTGGTGTCCAGGGTTCCCACCAGCACGACGTTCGTCATATGTGCAATGTCCACGCAGGTGGGGATTGTTGGCAAGTAAAGGTCGAGTCAACCCTTCAGTAACCCCAACAACCGCTCCAGAAAGGGCATTTGAGAGGGCATCAGCTTTGTTTCGGCCATCGCGGGTGCGAACCAGGCCACCTGGTCCAGCTCGGGGAACTCGCGCACGGTCCCGGAGTGCGGCGGCCACTCCATGGTGAAGGTCCCCGGCACCATCAGCCCGGGATCGAGGTCCGCCTCCACCGCCCAGATGGTCACCAGCTTCCCGCTGCTGAGCCGCACCTCGCCGAGCGACAGGTACTCGCCCTCCGGCGGCGGCAGCCCGAGCTCCTCCGTGAACTCCCGGCGCGCCGCGTCCCGCGGGGTCTCGTCCGGTGCGTACTCGCCCTTCGGGATGGCCCAGCCACCCGCGTCCCGCCCGGCCCACAGGGGGCCGCCCATGTGCCCGAGCAGGACCTCGACCCCGCCGTCGGACCCCCGGCCGGTCCGGCGGAACAGGAGCAGACCGGCACTGCGCTTGTTCGTCATGCGTCCATGTATGCCCCGAACGGAGGCGGGTCAGCGATCACCGGGGCGGAGGCCTGTGGTCAGTGGTCGTGCGGGCCCTCGCGGTGGACCGGACCGTGCGCGTCCGCGCAGTGCGGGTCCGCCGGATCCTCGCCCGGTCGGCCGACCGTGAGCAGGGAGTCCTGTACGTGGTCCACCTGGAGGGTGGTGTGCGTGATCCCGTACTCCTTGGCCAACAGCCCCTCCAGGTCCCGCCGCACCGCGTGGCAGTCACCCGCCGGCTCCACCAGCACGTGCGCCGAGAGCGCCGCCTGCCCGGAGGTGATGGTCCAGATGTGCAGGTCGTGCACCTCGGTGACCGGCGGGTGACCGACGAGCCGGTCGCCCACCGCGTCCGGGTCCACATGGGCCGGGGCGGCCTCCAGGAAGATCCGGCCCGACTCGCGCACCAGCCCGTACCCCGCCCTGACCATCAGCACCACCACCACGAGGGTGGCGATCGAGTCGGCCTGCCGGAATCCGGTCGTGAGCACGATCAGACCGGCGACGGCCGTCCCGATGAAGGCGAACAGGTCGTTCAGGATGTGCTGGTAGGCGCCCTCGACGGCCAGCGAGGACCGGTTCGCCTTCGAGATGCACCAGGCCGCGGCCACGTTGACGACGATGCCCGCGAGGGCCGTCACCAGGACCAGCCCGCCCTCCACCGGCGGCGGATCGATCAGTCGCCGCACCGCCTCGTACGCAAGCCAGACCGCCAGAAGCAGCAAGGTGAGACCGTTGGCCTGGGCGGAGAGTATCTCCGCCCGCTTGAGGCCGTACGTGAACCCGCCGCGCGCCGGGCGGGCGGCCAGCCGCATCGCGATCAGCGCGAGGACGATCGAGACGGCGTCGGTCAGCATGTGGGCGGCGTCGGAGATCAGGGCCAGCGAGTGGGCCACGACGCCGACGACCACCTCGACCGCCATGAACGCGCCGATCAGGCCGAGGGCGATCGCCAGCCAGCGCCGGTCGGCGTCGGCGGCCACGCCGTGGCTGTGACCGCCGTGGCCATGGCCGTGACCGCCGTGGTCGTGGCCGTCGTGCGCGTGGTCGTGCCCGCTCATGGCATCCCCCGTTTGTTCGGTTCCGACGCGTGAAGTGAAGCGCACCTCGCCGCGATCGGCAAAGGCTGCAACGGGGACCGTTGTCATTCCCTATAAGCGCGGCCTGACCTGCGGTTATGCCGGTCCGATCGGATCGTGGGAAAATCTGTGCATGGTCCAGCGCCCCGGTGTGCCGACCGCGCCCGAACTCGTCCTGGAGACCGCCGGGGGCTCCACCGAGATGAGCCCGGGCCGGAGCTACCACGTCGGCCGGGACCCCCACTGCGAGATCTGTCTGGACGACCCCCGCGTCTCCTGGCACCACGCGGTCCTGCGCCCCGACGGCGACCACTGGACCGTCGAGGACGAAGGCAGCACCAACGGCACCTGGGCCGACGGCCACCGCATCCGGGCCTGGAGCGTCGGCGCCGGCAGCGAACTGCGCTTCGGCAGCGTCGAGGACGGACCGCGCGCCGTCCTCCTCGACCGTGAGCCGCCCCGCGCCGCCTCGTCGCGGCCCTCGGGGGTCTGGAAGCCCTCCCTCACCGGCACCTTCCGGCAGCCGAGCAGCGTCCGCCCGCTGGCCGCCCGTACCACCGTGCGCATCGGCCGCGCCCCGGAGAACGACCTCGTCATCGACGAGCTCATCGTCTCCCGCCGGCACGCCGAACTGCGCGCCCTCGCAGACGGCACGTACGAGATCGCCGACCTCGGCAGCCACAACGGCACCTACCTCAACGGCGCCCGCGTCGACCGGACCGCCCGCGTCACCGAGGGCGACATCGTCGGCATCGGCCACTGCGCCTTCTGCCTCATCGGGGACCAGCTCCAGGAATACGTGGACACCGGCTCGGTCTCGCTCGACGTCCAGGACCTCACCGTCGCCGTCGACCGCGGCCGCAAGATCCTCATGGACGGGGTTTCCTTCCCCGTCGGCGCCAACTGCCTGCTCGCCGTCGTCGGCCCCAGCGGCGCCGGCAAGTCCACCCTGCTCGGCGCGCTCACCGGCCTGCGCCCCGCCGACCGCGGCACCGTCCTCTACGACGGCCGCGACCTCTACCGCGACTACGCCGAACTGCGCAGCCGCATCGGCCTCGTGCCCCAGGACGACATCCTGCACGCCCAGCTCACCGTCCGCCGCGCCCTCGCCTACGCCGCCGAACTGCGCTTCCCGCAGGACACCGCCAAGGCCGAACGGGAGGCCCGGGTCGACGAGGTGATCCGCGAACTCGGCCTCGTCCAACGGGCCGGCCAGCCCATCCACAGCCTCTCCGGCGGCCAGCGCAAACGGGTCTCCGTCGCCCTCGAACTGCTCACCAAGCCGTCCCTGCTCTTCCTCGACGAACCCACCTCCGGCCTCGACCCCGGCATGGACCGCTCCGTCATGCACATGCTGCGCGGCCTCGCCGACGACGGCCGCACCGTCATCGTGGTCACCCACAGCGTGCTCAGCCTCGACGTCTGCGACCGACTGCTCTTCCTCGCCCCCGGCGGGCGCGTCGCCTACTACGGACCGCCCGACGAGGCCCTCGACTTCTTCGGCTTCGACGAGTGGCCGGAGGCCTTCGAGGCGTTCGAGACCCAGCAGGAGCGCGACTGGGCGGGGGCCTACCGCGCATCGCCGGCCCACCGCCGCTACGTCGACGTCACCGGCCGGCTGCCCCGCGTCACCGCCGAACCCGACCGGGTGGTCGGAGCCGTGGTCAAGCCGCCGCCCAAGGCCCAGAGCTGGGGCTCCCAACTCTCCACCCTGATCAGGCGGTACGCCGCCGTGCTGAGTACCGACCGGACGTTCCTGGTCATCATGGTCGTGCTGCCGTTCGTCATGGGAGCCATGGCGCGCGCACTGGCCGGCAGCTCCCTCACCCCCGAGACGGCGCTCAACGCCCTGTTCATCCTGTGCAACGGCGGTGTGCTGACCGGCGCCGCCAACGCGGTGCGCGAACTCGTCAAGGAACGCGTCATCTACCAGCGCGAACGCGCCGTCGGCCTGTCCAGATCCGCCTACCTGATGTCCAAGGTGGTGGTGCTGGGCGCGGTCACGGTCGTCCAGGCCGTGGTCCTCACCCTGGTCGGCCTCGCCGGAGTGAAGCTCAACGCCCCGGGCGGCAAGGGCGTCCTCATGCCCCCGCTGATCGAGATCACCCTCGTCGTCGCCCTGCTGTCCTTCACCGCGATGATGCTCGGCCTGCTGATCTCCGCCCTGGTCCGCAAGGAGGAGGTCACCATGCCGCTGCTGGTCCTCCTCGTCATGGTGAACATCGTCTTCTGCGGCACCCTGCTGAAGCTCAATGGTGTCCTCGTCATCGAGCAACTGGCCTGGTTCGTGCCGTCCCGCTGGGCCATGGGAGCCATGGCCGGCACCATCGACCTGGGCGCCATCGTGCCCGGCAAGCTCACCCAGGACCCGCTGTTCGACCACGAGACCGGTGTGTGGCTGTCCAACGTCGCCAAACTGGTGGCCCTGGCCGTGCTCTACGGCGTGCTGGTGGCCCGGCTGCTGCGCCGATACGAGCCGGCCGTCATGCGGAAGCAGCCGAAGCGATGAGCTTCCCCGACGGGGTCGCCGACTTCCACCCCACCCACATCGTCCCGCAGGAGGGCATGTCCGCCTGGGAGGCCCCCGACGTGACCCGGCCGACCGCACCCCTGGACCCCTTCCTCCCCGTCCAACTGCTGTCCCGGAGCGGGGAATGGGGGGAGATCCTGTGCGCCAACGGGTGGTCCGCCTGGGTGGACCAGCGGCTCCTGGTCGTCGTGCCGCAGCCGCCGCCCACCACCGGCGGGCCGGCGCCCACCCGCGCCGAGGACCCGCGGCCGCACCTCGACCGGACCGCCGCAGCCCTGGAGCGCTACCGGCAGGCCGTGGGCGACCTCGCCGCGCGGCGGGTCGACAGCGAGGGGTTCGTGCGCTCCCTGCGGGACCTGCGGGCCGGGATCGTCATCGACGGGGAGTCCGTCTGGGTCTACGACGAATCGGTGGGACGGTGGATGTACGGGGACGGGACCCGCCTGGCGACCTACGCGGTCGCCGCGGGACCGGGGGCCCCGCACCCGCCGGCGCCGCCGCCGACGCGGGCCAGTGCGGACGGGACGGTCGACGTACGAGGAAATCCGCCACCACCCCCGGCCGACCCGGTCGCGGCCCAGCTTGACGTGGAGCCCGAACGGGGGGCGGGGGAGGAGACGCACGAACCGACGCGGATCGTGGACTCGCCGGGGAGCGCGGGCGGGGACGGGTGAGGGACTCGGGCGTCAGCGGCCGGCGGGACCTTCGCCGCGGCCGGGGCGGGCCAGGAGGGCGCCCAGGAAACCGGCCACCGCACCCCAGAGGAGGGCCAGGCCGACCGTACGCCACAGCACGGGCGTGAGCCGCACCGCGCCGCCGAGGCTCTCCACATCGCCGATGCCCAGCAGGGACAGCCCGAACTGGGCCTGGCACCGTGCCAGCAGGCAGACCGTCAGGGTCGCCAGCGCCAGGGCCACGCCCAGGTGCAGCGCGTGCTGCCAGGGGCGGACGTGGGCGGGGGAGCGTACCGCGGTCAGGACGCCCGCGCCGAGCAGCAGGACGGCGGCCACGGCCACCAGCCACCACGCCCGGGAGTCCTGCCGCGCGAGCGAGGCCACGTCGACCGTGGACAGGTCGGACCCGCGCAGGGCATCGTCCAGCAGTTGCGGAATCGGCAGCCCGAAGGGGCCCTCGACCCGGCCCTCCCAGGCGCCGCCGAAACCGAGGGTGAGCGCGAGCCAGGCGAGGTTCGGCAGTCCCAGCAGGAGCATCGCCAGGGTGCGGGCGCCGTGGCCCTGGGTCGCGGCGACCACCAGGCCGACGCCGAGGCCGAGGACGACGTACGCGAGGAGCAGCAGGGTCGTGGCGAAGGCCGCCGGGCGCACGGCCGCGTGGAAGCGGACCAGCCCGGCGGGAAGCGGTGCGCGGCGGGAGACCAGCAGGGAGACGAGCAACAGGCCCAGGATCCACAGCAGTCCGAAGAGCAGGGTGGCCGGAAGATCGGCCCGGAAGCCCACCGTCGGCCCGGAGTCGAGGAGTTCGCCGATCTGCCCGAGGAGGGAGTCGTCGGTGAGGAGGCCGAAGCTCTGGCGGGCCAGGAGCGCGGCCCCGGTCAGCGCCAGCAGCCAGAGCAGGACCAACGGGGCCGCGCGGGACAGCAGTTCGCGCGGCCGGGCGACCGCGCGGTTGTGCAGCGGGCGCAGGAAGCAGTAACCGGCGGTGAGGGCGCCGGCCAGACTCACCGAGAGCGGGAGAACGGACAGGCTCGCGTCCGCCTCGGCCAGGAAGCCGGCGTCGCCGGACAGCTCGACCGAGCCGCCCGCCGCCATCACGACGACGGCCGCGACCACGTGCGGGAAGGCGCCGCCGGGCAGATCGCCCGCTCCGGCGAACGCCAGTCCGGCGGCGGCGACCGCGGTCATGACCGCGAACGCGGCAACGACCGCGACGAGGGCGTCCCGCCATGCCTTGGGCGTTGGGATCACCCGTTCAGCGTAGGCAGGCTCGGGTTGCGGCCACCACTCGGACGGCGCACACAATGTTCCGCAAGGGGACTTTCTGCGCCTGGAAGAAGAGCCCATGAGCACTCAACCAGACCGCCCGCGGCCCCAGCCGCCGTCGTCGGAGCGCCCCACGGGGCCGCCCTCGGGTCCGCTCTCGGGCGGACGGCAGGGCCCTCCGGTACCGCCACCACCGTCCGCGCCGCCGGGTGCTCCCGGCGGACCCGGCGGAAAGGGCGGCGGTCCGTGGTGGCGATCCGTACCCCGGCTCGCCACCGCGCTCGTCGCGGTGGCCGCGGCCGTGGCCCTGGCCGTGGTGCTGACCCGTCCCAGCGGCACGGACAAGGCCGGTGGCGAGGTGTTCCTCCAGCCGGTGGCCGCCTCCGGCCCTGACCCGTTCACCGAGTCCTCGGCCGCCGAGCAGGCCAAGCCGCTGCCCGAGAGCCCGGCGCCGTCCGCCACCAAGGGCGGCACCGTGCCGCCGACCGCGACCGCCGCCGCCCCGACGGGCACCCGGAGCGTCAGCGGATCCTCGCCGGGCGTCTACGCGGGCCAGAAGAACGTCCCCGCCTGCGATGTCGAGAAGCAGATCAGGTCGCTGTCCGCGCAGCCCGCCAAGAACGCCGCCTTCGCCCAGGCCCTCGGCATCCAGCCGGCCTCCGTCCCGAGCTACCTCCGCTCGCTCACCCCGGTGCAGCTGCGGATGGACACCCGGGTCACGAACCACGGCTACCAGAACGGCCGGCTCACGGCCTATCAGGCCGTGCTCCAGGCCGGGACGGCCGTGCTCGTGGACGACCGGGGCGTGCCGCGGGTGCGCTGCGCCTGCGGGAACCCGCTGGGGCCGCCGGTGGCGCTCAGGGCCAACCCCAAGCGCTACGGGCAGACGTGGAACTCCTACCAGCCGTCGCGGGTGGTGGTCATCGCCCCGTCGGTGACGATCATCAACAAGTTCGTGATCTACGACTACCACAACCGGCACTGGTACGAGCGCCCGCGCGGTGACCACCGCGTCAGGAACGACAGGCCTGTTCCGCCGCCGGTGTTCCCGACGCCGACGTTCAACCCGACCTTGCCGACGGTGACTCCGACCGCCACGGAGACGCGGATCCCGCGTGGGAAGACTCCCACCGCGACCCCGACGGCGACCACGAAGGCGACCGCGACTCCGACGGCGACTCCGACCACGACGCCGACGGCGACCCCGACCGCAACCCCGACCGCGACTCCGACCGCAACCCCGACTGCGACGCCGACTGCGACGCCGACTGCGACGCCGACCGAGACTCCCACCGCGACGCCGACGCCCACGCCGACCCCGACGACCGAGACCCCGACTCCAACCCCGACGCCGACGACTGAGACCCCGACCCCGAGTCCGCGCGAAAAGATCCTGCCGGACAAGGAGACCCCGACTCCGACTCTGGCCGAAAAGACCCCGCCGACGGTGCGGACCCCGGAGCCCTCGCAGCCGTCACCGCCCGCGCCACCCCCGCCGGTGAAGCAGACCGAGGCGCCCCCGCCCCCGCCCCCGCCCCCGCCCCCGCCCCCGCCTCCGCCTCCGCCTCCGCCTCCGCCCCCGCCTCAGCCGTCGCCGACCCCTCCGCCCCCGCCCCCACCGCCTCCGCCGCCGTCACCGCCCGCTCCGCCCGGTGGTGACTCCGACACCGTGATCCAGTAGGCGGACCGACCACGGCCCCTCTCTCCCCGCACGGGGGAGAGAGGGGCCGTGGCCCTGACCGCCGGTCCTAGCGGACGCGGCCGTACATGTTCGGGTTGTACGCGCTGAAGCTGGAGACCCGGACGTTCTTGCCGGGGCGCGGGGCCTCCAGGTACTGGCCGCCGCCCAGGTAGATGGCGACGTGGTGGATGCCCGAGACCGAGCCGTTCGAGCTCCAGAAGACCAGGTCCCCGCGGCGCAGTTCGGAGCGGGAGATCGGGGTGGTGGCCCGGTACTGGTCGTCGGCGACCCGGGGGAGGGAGATCCCGGCGCTGCGGTAGGCGGCCTGGACCAGGCCCGAGCAGTCCCAGCCGTGCGGGCCGTTGCCGCCCCAGACGTACGGGTCGCCGAGGTGGCTGTTGGCGAAGGCGATGGCCCCCTCGGTGCCCTGACGCAGTGGGGTCCCGGAGCCGGAGGAACCCGAACCGTTCGAGCCCGAGGAGCCCGAGGAGCCGGCCGAGCCGGAGCCGCCCGAGCGGCCCGTGTTGCGCTCGTACTTGTCCTTGTGGCTGGTCCAGCGCCACCAGCCCGTCGCATCCTGGTACCAGTAGACGCGGTCCGTGGCGTCCCAGCCCGCGCGGCCGCGGAAGGTCGGCTCGGAGGTGCGCACCGTGGACGCCGTCCCCTGTGACGCCTGCTTGCCGGCGCGGCCCGACTGGCCGGTCTTCGCCGCGTACTTGTCGTAATGGGAGGTCCAGCGCCACCAGCCGGTCTCGTCCTTGTACCAGTACTTCGACCCGTCCCAGCCGGCCTTCGAGGGTGCGGGCTCGGCCGAGGCGGTGCCCGCTCCGGCGCCCAGCAGCAGGGTGGCGCCGACGGCGGCCACCACGGCACCGCGCACGGTGCAGCGGCGGTGGGCGGCCGAGGCGGTGAGCGCCGTGGTGCCGCGGGCGCAGCCGGTGCAGTCACAGCTGTCGGGTATGTCCTCGGTGAACTCGGGTGTGCGCATGCGTGGTTCCTGTTCCTTCGGGGGTGATTTCTCGGGGGGTGGTTCAGCGGGCGTCGGCGGCGGGGCCGCGCGCCGTGTAGAAGGCCACGGTCAAGTCCTTGACCAGGGCCTTGCGTTCGTAGTCGTCCAGGCTCACGAGGCCCCGGTCGGACATCCGGTGGACGGTGTCGTCGACCGCGTCGATGACGGAGGTGAGGACGGAGTCGCGGTGGCGGGCGTCGATGGCCGCGATCCGGCGGCGCTGCATCGCGGCGGCGACCTCGGGGGCGTACTCGACGTGCAGCGGCCGCGCGGAGAACACCTCGATGCCCACGGCCCGGCATTCGGAGGCGAGCAGCCCGGTCAGCTCGTCGCCGACGGCCTCGGTGTCGCGCAGGGTCTCCGGCTCGGCCTCGCCCGGCGGCCGGAAGGAGTCGGCCGGCATCCGGGAGAGCACCCGGGCCGTCGCGGATTCCACCTGTCCGCGCAGGTAGGCGGCGTGGTCCTCGACGGAGAGCAGGGCCCGGGCGGTGTCCTTGACCCGCCAGACGACGAGGACGACGGCCCGCAGGGCGGTGCCCTCGGCGTCGACGACGGACAGCGGCTCGCTGCGCCAGTGCCGCAGCCGCACGTCGACCCGGGCATGCCGGGGCAGCGGGCTGGACCAGACGAGTCCGGTACGGCGGATCGTGCCGCGGTAGCGGCCGAAGAGGGTCAGGACCCAGGCGTGGCCGGTGCGGCCGCGGCGCAGCCCGGCGAGTGCGGCGAGGGCGAGCAGGGCGCAGGCGGCGAGCGCGGCGGGGGGCCAGGCGTCGGCGAGGGTGCGGGGGAGCGGGCTGTGCGGGCGGAGGTCCGTGTACCGGGCCAGCAGGGCGGCGCCGGTCCCGGCGAGCGCCACGGCGAGCAGGGCCCACCAGCCGGAACAGGCCCGGGCGGGCCGTTCGGCGAGCTTGCGGTCGAGAACGGGCGGCAGGGTCCGCCGGGCGGCCGGGGGAGCGGCGGGAGGCCCTGCGGACCCGGGCCCTGCGGGAGCGGAACCGGCCGGCACGCGCCCGGCGGGCGCCGGTCCGGCGGGGGAGGCCGCGGGGCGGTTCGGGGCGGGGGGCGGGCCCAGGCCCAGGGCGGCCGGCCGCGGTATCGCCCCGCCGACCGCGGGCTGCCGTAGCGTCCGCGGGCCGTCCCGGTCTTCGCCGGACGGGTCCGCCTCCTCGTCCCGGAAGAGCGGACCGAGCACGAGGGGGTCCCGGTAGGGCCGGACCACCACACCGCGGGAGGTTCCGGCCACGGCGGGTATCCGCCCGGGCTTCGTGCCGTCCGCGGCTCCGTCCGCCTCCTCGCCCCCCACTTCCCCGGCCGGCTCTCCGGTCCTGTTCGACGCTTGCGACAAGCCACACCCCTACACGGCCATGGGTGTCAACAGTCCCGTTTCGGATGGCTGTTGACACCACAGAAGACGATCAAGAACGGATTGATCTTCGCGGAATCGTATAAGCCCGACATTCGGGAAAGGTCCTGACAGGCCGGGACTTTGGTCCCTATTCCTGGGGCCATGCGTCCCGTGGGGACACCGGCGGGCGAGAGTGAGACCCTGGCTGCATGGCCTGGAGGGCAAGGAAACCCGAGGTCGACTGGCCCGCGCGGCCGGATACGAGCCTCGTGCTCAACCGCATGGGCACCTTCGACTGGGACCTCGACAGCGGACGGCTGCACCTGGACCCGACCGCCTTGGAGGTGCTCGACCTGCGCCCGGACGAGTTCACCGGCAAACCGGAGGGGCTGCGCGCGCGTGTCGCGCCCCCCGAGGCGGCCCGACTCGACGCCCGGGTCGCGCAGGCGCTCAAGGACGGCCGCAGCCACTACGGCGCCTACGTCCGCAGCCACCGCCGGGACGGGACCCCGGCCTGGACCCACATCCAGGGCCACATCCTGCGGGACCCGCACGGCCGCCCGTACCGGATCATCGGCATCCTCCGCGACGCCGCCCACGACCCCCGCGAGCCCGGGGCGGACGGGGCCGCCGGGGAGCAGGCCGAGGGGCGGCGCCGGATGACCGGGGTCGTCGAGCGGACCACGGCCATCCTCGCCCACGCCCGCACCGTCAACGACGTGACCGACATCCTCAAGGACCCGCAGGCCCTCGGGCACCTCGGCGCGGTCAGCGTGATGCTGGGCGTCGTCGACGGCGGCCGCATCCACCTGGTCGCGGAGGGGCAGCTGGGCACGTACGTACCCGAGATCGAGTACACGCGGATCGACGCGCGGCTCCCCATGAGCGAGGCCGTGCGCACCATGCAGCCGGTCTTCCTCGCGGCGCGGGAGGAGTTCCAGGTCCGCTACCCGGAGCTGTGGCCGTACATCGAGCCGCTGTCCGTCCACAGCGGGGTCTACCTGCCCCTGATCGCCCAGGGGCGGCCCATCGGCGCCCTCGGGCTGCTCTACACCCGGGACGGGGATTTCACCGCCGAGGAGCGGAACGTGCTGATGGCCCTCAGCAGCGGCATCGCGCAGAGCCTCCAGCGGGCCATCCTCTTCGAGCAGGAGCACGACCTGGCGGAGGGGCTCCAGCGGGCCATGCTGCCCCGCCGGATCCCGGAGGTCGCCGGGGCGCTGATCGCCGTACGGTACCGGTCCGCCCGGATGGGGCGGGACGTCGGCGGCGACTGGTACGACGTGATCCCGCTCGGCGAGGGCCGGGTCGGGGTGATGATCGGCGACGTGGAGGGGCACGACACGGACGCGGCCGCCGTCATGGGGCAGCTGCGCATCGCGCTGCGCGCGTACGTGGCCGAGGGGCACACCCCCGGCGCGGCCATGGCGCGGGCCTCGGCCTTCCTGCGCGAACTGGAGACGGAACGGTTCGCCACCTGTACGTACGCCGAAGTGGACCTCACCACCGGAATGCTCCGCCTGGTCCGCGCCGGCCACCTCGACCCGCTCGTCCGGCGCGGCGACGGCAGCGTCCACCGGATCCAGGTGGCGGGCGGCCTCCCGCTCGGGCTGCCGCCCCGTGAGCCGCCCGGTGGCGGTACCGGCACCGGCTATCCGGTCACCAGCCTCGAACTGCACCCCGGCGACACCCTGCTGCTCTGCACCGACGGCCTGATCGAACGGCCCGGCGAGGACTCCGACTCCGGCATGAAGGAGCTCGTCAACGCCGTCCGCGGCGGCCCGGTCGACGTACAGGAACTGGCCGACGTGCTGTGCGACCTGGTCGGCGACTCGGGCGGCGGGGACGACATGGCCCTGCTGGTCCTGCGGCGCCGCGGCACCCCCGCCGCGCGGGGCGGCGGGTCCCTGCGCCACCGGCTGGAACCCGGGGACGCGGACGCCCCGGCGATGGCCCGCCACCTGATCCGGGCGGCGGTGGCGGCCTGGGGGGCGCGGGACCGGGTCGACGAGATCGAACTGGCGGCGGACGAGCTCATGACCAACGCCCTGGTCCACACCGAGGGCGGCGGCCAGGTCAGCATGCGGCTGACGGCGGAGGGGCGGATCCGCATCGAGGTCGAGGACACCAGCAGCGCCCTGCCCAGGCCGCGCGAGGCGGGGGACTGGGCGGTGTCGGGCCGCGGCCTGATGCTGGTGGACAGCCTCTCGGACGCCTGGGGCGTGGAACCGCGGGGCGGCGGCAAGTGCGTATGGTGCGAATTCGCGGCCGCCACAGCCGCCGCCGGCGCAGCCCCCGCCACGGCCGCGGCGCCGGTGCCCGGCTGACCCGGCCCGCGCCCGTCGTCCGCGGGGTCAGGAAGCAGCCGCGGCCAGGAGGACCTCCGCCAGTTCGCCTGGGCGGGAGAACATCGGCCAGTGGCCGGTGTCCATCCGCACCAGTCGCCAGGTGTCGCCGGTCAGCAGGCGGGCCACGTCCTCGGTCGGCTCGGGGCCGTCCAGCAGGCACTTGACGTACGTCGCCGGCAGCTCGCCCAGCGGGCGGGCCAGGACCGCCGGTTCGGACAGGGTGGCTCCGGGGTGCGGGGTGGCGCCGTCCACGAACCGCGCGATCTGCTCCGCGCCGAGGTCCTGGCCCTCGCAGTCGGGCGCGGTCAGCGGCGCCCAGAAGCCGCCGTTCCCGGCGATCGCGGCCTCCAGCTTCGCCGGTCCCTCCCACCACGTGGAGACGAACGACTCACCGTCGGCCGGGACGTTGGAGTCGACGAAGACCACCCGGGCCAGGCGATCGCCGATCCGCTCGGCGGCCTGGCCGACCGGGATGCCCGCGTAGCTGTGCCCGACCAGGACGACATCCCGCAGATCGAGCCGCTCGACCTCCCCGACGATGTCCCGGACGTGCGTCTGCTGCCCGGCCGGCTCGGCGCGTCTCTCGGCGAGGCCCGACAGCGTCAGCGCATGGGCGCCGTGGCCCGCCGCGCGCAGCCGCGGCACCACCTCGTCCCACGCCCACGATCCGAGCCAAGCGCCTGCCACCAGTACGAAGTTCGTCATGATCGGCAATCTAGCGGCAGGCTCTGACAATCGGCCGTCAGAGGCGTACGAGCGTGACCTCGGTGGCCTTCACGCTGGCCCACACCTCGGCGCCGTCGACGATGTCCAGCTCGGCCGCCGCCTCCGGGGTGATCTCCGCGACCAGGTCGGGCGCCCCGGTCGGAGCGATCAGCACGCGCAGCCGGCTGCCGACCGCGGTGATCTCCCGTACGGTGCCCGGCCAGACGTTGCGGGGGCTGCCGTCCGGCTGCTTCCGGTGCACCGACACCGCCTCGGGGGCGATGATCGCCAGCGCCCGCGCCCCCACGGGCAGCGCCTCGGCGACCACCAGTCGGCCCCCGTCGGCGAGGGCCAGCCCGTCGGCCGAAGCGGTGCCCGGCCAGGCGTTGCGCCCCAGCATCCGGGCCACCCACGGGGAGCGCGGATGCCGGGTCACCTCGGGGGGCGGCGCGTCCTGGAGGGTCTGCCCGTCGGCCAGTACGAGGACCCGGTCGGCCAGCGACACCGCCTCGACGGGGTCGTGCGTGACGATGAGGCAGACCCCGCCGAAGCCGGCCAGATGCGTGCGCAGGGTGTGCCGGACGTGGGCCCGCGTCGTCTGGTCGAGGGCGGCGAGCGGTTCGTCGAGCAGCAGCAGCCGGGGGCGCGCGGCCAGGGCGCGAGCCAGGGCAACGCGCTGGGCCTGCCCGCCGGAGAGCTGGGCGGGCCGGCGCTGGGCGAGGTGCCCGACGCCGAGCCGGTCCAGCCAGGCCTGCGCCTCGCGGCGGGCCGCGGCGCGCGGCACCCCGCCGGCGCGCAGCCCGTACGCGGTGTTGGCCAGCGCGGTCAGGTGCGGGAACAGCGCGCCGTCCTGCGGGACCCAGGCCACCTGCCGCTTGTGCGGGGGCAGCGCGGTGACGTCGGTGTCGCCGAGCCTGAGTTCGGCGTGGGCCCGCGGGGTCAGGCCGAGCAGGGCGCGCAGCAGGGTGGTCTTGCCGGCGCCGTTCTCGCCGACCACGGCGATGGTGGTGCCGGGCTCGGCGTCGAGGGTGAGCCGGTTGAAGCCGGTGACGGTCGCGTGCAGGGGCCAGTGGCCGCCTTCGTCCGGCGCGGCCGTCCGTGCGACCAGGGCCGTCCGCGCGTCCGTGACCACCGCCTCGGCGTGGTTCTCCTCGGGCACCGGCTCAGCCTCGGCGGCCTTGCGGGCCACCGGGGTCCCCGTCCAGCGGCCGCGCAGGGCGATGAGTACGGCCATGGCGATGGCGAGGAGCAGCAGCGAGACGGAGGTGGCGGCCTCCGGCTGGTCCTGGAGCAGCAGGTACACCTGGAGCGGCAGGGTCTGGGTGGTGCCGGGCAGGTTGCCGGCGAAGGTGATGGTCGCGCCGAACTCGCCGAGCGCGCGGGCCCAGGTCAGCGCCGCGCCGGCGATCAGGCCGGGGGCCACCATGGGCAGGGTCACCGTGAAGAACACGCGGACCGGCGAGGCGCCGAGGGAGGCGGCGGTCTCCTCGTAGCTCTGCCGGAGGCCGCCGAGGGCCCCTTCCAGGCTGATGACGAGGAACGGCATGGCCACGAAGGTGGCCGCGACGACCGCGCCCGACGTGTGGAAGGGCAGGGTGATCCCGAAGGTGCCCTCCAGCCAGGGCCCGAGCAGCCCGCGCCGGCCGAAGCCGAGCAGCAGGGCGACACCGCCGACGGTCGGCGGCAGGACCATCGGCAGCAGCACGAGCGATCGGACCAGGGCCTTGCCCTTGAAGTCCACGCGGGCCAGCAGCCAGGCGAGCGGCACGCCGAGGAGGAGTGAGAGCCCGAGCGCCCAGAGGGACACCACGAGCGAGAGCCGCAGGGCCTGTTCCACACCGGGACTGGTGAGGTGGGCGCCGAGCTCGCCCCACTGGGTGCGGGTGAGGATGCCGATCAGCGGCAGCAGCAGGAACGCGACGGCGAGCAGCGCGGGGAGCGCCAGGGTCACGGGGGGCCGGTTGCGGAGTTTGCTCATCAGGGTTCCTGGCTGGGGGGCGGCTGTCGGGGAAGCGTATGCGGTGCCCCTGGGGCTGCGGACTTTCGGAACCGTTCGCGGGTCGGGGCGGACCGGTCCGGGCCGGGCCGCGGCGCCGTACCGGTCGCGGCGGGCTGCCCCTACGTGCGGGCCGTCCGTACGGCGTGACGCGTCCCGGATTCCCCCCGTACGGGCGGGTCCGCGCAAAAGGCCGCGGGAGACTGCCTGTCCCCCCGGACCAGGCAGTCTCCCGCGGCCTCCGGTCCGAGGACTACGGCTGCTGGAAGCCCGCGTCCTGGAGGATCTTCTGCGCCTCCGGCGTGCTCAGCCAGGCCAGGAACGCGGCCGCGGCCTCGGCGTTCTTGGACTGCTTGAGCGTGGCGGCCGGGTAGGAGGCCACCGCGTTCTGGTCGTCCGGGATCTCCACCGAGACGACCTTGTCACCGGACTTGATGGAGTCGGTCTTGTAGACGAGACCGGCGTCGGCCTCGCCCAGCTCGACCTTGCTCAGCACGGCGCGGACGTTCGGCTCCTGGGAGACCGGCTTCACCGTGACGCCCTGCTTGTCCAGGATCTCCTTGCTGTACCGGCCCACCGGGACCTCGGGCGCGGCGAGCACGACCTTGATCTTGGTGTCGGCCAGGTCCTTGAGGTCGTCGATCTTGAAGGGGTTGCCCTTGCCGGCGGCGATGACCAGGCGGTTCTTGGTGATGATCTTGGCTTCGCCGGTCTCGGCCTTGAGGCCGTCCATGGTCTTCGTGTCGGCGGTGGCCAGGACGTCGGCGGGCGCGCCCTGCTTGACCTGCGCCGCGAGCTCCTGGGAGCCGGCGAAGGAGAGGGTGACCTTCGTGCCCGGGTGGGCCTTCTCGTACGCGGCACCCGCCGTCTTGAACGCGTCGGTGAGGGAGGAGGCGGCGAGGACGGTGAGGTTCACGGCCTTGGGCTCCGCGGAGGCGGAGGCGGAAGCGGAGGTTTCGGCCTTCTTCTCGCCGTCGGAGCTGCTGTTGCCGCAGGCGGCCAGCGGGACCAGGAGGGCGGCGGTCAGCGCGGCGGCGGCCGCGCGGCGGCGGGTCGGGGTGGTGGACATGAGCGGAGGCTCCTCGAACGGGTCTGCGGACGGCCGGGTGCCGGTACCGCGGGGTGGGTGACCCGCGCCGGTGACGGGCGGAGCGGGTGGGGACGTCAGGTGCGGTCGATGTGCACGCTGGTGGACTTCACGCGGGCGGTGGCCTGCATGCCGACCTCCAGCCCGAGCTCCTCGACGGCCTCACGGGTGAGCAGGGAGACGAGGCGGTGGGGACCCGCCTGGATCTCGACCTGAGCGGCCACATCGCCGAGGCGGACGGCCGTGACGATGCCGGGGAAGGCGTTGCGCGCCGAGGTGTACGGTTCTCCGTCCTCGAGGTGGGCGCCCTGGCCGACCTCGACGGAGAAAGCGGCCAGATCACGGCCGTTGATCAGGCGACGGCCGCCCTCGTCGCGATGGGTCGCGACCCGGCCGGCGTCGGCCCAGCGGCGCGCGGTGTCCGGGCTGACGCCCAGCAGGCGTGCCGCCTGTCCGATTGTGTAGGACTGCATGTGCCACAAGGTAGGGGCAGGCGTGGCGCATTTGCAATTCTCTTGGGATGATGTACATGGCAGATGCCATGGTCGTTGGCATATCCACCAAAAGTCGTTCCGCTTTACCGTGGCCGTCTCGCTAAAGTCGGGGCATGGCTGAAGAGGCAACAGGAACGGAAACGGGATCCGTGCGCGTGGACGCGTGGATCTGGTCCGTGCGGCTGACGAAGACCCGTTCGACCGCGGCGACCGCCTGCCGGGCGGGCCACGTGAAGGTCAACGGGGAGCGCGCGAAGCCGGCGCAGGTGGTGCGGGCGGGTGACGAGGTACGGCTCTTCCACGCCGGGCGCGAGCGGATCGTCGTGGTGCGGCGGCCCGTGTCCAAGCGGGTGGGGGCGCCGGTCGCCGCGGAATGTCTCATCGACAAGAGCCCTCCGCCGCCCACGCCCGTCGAGGCCGCGGCGGTGGGGATCCGGGACCGGGGCGCGGGCCGCCCGACGAAGCGGGAGCGGCGCGAGATCGAGACGCTTCGCGGCCGCTGAGGGCTGCGCCGCGTCCGCGGTGGTCCGCCGGTGCGGCGCCACTGCCGGGGCTCCGCCCCGGACCCCGCGCCTCAAGCGCCGGCGGGGCTGGATGTGGTGCGGCGCCGTTGCCGGGACTCAGCCCCAGGCCCCGCGCCTCAAACGCCGGCGGGGCTGGATTTTGCCCGCCTGAGTGCACAGGTGCGGCTACAAGACCTGGGCTCCGCCCCCGACCCCGCCCGGCGTCCGAGGGTGTAGCCGCGGTGGAGCCGCCGAGCGCTGGACGGACCCCCGCGGGATCGGGCTCGGAACCGTTCAGGCCTTGCGGTACGCGTAGGCCTCGGTGGCGGCCGATTCGACCGCGGCGAGGGGGGCTCCCGCCGAGGCGGCGACCAGGGCCGCCACCGCGCCCTCCACGAACGGGGCGTCCACCAGGCGGGAGCCCGGGGGCAGTTCGTCCTCCAGCAGCAGCGCCTTCACCGTGAGCACCGAGCTGCCCAGGTCCGCCAGCAGGGCGACCCCGGCACCGCGGTCCACCTCCCGCGCGGCCGCGACGATCAACTCCGCGCTCGTGCCGAGGCCGCCCTCGGTGGTGCCGCCCGCCGCGGCCACCGGGGCCATCGGACCGCCCGCCGCCAGGCCCCGCGCCAGCTCGGCCACCGACTCGGCGACCGCCGCGCTGTGCGACACCAGCACGATCCCGACCAGGCCGGCCGCGCCCGTCACGGCGCGCCCTCCGCGACCTCCGCCAGCGCCCCCAGCAGCAGCGCCGACGAGGTGGCCCCGGGATCCTGGTGGCCGATGCTCCGCTCACCCAGGTAGCTCGCCCGGCCCTTGCGCGCCAGCATCGGCACCGTCGCCCGCGCACCGTGCTCCGCCGCGTCCCCGGCCGCCCGGTACGAGGTGCTCAGCGCGGCGACCCCCGGCACCAGGGCGTCCAGCATCGTCTTGTCGCCCGGCGCCGCCCCGCCCAGCTGCGCCACCGCGCCGACCCCCGCGTACAGGGCCTTGCGCAGCTCCTCGTCGGAGACCTCGGCGGCCTCCCCGAGCTCCTTGCCGGTGCGCCGCAGCAGGGTCCCGTACAGCGGTCCCGAGGCGCCGCCGACCGTCGAGATCAGCGTCCGCCCGGCCAGTTGGAGCACCGCCCCCGGCGCCGTCGGGGCCTCCGTGTCCAGGGCGGTCCGTACGGCCGTGAAGCCCCGCAGCAGATTGCTCCCGTGGTCGGCGTCGCCGATGGGGGAGTCGAGCTCGGTCAGCCGGTCCGCCTCGCGCTCCACCGCGGACGCGGCGGCCGCCATCCACCGCCGGAAGAAGTCTGCGTCTCGCACCGGATCTCCTCGCCTCGCACCCGTCTGGCCGGTCCCCGCCACACCTTACGGTCAGCGCCCCCAGCGCAGCGCCGCCGTCTGCACGGGCGCGTCCCACAGCCGCAGCAGCTCCTCGTCGACGCGGCACAGCGTCACCGAACAGCCCGCCATGTCCAGCGAGGTGACGTAGTTGCCGACGAGGGCCCGCGCCACCGGGACGCCGCGTGCGCCCAGCAGCCGCGCCACCTCCGCGTGGAACCCGTACAGCTCCAGCAGCGGCGTCGCCCCCATCCCGTTGATCAGCGCCAGCACCGGCCCGTCGGCCGGGCCGACCTCCGCGAGCTCCTCCAGTACGGCGCCCACCGCGACCTCCGCGATCTCCCGCGCCGACATCATCGGGCGCCGCTCCCGGCCCGGCTCTCCGTGGATCCCGATCCCCAGTTCCAGCTCCCCGTCCGGCAGATCGAAGGTCGGGCTGCCCTTCGCGGGCGTGGTGCAGGCGCTGAGCGCCACGCCGAAGCTGCGCGAGCACTCGCCCACCCGCCGCGCGATCGCCGCGACCCGCTCCAGCGGCGCACCCTCCTCGGCGGCCGCCCCGGCGATCTTCTCGACGAACAGGGTGGCCCCGGTGCCGCGCCGCCCGGCCGTGTAGAGGCTGTCGGTGACCGCGACGTCGTCGTTGACCAGCACCCGCTCGATCCGCAGGCCGTCCTCCTCGGCGAGCTCGGCGGCCATCTCGAAGTTCAGCACGTCACCCGTGTAGTTCTTGACGACGAACAGCACCCCCTGTCCGGCGTCCACGGCCGAGGCGGCCCGCAGCATCTGGTCGGGCACGGGCGAGGTGAACACCTCCCCGGGGCACGCGGCCGACAGCATCCCGTACCCCACGAACCCGGCGTGCAGCGGCTCGTGCCCGGAGCCGCCCCCGGACACCAGCCCGACACGCCCGCCCTCCCGCGCGTCCCGCCGTACGACCACCCGGCGCTCCACGTCGACATCCAGCTCGGGATGGGCGGCCGCCAGCCCCCGCAGGGCGTCGGCGACCACGGTTTCGGGAGTGTTGATGAGCATCTTCACGGTCGTCTCCTCAGTGTTCCGTCGTGCCCGTCCGGCGTGCCTGGCGCGCGACAGGCGGCCACCACCAGCAGTCTGGAGCCAGGGGGCCACCGCAACCGACTCTGCACCACGAAAGGAAGACCTCGTGCCTTCTCGACTCAACCCGTACATCACCTTCGACGGAGACGCCCGGCAGGCCATGGAGTTCTACCAGGCCGTCTTCGGCGGCACGCTGAAGACGAACACCTACGGCGAGTTCGGTGCGAAGGAGGCCGGAGACGCCGCCGACAAGATCATGCACAGCATGCTGGAGACCGACGGCGGCTTCACGCTGATGGGCGCCGACAACCCGCCCGGTCAGCCGCACAGGCGCGGTAACAACATCTCGGTCAGCGTGAGCGGGGAGGACGCCGACGAGCTGCGCGGCTACTGGGACAAGCTCTCCGCCGGCGGCACCGTCACCGTGCCCCTGGAGAAGCAGATGTGGGGCGACGTGTTCGGCATGTGCACCGACCGCTTCGGCATCACGTGGCTGGTCAACATCAACCAGCACCAGGGATAGGAGGGCCCGGAGTTGTCGCGGCAGGGCCCTGGGGCGCGGCCATCGGGTGACGTGCCTCGTGGGTGTCGTGGCAGCCGGGCTTCGTCCGTGGCGCGCTCGCCGCCCTCGGCGACCGGGCCGGGCACTGGACGTAGTCTCCTCCGTGAGCGCGTACGCCTCCCACGCCGTACTGGGCGCCGACGAGTCCTCGGCCCTCCATCCCCCGACCGACCGGAGCGAGGCCGACCGCGCGATCCACGGCCAGGCCAAGGTCGCCTGCGAGCAGGCCTCGACGGCCGCCGTGGGCGACCGCCTCCTCACCGCCCGCGCCGCACGCCGCCGGCCCCCGGCACCGGCCCCGGGCGGAGCCGCAGGGCATCCTGTGCGGGTGCAGCCGAACCTCTCGCAGAACCAACTCCCCGACGCCACCGGCCGGATGGTCGTGTGCGGCGACGACGGCCTGTCGCGCCGCCTCGCGACCGAGCTCCGCGACGTGTACGAGGAGCGCGTGACGCTCGTGGTGCCCGCCGCCCGGGACCCGCAGCCGGCACTCGGGCGGCGCGGGGCGGGCCGCGGGCTCGGCCTGTTCGGCCGGGTGCCGACGGCGCGGGCCCGGGCGGCGGGCGCCGGGCGGTCGCCCGCGAGCGAGCTGCGGGTGGTCGAGGCGGCCGATCCGGACGAGGAGGTGCTGGCCGCGGCCGGGGTGGCCGGGGCCGCCGCGCTGGCCCTCGTGTACGAGGACGACGACACCAACATCCGAGCCGCGCTGGTGGCGCGGCGGCTCAACCCGAGGCTGCGGCTGGTCATCCGGCTCTACAACCGCAAGCTCGGCCAGCACCTGGAGGAACTGCTGGACCAGGCGGCCATCGTCGCCGAACCGGAACTCGACCGGCGGGAGCTCGACTCCTCGACCACGGTGCTCTCGGACGCCGATACGGCGGCCCCCGCCCTGGCCGCCAGCGCCATCGCCGGTACGAGCAAGGTGGTCCAGGCCGACGGGCTGCTGCTGCGGGCGGTGGAGCGTACGCCGCCGGGCCGGGGCGAGGTGGCCGATCCGGGCCTGTGCACGCTCGCCCTGCTGTCCGCCACCGCCAGCGACCCGGCGGGAAGCGAGAGTTCCGTACTGGGCGACGAACGCGGCCTCCAACTGCTCCCGGACGACCGCGCGGTGGCCGCCGCGACCGGACGGGCCATCGTGGCCCTGGAGGCGGTCACCCATGTCGGGCCCGGGCGGTCGGCGGCCCGGTTCAACGCCTCCTCCCTGCCCGTGGGTTACCTGTTCTCGCGGCGGCTGCGCTGGTCGCTGGCCGGCATCTCGCTGGCCGTGACCGCCCTGGCCGTGGCCTCCTGGGTGACCACGGGCGACCACCCGCTGCACGCCGCCTACATCACCCTGCTCGACCTCTTCGCGATCAACGACCCGGCCCTGGGGCAGCCCCCGGAGCGCAAGACGCTGCAGATCCTGGCCGGATTCGTCGGCCTGCTCCTGCTGCCGGTCCTCGTGGCCGCCGCGCTGGAGGCGTTCGGTGCCTTCCGGACGGCCAGCGTCCTGCGCCGGCCGTCCCGCGGCCAGTCGGGGCACGTCGTCCTGCTCGGACTGGGCAAGATCGGGGCGCGGGTCCTGGCGCGGCTGCGGGAGCTGGACATTCCGGTGGTCTGCGTGGAGTCGGATCCGCAGGCCCGCGGCCTGGCACTGGCCCGGAGCCTGCGCGTGCCCGTGGTGCTCGGCGACGTCACCGAGGAAGGGGTGCTGGAGGCCGCCCGCGTCCACCGGGCGCACTCGCTCCTCGCCCTCACCAGCGCCGACACCACCAATCTGGAAGCCGCCCTGTACGCCCGTACGGTCAACCCCGAACTGCGGGTGGTGATGCGGCTGTTCGAGGACGATTTCGCGACCGCCGTCTACCGCACCCTGCGCGCCGCGCACCCCGCCGCCCTCACCCGCAGCCGGAGCGTGACGCACCTCGCCGCGCCCGCGTTCGCGGGGGCGATGATGGGCCGGCAGATCCTCGGCGCCATACCGGTGGAACGCCGGGTGCTGCTCTTCGCGGCCATCGAGGTGGCCGGCCATCCGCAGCTGGAGGGGCGGACGATCGCCGAGTCCTTCCGCCCGGGGGCCTGGCGGGTGATCGCCCTCGACACGGACTCCCCCGAGGACCGCCGCCCCGACCTGTCCAGCGCCCGCGGGGCGGATCCGGCCGGGCGGCCCGGGCTGGTGTGGCAGCTGCACCCCGGCTACGTCCTCAAGGCCGAGGACCGCGTCGTCCTGGCCGCGACCCGCCGGGGCCTCGCCGAGATCCTCGGCCGCAGGGCGGTCCACACTCCGGCGCCGTGAACCACCCCCACCCGCAATTCGTGCATGTGTTCGGTTCGCGGGGTTAGGGTGGTGTCATGCACGCAGTCCAAGGCCTTCAGGGGTCCCTCTTCGACCAGGGGGACGAGATCCGGCTGGGCTCGCTCGCCGGGATCCGGCGTACGGCGCTCGCTGCCGGGGCCTGGGTGGACCACCTGCCCGGCTGGCTGAGCGGCGCCGACGCGCTCTTCGAGCGGCTCGCCGCCGACGTGCCCTGGCGCGCCGAGCGGCGGCAGATGTACGAGCGCGAGGTCGAAGTGCCCCGCCTGCTCGCCTTCTACGGGGAAGGGGAGGAGCTGCCGCACCCCGCCCTCACCGAGGCCCGCGACCTCCTGTCCCGCCACTACGCGCCCGAACTCGGCGAGCCCTTCACCACCGCGGGGCTCTGCCTCTACCGCGACGGCCGCGACAGCGTGGCCTGGCACGGGGACCGCACCGGCCGCTCCTCCACCGAGGACACCATGGTCGCGATCGTCTCCGTCGGAGACCCGCGCGACCTCGCCTTCCGCCCCCGCGACCGCGGCGCCACCCTGCTGCGGCTGCCGCTGGGCCACGGGGACCTCATCGTCATGGGCGGTTCCTGCCAGCGGACCATGGAACACGCGGTGCCGAAGTCGGCGCGGGCCGTCGGCCCCCGCATCAGCGTCCAGTTCCGGCCGCGCGGAGTCCTCTGACCGTCACGACGGGGCGGGGTCCTTGCCGGGCAGGCGGGCCGCCGCCGCGTGGAGGGAGCGCAGGGCCAGCAGCAGGATGCCGATGTCGTCCAGGTACACCGGATCCGGAATCAGATCCACCGGTGAGACCGTGTAGGCCACGGCGACCCAGAAGAGGGCCTTGTCGCGCAGCGGGATCCCGGCGTCGAGCAGCAGCCGCCGGGCCTTGAAGACCCGTACGAGCAGCACGGCCGCGTAGAGCGCGAGTCCGGCCGCGATGACGGCGGCCAGAGTGAGCCAGGCTTTTCCGTCCATTTCGGCCGTATACCCGTATCGCGCGCCCGCGTACCGCGTGGCGCGGACGCTCAGGCGCCCTGCGCGCGCAGCCGCCGGCCGACCTCGCCAAGTCCGTCGGCGAGCGCGTCGAGCTGCTCGGGGGTGAGCACGTCGACGAGGATCTCGCGGACCGTGGCCACGTGGCCGGGCGCCGCCTCGTCCAGCCGGGCGCTGCCGGCCTCGGTGAGGACGGCGAAGACTCCGCGTACGTCGGAGGGGCAGCTGCGGCGGCGGACCAGGCCGGCCTTCTCCATCTGGGTGATCTGGTAGGTCAGCCCGCTCTTGGAGTTGATCAGGCCGTTGGCGAGTTCGGTCATGCGCAGCTCGCGGCCGGGGGCCGCGGCGAGGCGCACGAGGATCTCGTACTGCGGGTGGGAGAGTCCTGAGTCGTCCTTCAGCTGCTGGTCGAGGCGGCGGTTCACCAGGGCCGACGCGGCCAGGAATCCGCTCCAGGCCCGCATCTCGCGCTCGTCCAGCCATCTCGTTTCAGCCATGGGTTCAGGGTACACGGGTTGTTCGAATTTGAATCACTGGTTAGGGTCGATGGCTGGCGGTTCGAATTTGAACAACCTTGTGTCCCCCTGTCCCCAGTCCCTCGGGCCGCCCGACCGGAAGGAACCCCCACGATGACCAGCCCCTCCGTCACCTCGTCGAGCGCGAGCGCGAAGCCGCGGGCGGCCGTGACCGCGCAGGCCGTCGCTCTGTCCACCCCGGGCCACGACGCCGGCCTGCTGCTCCTGCGCCTCGTCCTCGGGCTGACCATGGCCGCGCACGGCTCCCAGAAGCTCTTCGGTTGGTTCGGGGGTGGCGGAGTCAGGGGCACCGGCCAGTTCTTCACCGCCAGCGGCTACCCCGCCGGCGACGCGATGGCCGTCCTCGCCGGCCTGACCGAGACCCTGGGCGGCCTCGGCCTCGCCGTCGGGCTGCTCACCCCGCTCGCCGGCGCCGCCATCGTCGGCACCCTCATCAACGCGATCGCCGTGCACGGCGCGGGATCCTTCTTCGCCCCCGCGGGCGTCGAGTACGAACTGCTGCTGACCGCGGGCGCCGCGGCCCTCGCCCTCACCGGCCCCGGCCGCTACGCCGTCGACCGCTTCCTGCCCGTGCTCCGGGGCCACCGCCTGGCCCACGGCGCCCTCGCCGTCGCCCTCGGTGTCGTCCTCGCCGGTTTGCTGCTCCTCGTGCGGAACTGACGCGCGCGCGAGTGTCCGGGGCCTGACCTGATTGGCCCCGGACATTCGGGGGAAGAGCGTACAAATGACACAACCCATCGAAGACTACGCACTCATCGGCGACCTCATGACGAGCGGACTGGTCGGCCGTGACGGGTCCCTCGACTGGCTGTGCCTGCCCCGCTTCGACTCGGGGGCCTGCTTCGCCAGACTCCTCGGCGACGAGGAGAACGGCCACTGGCGCATCGCCCCCCTCGACGCCGCCGACGGCGAGCGCTGCACCCGCAGGGCCTACGTGGACGGCTCGCTGATCCTGGAGTCCTACTGGGAGACCGACACCGGCACCGTCAAGGTCATCGACTTCATGCCGCAGCGCGACGTCGCCCCCGACGTGATCCGCATCGTCGAGGGCGTCTCCGGCCGGGTCCGGATGGGCAGCACCCTGCGCCTGCGCTTCGACTACGGCCACGTCGTCCCCTGGGTCCGCCGCAGCGACGGCGACCGGGTCGCCGTCGCCGGACCCGACTCCGTCTGGTTCCGCAGCGAACCCCCGGTCCGCACCTGGGGCGAGGACAACAGCACCCGCTCCCAGTTCCCGGTCACCGCCGGCCGGCGCGTCGCCTTCGTCCTCACCTGGCACGCCTCGCACGAGCCGCGCCCCGAGCCCGTCGACCCGTTCGCCGCCTTGGAGCAGAGCCTCGCCGACTGGCGGGAATGGACCGACCGGTGCCGCTACGAGGGCCCCTACCGGGAGGCCGTGACCCGCTCCCTGATCACCCTCAAGGCCCTCACCTACGCCCCGACCGGCGGCATCGCCGCCGCGGCCACCACCTCCCTCCCCGAGGAGCTCGGCGGCGTCCGCAACTGGGACTACCGCTACTGCTGGCTGCGCGATTCCACCCTGACCCTCGGCTCGCTCCTGTCGACCGGCTTCCTCGACGAGGCCCTCGCCTGGCGCGCCTGGCTGCTGCGCGCGGTCGCCGGCGACCCCGCCGACCTCCAGATCATGTACGGCATCGCGGGCGAGCGGCGGATCCCCGAGAGCGAGCTGCCCTGGCTGCGCGGCTACGCCTCCTCCGCCCCCGTGCGCGTCGGCAACGCCGCGGTCGACCAGCTCCAGCTCGACGTCTACGGGGAGGTCCTCGACTCCCTCTACCTGGCCCGTGCCTCCGGGATCCCCTCCGAGCACCACGCCTGGCGGATCCAGCTCGCGCTGCTCGACTTCCTGGAGCAGAACTGGCACCGGCCCGACGAGGGGCTGTGGGAGGTGCGCGGCCCGCGCCGCCACTTCGTCCACTCGAAGGTGATGGCCTGGGTCGCCGCCGACCGGGCCGTGCGGACCCTGGAGCGCGACCCTTCGATGGCGGGCGCCGAGGACGTGGAGCGCTGGCGTGCCATGCGGGACGAGGTCCACCGCGACGTGTGCGCACGGGGCTACGACCCCGAGCGGGGCACCTTCACCCAGTACTACGGCTCCCGGGAGCTCGACGCGGCGACCCTCCTCATCCCCAGGGTCGGCTTCCTGCCGCCCGACGACCCGCGGGTCGTCGGTACCGTCGACGCGGTCCGTGAGGAGCTCGGGCGCAGCGGCCTGGTCCGCCGCTACAGCACCGAAGGCCCCTCCGTCGACGGACTGCCAGGCGACGAAGGAGCCTTCCTGGCCTGCTCGTTCTGGCTGGCCGACGCCCTCCATCTGACGGGCCGGCCCAAGGAGGCCCGCGCCCTCTTCGAGCGGCTGCTGGCCGTACGCAACGACGTGGGGCTGCTCGCCGAGGAGTACGACCCCGTCGCCGGACGCCAACTCGGCAACTTCCCCCAGGCCTTCAGCCACGTCGGCCTGGTCAACACCGCGCTCACCCTGGCCCGGGAGGAAGCGGAAGCGGGGCCTGGAGCCGCCGGTTGAAGGGCAGTTTGCCGAGGACCACGGCCATGCCGCACGTGTCGGTGAGCGCGGAGAAGACGAAACCGGCCCCGATGCCGGCGCTGAGCAGCTGGAACGCCGGGTGCACCAGCAGCCCGAGGAGCAGGCCGAGCAGCACGATCGTCCCGGCGGTGAGCCGGACCTGCCGCTCCATGGCCCAGACCGCCCGGGGGCCCTCGGCGGGGTGGTCGAGCCGGTGACCGCCGGCCGACCAGGCCCGGGTGCCGCCGGTCAGGCTGACCGCGGTGATGCCGTGCTCGGACAGGGTCCGGGCCGCGTTCAGCGAGCGGGCGCCCGAGGCGCACACCAGCAGCAGTTCCTTGTCCACGGCGGCCTGTCGCAGCCGGGGCAGGGAGGCGGTGAGCCGGTCGAGGGGGACGTTCAGTGCGCCGGGGAGGTGGCCGGAGGCGTACTCGCCCGGGGTGCGGACGTCGATGACGGCGAACTCCTCCCGGCGGGAGTGGGCCTGGCTGACGCTGAGGACGGCGGGAGTGGCCATGCCGCGGATCATAGGCGCGGCGCTCCCGTCAGGCCAGCAGGCCCGCCTTGCGGTCGGCCTCGCGGCGGTGCAGGAGGTCGGCGGTGGCCGCGTCGGCGGGGAGGAAGGCCTCCAGGTGGAGCTCGGCCAGGGTGACGTCCACGGCCGTGGCGAAGGAGGTGAGGGTGGTCAGCAGCCGCAGTTCGCCGCCGGAGGTGCGCAGCCGCAGCGGTACCGCGAAGCCGAGGTGGTCCGGCCCGGGCGGCGCCTCCGCGGGCAGGTAGCCGCGCAACTCCGCTATCAGCCTGTCCAGTTCGGGGTCGGGGTGGGCCTGCGCGCGACTGCGGAGGCTCTCCACGATGTGCCGGCCCCACGCCGCCAGGTTCAGTACGCGCGGCGCCATGCCCTGGGGGTGCAGCGCGAGCCGCAGTACGTTGACCGGCGCCGCGAGCAGGTGCGCGGCCGCGCCCTCGGCGATCACCCCGAACGCCTCGTTCGCCAGGACCAGTTCACCGCGCGCGCCGGCGACCACCGCCGGGTACGGCAGATGGCCGGTCAGGACGGTGCGCGGGGCGGTCATGGCCGGCTCCAGGGCGGCGCCGTCCCGCGGTGATTCGGCGTAGGCCGGGGCGTAACCAGCTGCCAGCAGGAGGGAGTTGCGCTCCCGGAGGGTCAGCCCCAGGGACTCGGCGAGCCGCACCACCATCGCCCGTCCCGGCCTCGACCGGCCGCTCTCGATGAAGCTGAGGTGGCGCTGCGTGGTACCGGCGAGCACGGCCAGTTCGAGCTGGCTCATGCGGCGCAGCGCCCGCCGGCGGCGCACTTCGAGGGAGAAGGGGGTGGGCACGGCGGGGGCGGTGGTGGTGGCCATGGCCCCCTTTCTAGCCGCTGCCCCGCGGACCCGGCGATTCCCCGGAGGGAATTGCCGTGCGTGTCCCGGCCCGCGCAGCATCGGCACCCGTAAGGACCTACGGATCGACGGAACCGCCCTGGAGGCCGGGATGCGTGCGTACCACCTGGAAGCGTTCGGCGACATCGACGGGATCGTGCTGCGTGACGGCGGGCCCGCGATTCCGGAGCCGGCCGGCCCGAACGACATCGTCGTCGCGGTGAAGGCGGCCTCGCTCAACCGGCGCGACCTGATGATCCTTCAGGGGCGCTACCCGCTGCCCGCCGTCCCCGGGGGTCGTCGCCCTCAGCGACTGCGCGGGCGAGGTCATCGCCGTGGGCGGGGCGGTGACCCGCTTCGCGGTCGGTGACCGCGTCGCCGGCACGTACTTCCCGCGCTGGCGCTCCGGCCGGATCAGCCCGGACGCCATCGACCAGCCCGGCTGCACCCTCGACGGCATGCTGGCGCAGTACGCCGTCGTCGGCACCGGGAGACCTCCGGTGCCGACGGTGCAATGGACCGCTCTGCCACAGCCCCGCACCCTGGCGGGACCGCGCGATCCGGTTGCCGCGACCTTACGCGGCGATCTCCTCGCCGTCCTCCGGAATACTGACCAGCCAGCGCGTCTCGCGCCGCGGCCGCAGGTACAGCGCCCAGTACAGGGTGGCCGCGGCGGTGATCCCGCCGGTCCACAGCAGGTACTGGGTGTCCTGCTTGACCAGGATGTACGCGAAGACGACGATCAGCGCGATCGGCACGGCCGGCCACAGCGGCATGCGCCAGGCGACCGTCTCGCGGTGCGCCCCTCGCCGGCTGAACAGCGAGGCCACCGCGACGAGCAGGTACATGCCGGTCACGGAGACGCCGGTGACCCCGTACAGGGTGTCGAGGTTGACGAAGCACAGCGCCGCGCCCGGGACACCGACGACCAGGGTGGCCACCCACGGCGAGCCGAAGCGGCCCAGCTTGGACAGGGCGTTGTTCACCGGCATCGGCCAGGCCTTGTCGCGGGCGGAGGCGAAGAGCACGCGCGAGTTCTGGATGACCATGACGATGCCCGCGTTGATGATGGCGAGGGCGACGCACAGGCTCACGAAGGTGCCGACGGCCGAGTTGGACCAGGCGGTGACCATCCCGCCGAGGTCGCCGGCGGCCAGCGCGTCCAGGTCGGGGGAACCCATGGTGATGGCGATGACCGGGACGAGGATGACGGCCGTGGAGATGGCGAGCGTCAGGAGCACGGTGCGGGCGACGTTGCGCCGCGGGTTCTCCAGCTCCTCCGAGAGGTAGACGGCCGTGGAGAAGCCCTGGGTGACGAACAGGGCGATGGCGAGTCCGGCGATGACCATTCCCGCGGTGACCGCGGAGGTGCCGCCGCCCTCGGCCGCGACCGTGCCGTGCACGAGCGCGTCGGCGCCGCGCTCGCTGTGCGCGAAGCCCAGTACGGCGACGAGCGCCGCGGCGATGACTTCGAGCACCAGGAAGATGCCGGTGATCCAGGCGTTGGCCCTCAGGTCGAGGAGTCCGGCGAGGGTGGCGAGCAGCATGACGCCGCCGCCCGCGACCGGTGCCGGTATGTCGATCACCGGGGCGAGGTAGTCGGCCGTGCCCATGGCGATCACGGGCGGCACGATCATGACGACCAGCAGGGACAGGACGAAGACCAGCCACCCGGCGAGCCGGCCGGCCATGGTGGAGACCATCGCGTACTCGCCGCCCGCGCTGGGGATGAGCGTGCCCAGCTCGGAGTAGCAGAACGCGACGCCGATGCAGAGCAGTGAGCCGATGGCGATGGTGAGGGCCGTCCACGTGCCGAGGCTCGCGAAGAGGTCGGGAACTACGACGAAGAGGGTCGAGGCCGGCGTCACGCACGAGAGCGTGAGGAGAGTGCCTCCGACGACGCCGATGGAACGCTTGAGCTTCTGGGGGACGGGCCCGGTGGCGGGGGAGAGGGCCTGTGGTGCGCTGATCGTGTCAGTCATCGGTGCGGGGTTCCGATCGGCAGATGCGGTGAATGAGAGGGGAGCGGTATCGCCTCCGAGGCGGTGGTGAGCAAGTGGTTCCGTGGCTCCCGGGCCGACATGCAATCTCTGCGAGAACCGCAGGTCAATAGCTGTTTACCTGCGGATTCCGTCGTCCAGGGCCTGCCCGGCCCCGGTCCGCGACGTAAAGACCGTGTTAAGGCTGCACGAGCGGTGTGTGCGGGAACCGCAGCCCGCCCGCGGAAGAATTTCCCTCCGCTTTGCCGGACCGGGTGATCCGGCTACCGCGCACCGGGGTCGGCCAGGACCAGGTCCGCGCTCGTACCGATCCCGCCCGGCAGCGCGCCCGACAGCTCGGCCACCGCGGCGGCCACCGAGGCGCTGTCGTCGCGGGCTCGGCGACGGTGGCGGCCTCCGGCGCGTCCAAGGCCGTACGCAGGGCGTCCATCAGCAGCGTCACCGAATCGGCCCCGGCGTCCGGGTGCCCGATGCTGTCCCGGGCGGCCGGGGCCGCGGCTCGCCGGAGACGCCTGCGCCCGCGCCACCGCGGTCACGTTCTGACCGAGCCCGTACGGGACGCCAGCAGCAGGGCGATGTCGTCCGGCCGGTCGGCGACCCGGCCCGCCTCGCCCAGCAGCCGGTCGGCCGTCTCGGTCAGCGGCACCGGGGCCGCGTCGGCCAGGGACAGCCGAAGCCGCTCCACCCCGAGGTCGATGTCGGTGCCCGGCACCTCCACGAGCCCGTCCGTGTACAGGGCGAGCACCGAGCCCGTGTCCAGCCGCAGTTCCGTCACCGGGTACGTGGCCTCCGGGTCGATGCCGAGCACCACCCCGCCTGCCAGGTCCAGTACCTCGGTCCGGCCGTCGGGGTGGCGCAGCAGCGGCTGGGGGTGCCCGGCCCGCACGGCGCGGGTGTCTCCCGACGCCGGGTCGAGCAACACGTAGCAGCAGCTTGCGAACTGGCCCGGGTCCAGGTCGATGAGCAGCTGGTTCGTCCCGGCCACCACCTGCTCCGGGGTGCTCCCGCTGAGTGCGAAGGCCCGTACGGCGCTGCGGAGTTGGCCCATGGTCGCGGCGGCCTGCACCCCGTGGCCCTGGACGTCCCCGATCACCAGGGCCAGCAGGCCCCGGCCGGTCTCGATGACGTCGTACCAGTCGCCGCCGACGTCCATCCCCGCGGTGCCGGGCAGGTAGCGGCCCACCGTGTCCACGTGTTCCCGCACCGGCAGCCGGTGTGGGAGCAGGGCCGCCTGGAGCCCCCGGGCGAGCGCCGCCTCCGTGTCGTAACGCCGCGCCCGCTCCAGGGCCTGGGCGATCAGCCCGGCCAGCGCGGTCAGCACCGTACGCTCCTCCGGGCTGAAGCCCCGCGGCTGGTCGAAGCCGAGGATGCACGAGCCGACCGGCCGGCCGGAGGCGATCAGCGGCAGGAAGGCGCGGGCGCCCACGGAGGCGTCCATCGGGATGCCCGGATAGGCGGCGGCCAGGTGTTCCATCGACTCGAAGAACAGCGGCCGGCCCGAGGCGAGGGTCTCCACGCCCGGCAGCCGGACGTCGAGCGCGACCCCGTCGAACCGGTCGAGGAAGCCCTTCGGGAAGCCGGTCTCCCAGGCCAGGTGCAGATGCCGCTCGTCGAGCAGGTAGATCGCCAGCTGCCGGCCGCCGAAGGCAGGGAGCAGCTCGTCGGTGACCACCGCCGACACCTGACGGGCCGTGACCGCCTCGGTCAGCGCGATCGCCAGGGCCACCGGCCGGTACAGCGCGGAGGCCCGGTCTGCGGGCGAGCCCAGCCCCCCGCCCGGGCGGACCGCGGACGGCGGCGCGTAGTCGGGCTCCGGGGTCGCGCCGATCGTCACGGTCACCCCGTCGGGCGCCGGGTGCAGGTCCACCGACAGCCACTCGCCCGGCGGGTGCCGGCCGCGCCGGGCCGCGAAGTGCACCGGCTCGGTGGACAGGAACACCCCGCGGAAGTAGTCCTCGTACGCCGGGTGCCCGAGCCAGGGCAGGGCCTCCCACAGCACCTGCCCGCGCAGCTGCTCCGCGCTGCTGCCGAACAGTTCCTCGGCGGCGGTGTTGACGAAGCCGATCCGGCCCTGCCGGTCCACGGACAGCACGGCCTGCGCCAGCCGGTCGACGGCCTCCCGGGCGCCTCCGTCGGATCCCCCCGGTCCTGCGGGCGCCGGCGGCAGGTCCACGGCCACCGGGGCGTCCTCCCAGACCACCGGCGCCCCGGCCGCGGTCAGCGCCGCCAGCTTCCGGGCCAGCCGGTCCGCGGTCTCGCGCAGCCGTCCGCGGTCGGGCGCGCCCACCTGCAGCCCGGGGGTCGACGCGCGCAGCACGAACAGCACCCCGAACCGCTCACGGCCCGCGGTGACCGGCTCGTACAGCGAGGCGAACGGGAACGGCAGGCCGGCCATCAGCTGCGGGAAACGGGCCATGGCCGACTCCGCGTCGGGCAGGTACAGCGACTGCCCGGAGCGGTAGGCCTCGGCCACCGGGTACGGGCGGTTCACCGCCATCCGCCCCCAGGGCCGGAACAGCCGCACCGGGAGCCCCGCGACCGCGGCCAGCAGGAGCAGGCCCTCGGTGCCGGAGCGCAGGTACACCCCGCCCGCGTACCCGCCGACGGCCGCCACGCATTCGACGGCGGCCCGGGCGAGCACCTGGGCCGTGACGTCAGGGACGGGGCCGTCGTTGTCCGGTCTCGCCGTCACACCGCCAGGATGCGCCCTCGGCGGCGGGGGGTGCATCCCGGAGGTACCGCGTACTACGGCGTACCGCCCTTGGGCCCGGTGTTGCGGTACCCGGCCACCACGGCGGCCGAAGCGGGCCCCCATCGCGTCGGTGAAGGCCGCGACCTGCGCCGGGTCCTGCGGGTTCCCGTGGAAGCGCGACGCCAGCACCGTGCCGACCACCGCCACCCCCAGGGCGGCGCCGATCTCGCGGGCCGCGGTGTTGAGTCCGGAGCCGAGCCCCGCCTGGTGCGCGGGCAGCTCGGCGACCACCGTCAGGGTCAGCGCGGGCGCGCACAGCCCGGTGCCGATCGGCGGCCGGGGCCCGATCCGCTCCTGGAGCCGGGCGCCGAAGCGGGGCACCAGGGCCATCCCGATGGTCAGCGGGACGATCGCCAGGCCGGTCCGGGCGGGGGAGAAGCCCTTCGCCTACTGGAGGGCGCTGACCGCCCCGCCCGCGGCGAACAGGGCGAGCCCGCCGAGCAGGGCGCCCTTGCGGCCGTACCGGTCGCCAGGGCGCCGGCCGGGATCAGCAGCGCGGCGAAGACGATCACCTACGCGTCGACCGCCCACAGCGGCTGGTCGGGGCTACACCCCCTGCATGGCCACCGTGGCCGCGCAGCGCGCCGAGATCGGCACCCGGCTGACCCTCATCGGGCTCGGGATCCAACTCGCCGCCCGCCTGGGCATCAGCCCGGCCGAGGCCGCCGAGCTGGCCGGCTACTGGGTCCGCAAGGGCCGCCTGAAGCGGGAGGAGATCGGTGCTCCGGAACGCGACGGGTGCTTCTTCGCCTCCCGCGGGTGCGCCTCCTCCTGCCCGGACGGGCCCTCTCGGCAGGTGCTGATCGCGCTGAGCCCCGTACGGGAACGGCGGCGATAGGCCGACCGGCCGACCGCCTCCCTCGTCCGGGGGACGCACGGGTGTACGGGCCGCCCCCGGACGCGCCGCGGGGAACCATACGCACGCGTCCCACCCCCCCCCGGCAGGCCACCGGAAGGCAGAGCATGCGGTACCAGTACGACACCATCGGCGAGCGTTTCGCGGAGTCCAAGAGCACGGCCGCCTTCTCGGCGGCCGACACCCACACCCTCCTCGGCGCCCTCGACGCGCTCGGCGGGGTACGGGGGCTCGACACCCTCGACCTGGCCTGCGGGTACGGCTACAACACCCGGCTGCTGGCCCGCGGCGGCGCCCGCCGCACCGTCGGCGTGGACATCTCCGAGGAGATGATCAGACTCGCCCGTCAGCACGAGGCCGCCGAGGAGCGGCCGGGCAGCATCGAGTACCTCGTCGCGGACGCCGCCGGTCTCCCCGACCTCGGCCCCTTCGACCTCGCCACCGCCGTCTACCTCTTCAACTACGCGCCCGACCGCGTCTCCCTGCACGCCATGTTCCGCTCCGCCCGCGCCAACCTGCGCCCCGGCGGGAAACTCCTCGCCATCGTCCCCAACGCGGGCGCGTTCCCGCACGTGGACTGGTCGCCGTACGGGGTCCGCATCCTCGACCGGGTCCCGGAGGGCGACGCACCGCTGCTGAAGGCGCACTTCCTGACCGAGCCGCCGGTCCCCTTCGAGTTCCGCGAATGGGCCCACGCCGACCTCGCCGAAGCGGCCGTCGACGCGGGCTTCGCCACGGTCGGCTGGCAGCCGAACCGCACCCCGCCCGCCGACCCGGTCCGCGACGAGGCGTACTGGACGGGGTACCGCGCCTTCCCGGTCAGCTCGCTGATGACCTGCACGGCGTAGCGCGATGTCCGTGGACCGGGGGTCGGCGTCCGGGAACCGGGGTCCGGCGTCCGGGGATCACAGCTCCGCCGTCGCCCGGACCAGCTCGACGATCCGCTCGCGCGCGGCCCGGCCCTCCGGCACCGGCAGCAGGGGATAGACGTGCGGCAGCCCGGCCTCCTCGTGGAACTCCACCTCGGTGCCCTCCGCCCGCGCCCGGCGCAGCAGCTCCCTGCTGTCCGTGCTCAGCACGTCCCGGGTCCCGGTGAACACCGTCAGCGGCGCCAGCCCGCCGAAGGACCCGCGCAGGGGGCTCACCCGCGGATCGTCGGCGGCCAGGGTCCCGGCGTACAGCCGTCCCGCCTCCCGCAGCCCCGGTCGGGCCAGCAGCGGATCGGCCGCCTCGATGCCCGCCTGGTCCGGATGGCTCATGGTCACGTCCAGCCAGGGCGAGATCAGCACGATCCGGGAGGGCTGCGCCCCGGTACGGTCGCGCAGCCGCTGCGCGGCGGCCAGCGCCAGACCGGCTCCGGCCGAGTCGCCGATGAGCACCGTCCCGCCGGCGCCGCCCGCCGCGATCAGACCGCTGAGGAGGTCGGCGGCGACCGGGACCGTCCGGTCGGCCGTACCGCGCGGGGCGAGGATGTACGCGGGGACGACCACACGGGCGCCCGCCTGGGTGACCAGGGTCCGGATCATCGCCCAGTGCGGGCGGACCAGCTCGCCGATGTAGCCGCCGCCGTGCACGTACAGCACCTGGGAGGTCGGCTCGGTCCCGCGCGGGGCCACGTCGTACACCGGCCAGGCCCCGACGAAGGTCCGCGAGATCTCCGCGACCCGGCCCAGCGAGCGCGGCGGCAGGTGCGAAGCGGGCCGGCGCGCGGACTCCGCCACCCGGGTCCGCACCGCCTCGGCGCTCCCGAACCGTCTTCGCCGTCCCGCCGCGATCAGCGCCGCCGACAGCGCCCTGCTGCGCAGACTCGGCACGCCCCTCACCTCCCCATTCCCCCCGGACCTCCCCGGTCCGGTTCCCGACCCCGTCACGGGAGGAGCATAGGCGTGAAGCTGCGCTGTCGACCCGCTTAAGAAAGTCTCGATGGACTGATCACCGCGCCGCTCGGCAGATTGGTGCCCGTACCGACGCCGTCCGGGCCCGCACGCCCGAGGCGCTCCCTCCCGCATGCCTGGAGCCACCCCCATGAAGGCACTCGTCAAGCACAAGGCCGAGCCCGGGCTGTGGCTCATGGACGTCCCCGAGCCCGAGTACGGCCCCGGCGACGTGCTGATCAAGGTGCTGCGCACCGGCATCTGCGGAACCGATCTGCACATCCGCGCCTGGGACGGCTGGGCGCAGGGCGCGGTCAAGACCCCGCTCGTCCTCGGCCACGAGTTCGTCGGCGAGGTCGCGGCGCTCGGCGCGGACGTCACCGACATCGAGGTCGGCGCGCTGGTCAGCGGCGAGGGCCACCTGGTGTGCGGCAAGTGCCGCAACTGCCTGGCCGGACGCCGCCACCTGTGCCGCAGCACGATCGGGCTCGGGGTCGGCCGTGACGGCGCCTTCGCCGAGTACGTGGTCCTGCCCGCGCAGAACGTGTGGGTGCACCGGACCGCCGTGGACCTGGACGTGGCGGCGATCTTCGACCCGTTCGGCAACGCCGTGCACACGGCGCTGTCCTTCCCGCTGGTGGGTGAGGACGTGCTGATCACGGGTGCCGGCCCGATCGGGATCATGGCGGCGGCCGTGGCCCGGCACGCCGGCGCGCGCAACGTGGTCATCACGGACGTCAGCCCGGAGCGGCTGGAGATCGCCCGGAAGGCGGGCGCCACGCTCGCGGTGAACGTCGCCAAGACCTCCATCGCCGAGGCCCAGGCGCGGCTCGGCCTGCGCGAGGGCTTCGACGTCGGCCTGGAGATGTCCGGCCGCGCCGAGGCGATGCGCGACATGATCGACAACATGACGCACGGCGGCAGGATCGCCATGCTGGGCCTGCCCGCGCAGGAGTTCCCGGTGGACTGGGCCAAGGTCGTCACCTCGATGATCACCATCAAGGGCATCTACGGCCGCGAGATGTTCGAGACCTGGTACGCGATGACCGTGCTGCTGGAGGGCGGCCTCGACCTGTCCCCGGTCATCACCGGCCGCTACTCGCACCGCGACTTCCAGGCCGCCTTCGACGAGGCCGCCACGGCGCGCAGCGGCAAGATCATCCTGGACTGGACTGCGTGACCGCGTTGACCGCGTTGACCGCGTTGACCGCGTTGACCGCGTTGACCGCGTTGACCGCGTTGACCGCGTTGACCGCGTTGACCGCGTTGACCGCGTTGACCGGT